>NZ_JBWKKH010000015.1:24935-161273 GCF_056431645.1 Saccharopolyspora sp. NPDC045839
GGAGGGTGTAGCGGGTAGAAAGAAGACGCGGGGAGGTCAACGGCCGAAGCGACTACAGGAAGTTTTGGGGGGTGTAGCGCGACCCGGCACGGTCCACGGCCCGCTCGGCACGCAAGTCCACACCGGTCGGCCGTCCCGGTGTTGAAAAGTGCTGGTGCGGAGGGGATTTCACCATCGGTGGCGGGGTCTGCACGCCGGAACCGAGGCGGTAGGTGGTCGGGTGGGGGTTCGCTCCCGCCGCCAGACATGAACGAACCCCCGGCTGGTGGACGCGGATTCCGCGTCACCCCCGACCTTGGTGTCAAAAGTAGGGCAGTCGATCGGGTCACGTCAAGTATGTGACGCACATTCAAGAATGTGAATTCTGTGAAATCCTTGGGAAATCCGGTCAAGGAAATGTCCACTGTGGTTTGTTGCCGGCGTCGGTTGAGGGCACTCGGCCGAAGTCGCCAGGCGGATCCGGGATCCGCTCGACCGCGTCGGCAACAGCGGCGTAGCGCGCATGCGCGCCGGCCTCCCCGGCTAGGTTCGGCGGCACCTTCCGCGGCCGGCGGTGCAGCTCCGGCCGTGGGGCCAGCTCGGCCGACCGCTTGCGCTGCGGAGCACGTTCTCGTCGACGCTCGCCACCAGAGAGGCCATCGGTGCGCTGAGCTGGCCTTCGCGTGGTCGTCGGCGGTTGGATAGGATTGCGCGGGAAGTGCGATCGGCAAGGCGGCGGATGAGCGTGGAAGACAACCGAGGATCCTCGGTTTCGGGGGCCCAGACCCTCGACAGGGGAATCCGGGTCCTGTGGCACCTCGCCCGACGGCCGGACGGCGAGACGCTGACCGAAATGGCGCGCTCGTTGGGGCTCAACCGCAATGCGCTGCACCGGATGCTGGAGGCGCTCACCGCGCACAACCTGGTCCGGCGGACCGAGGACAAGCGGTACCACCTGGCCTACGGTCTCGTGGAGTTGGCGTCGGCGGTGGACAGTGATCTGCGCGGCTTGGCCTACCCGATCATGGCGGGGCTCGCCGACGCGGTCGATGCGACGGCGCACCTGATGGTGCCGGTCAGCGATGCCGAGGTACAAGCGGTGCTGGTGGTCGAGCCGCGGCTCGCCGCGGCGCACATCGCCTTCCGGACAGGTCAGCGCCACGCGATAGCCCGCGGCTCAGGCGGTATTGCGATCTTGGCGGGCCGCCCGCCCCGTGATGACGACCCGGCCGAGGTGGTGGCGGCCCGCGAGCAGGGTTACGCCGTTTCCACCGGTCACGTGATCCCGGGAGTCATCGGGGTTTCGGTGCCGGTGGAGACACCTCCGACGATGTCGGAGGTCAGCATCGGTGTGTCGCTGGTCGATCCCGCTGCGGTCGAGCAGGTGGCGCCGCGGGTGGTGGAGGCGGCCCGCGAGGTGAGCGCGCAGCTGTTCGCCTCACGCTCACGGGTGCGCTGACGCCGCAGACCATCACTGCCGGTAGACCGGATCAGTGGCGTCCCTCCTGGAGCGGACCCAGCCGGGGTTGAGGCTGTCGGTGATGGCTTGTGCGCGGAACTCGTCGAAGACGACGACCCGGTCGGCGATGCGCCACTGGCCGCTGCGCCGTTCGAACCGGTCCACGTAGCGGCATCGGATGATGGCCAGTTCCTGCTCGGTCGCGCCGTCGACCGGCGCCTGTCTGAGGTAGCAGAGGCAGTAGGATTCGACCTCGGCCGCGTCGTCGCCGGTGAAGTCGATGAGCACGTTGCTGATGAAGTGCTGGGACGAGTCGATCGTGGTGTGCCGCCGCCGGATGTCCTCGATCAGGCCGCTCACCGGCCCGTGGTAGCCGCCGTGGTCGTCGATGGCGTCGGGGAAGTAGCAGTCCCGGATGCCGTCGTAGTCGAGCCGGTCCACCGCCCTCGCGTAGCGGTAGAGCACCTGCTCGATGGCGACCCGATCGTCCGATGTGGTCATGCGCCGCTCCCTGCGTCGTTGAGCCGTTGTGCTGCTTCCTGCCCGGCGAGCCGACCGAGCACCAGGGCATGAGCCACGGAATTCCCGCCGCCCACGTAGCGTTCCCCGAGGATTCCTCCGGCCGCTTCGCCCGCCGCGAACAACCCCGGAACGACGTGGCCGCCGGTGTCGAGCACGCGGGCGCGGCTGTCGATGCGGAGGCCGGTGTGCGTGCACACCAGCTCCGCTGGGAGCATCCGTACCGCGTAGAACGGACCGGTTCCCACCGGTGGCAGCCGGGGGTCGACCTGCTTGGCGGCCAGCGACTCGTGCCGGAGGAAGTCCTCGTCGTGGCCCCGTTCGAACAGCGCGTTGAACCGCTCGACGCTCCGGATGAGGTTGGCGGCCGGCATGCCGATCCGCGCGGCGAGTCCGGGCAGCGTGTCGGCGCACCGGACGACGCCTTTGCCGACCTCTTCGAGGACCCGGTCCGCCGCCCAGTCGGCGTAACCGGGCGGCAGGCCGGTGCGGGCCGCTTCGTCGAAGACCGCCCAGACGAATCCGCCGTGGTCCTTGAGGATTCCGGGACTGACCGCATAAGGGGCGTCCTCGTCCATGCACCGGTGGCCGTCGGCGTTGACGTGGATCCGGGACACCGGCGGGAATCCGCTCTGCCAGTGGTGGAACCGCTGGAACTCGGCGGTGACCAGCAGCAGACCCCAGCCGTGTCCGAACAGCGACAGGTCGTGCCGCTCGGCCAGCGCGATGTGATCGCCCCGGCTGCCGGGGGCGGCGACGACGAACAGGCTGTCGCCGGCGATGCCGGCGTCCGGGAAGTAGTCCCGCACCAGCTCGGGGTTCTGGGCCAGCCCACCGCAGGCCACGACGACGGACGGCGCGGTGACCTCCGCGCCGTCGACGACGACCCCGCGCACCGCCGGCCCGTCGCGGAGCAGGTCGGTGGCGCGGCTGCCGAGCGCAAGATCGACCTTGAGCCGTCGGCGGGCGCGGTCCAGGGCCTGGACGAGCCCGTATCCCTGGTCCTTCGGCACGTGGCCGCGCCAGACGTCCTCGACGCCGGCGCGGGTCAACCCCGGCATGTGCGCGTTGCGGGACAGCTGGGCGGGGATCTCGACGCCGAGGTCGAGCAGCCAGTCGATGAGCGTGCTCGACTGCTCGCAGAACATCCGCGTCGGGCCGGGCAGCACGCGCCACTGGTTGAGGTCCATGTAGTGCTGGAACATGCGTTCCGGCGAGTCCTCGACACCCAGCGCCCGCTGCACGCCGGTGGCCGCGGCGGTCAGCATCCCGGCGGAGAGCTGCGTCGACCCGCCGATCTCGGCCTCGGATTCCAGCACCAGCACCCGCAGCCCGTGCTGCGCCGCCGACACCGCCGCCGCCAGCCCGGCGCCCCCGGCGCCGATGACGACGAGGTCGTAGTCGTAACCCATGGATCTACCTCAGATGTGTTGGGAGCCGCCGTCGACCGGGATCACCGCGCCGGTGATGTACCGCGCGCTGTCGGACAGCAGGAAGTACAGGGCGCCGAAGACCTCGATGGGCGCGCCGACCCGGTGCAGCGGCACGGTGCTGAGCGCGCGGTCGAGCGCCGCCGGGTCCTCCCGCACCCATCGCGTCATCTCGGTGTCGACGAAGCCGGGCGCGATCGCGTTGACCCGGATGTTGTCCGAGCCCAGTTCCACGGCCATGCAGCTGGTCAGGTGCCGCACGGCGGCCTTGGACGAGTTGTAGGCCGCGCGGGTGGCGCGCACCCGGACTCCGGCCACCGAGGCCATGTTGACGATGGCGCCGCCGCCGTGTTCGCGCATGTGCCTGGCGGCGGTCTGCGCGCCGTAGACGACGCCGTTGACGTTGACCTGGTAGGTGGCGGTGAGCTGCTCCGGCGGGATCTCGGTGAACTCGGCCTGCGGGAAGATCCCTGCGTTGTTGACCCAGAAGTCGACCCGACCGAACTCGTCGAGCCCGGCGCGCAGCAGGCCGTCGTGACCGGCGGGGTCGGTGACGTCGGCGCGGTGGCCGACGACCCGCCCGCCGTCGGTGATCTGCCGGTTGACCTGCTCGGCGACCTCGGGCGCACCGGTGAGGTCACCGGCCACGACGTTGATGCCGCGCCGGGCGAGCTCGGTGGCGAAGACCGCGCCCATGCCGCGACCCGCACCGGTCACGACGGCGACCTTGCCGACGAGTTCGGGGTAGCTCGCGGCGATGGGGCTGTCGTCCGCGCGCGTCGGGTTGGCCTGGTCGTTCGGTGCCGTCATCGGGGATTCTCCAGGGGTTCGCAGGAAGAGGTGGTTCAGTCGCGGGTGACGACCCGCTCGGCGATCCGCCAGAGCCCGTCGTGGCGGACGAAGCTGTCGTCGATGGTGGTGACCCGGTCGATGGCCACCGCGTCGGAGCTCGTGGTCCGCACGATGAGCAGGTTGGCCTTGACGTGGCACTCGTCCGCGCTGATCTCGCGGTCGATGCAGACGTTGGTGACGATGTGGTGGGCTCGGGGGTTGTTCGCGGCGAAGGCGGCGGCGAACTCGGTGAGCGCTTCCCGTCCGCGGACGGGTTCGGGATAGGTGGGGGAGCGGAACACGCCGTCGGGGGTGAAGGTCTCGGCCCACTGCCGGGCCGCGCCGCCGTCGATGGCGTGGGCCTGTTTTCCCAGCAGGTTCAGGATTTCGAGGAGTGCGCCGGTCATGAGGCGTCCTCGGCGAGCGCGCTGGTGATGCGGTGGTAGGTGCCGCCGGACACCAGGCCGCCGTCGACGACGAGCTCGGTGCCGTTGATGTAGGACGCCTCGTCGGAGAGCAGGAAGGCGACCGCCCCGGCGATCTCCTCGGGCGCGGCCACCCGGCCGGCGGGCACGGACCGGAGGCTCTCGTCGACGAACCGGTGGTCACCGGAATGCAGCAGGGGAGTGTCGACCAGCCCCGGGTGGACGGAGTTCACCCGGACGCCCTTGGCGGCGAATTCCAGGGAGCCCACTTTGGACAGCCCGCGCACACCCCACTTGCTCGCCCCGTAGGAAGCGGAGAAGTAGCCGACCATCCCGGCGATCGAGGACACGTTGACCACCGACGCGCCCCCGGCTCGCGCCAGCGGGCCGGAGAGGAACTTCATCCCGAAGAAGACGCTGGAGAGGTTGATGTCCACGACCCGGCGCCAGTCGTCGACCGACGTCTCGGCGATGCCTTTCCGGAAGCTCACACCGGCGTTGTTCACCAGGCCGTGCAACGGCTTCCCGTCGAGCGCCGTCGCGAGTCCTCGCCACGCATCGGGGTCGGCCACGTCGAGGTGGTGAGCCCGGCCGGTGCCGCCCGCCGCGGTGATTTCGTCGGTGACGGCGCGGGCGGCGGCCAGATCGATGTCGGCGAGCAGAACATCGGCGCCTTCCCGGGCGAGGCAGAGAGCCTCCGCCCGGCCCATGCCGCTTCCGGCGCCGGTCACCACGATCCGGCGATCGCGAAACCTGGCTGTCATAGTGCGAGTTCCCTTCCCTTGGTCTCCTTGAGGAAGAAGGAGGTGACGAGGCTGATCAGGGCGCAGGCGACGAAGTACCCGGCCGGGGCGAGCTTGTTGCCGGTCGAACTCACCAGCAGCGTCGCGACGAACGGCGCAGTGCCGCCGAGCAGCATGTTGGTCACGTTGTTGCCCAACGCGATTCCGCTGTACCGGAAGCGGGCCCGCAGCATCTCCGCGTACGTGGCGAACGAGACGCCGTTGACCACCGAGACGCAGATGAACAGCACGGCCGGGCCCAGGATCGCCAGCGGCGCTGGGCCGTCGGCCATCAGCATGAACATCGGCACCCCGAGCAGCGCCCCGGCCGCGGATCCGCCGATGAACACCGGTTTGCGCCCGATCCGGTCACCGAGGTAGCCCGAGATCGGCAGGGTGATCACGCCCAGGACCATCGCGATGCAGGTCGCGGCGAAGGCGAACTGCGGCGAGCGCTGCCCGGCGGTCTGCAGGTAGGTCGCGGCGTAGACCGAGGCGATGTAGTAGCCGCCGGTGATCACCGCGCCGAGCAGGATGATGGTGAGGACCTGCCGCCACGCGGTCGAAAGCACCGCGAACAGCGGGACCTTCACGACGTCGCTCTGCTGCTGGACGTCCTCGAACTGCTCGGTCTCATCCAGCGAGTTGCGGATCCACAGCCCGACCACGCCGATGACCAGGCTCAGCAGGAACGGGATTCGCCAGCCCCAGGCCGCGATCTGCTCGGCCGACAGCCCCGTGGTCAGCGCGAGCGCCATCAGGGATGCGCACAGCGACCCGATGTAGGTGCCGGAGTTGACCATCGATGTCTGGAAGGCGCGCCACTTGGCCGGGGCGTGCTCGGAGACGAACGAGTTGGCGCCGCCGAGCTCACCACCGGCGGCGAAACCCTGCAAGCAGCGCGAGAGCGTCAGCAGCGCGGTCGCCCAGACGCCGAGCGTGGCGTAGGTGGGCAGCAGGCCCATCAGTGCGGTGGCCACTGCCATCAGCAGGATCGTCCAGGTCAGCGCCTTCTTGCGGCCGTACTTGTCGCCGATGTGGCCGAAGAAGATCCCGCCCGGCACGCGGAGGAAGAACGCCACGGCGAACGCGGCGAAGGTGCCGAGCAGCGCCGCGGTCGGATCGTCCTGGACGAAGAAGTGGGCGCTGACCATGGTCGCCATGTAGCCGTAGATGCCGAAGTCGTAGTACTCGACGACGGTGCCCAGGATGGCGGCGCGGATGACTTTGGCGTGCGACTGCGCGGGTCGCGCGCCCGCTTGGCCGGTGGCTGTGACGCCGTCGGTGGTGGAATTCGCCATTGAATGTCCTTCGGTGCGGCCCTCGTCCGGGACGAATGAGCGCAGTATGCTCAAATAGTGAGCGCGATGCTCACTAAATGGGAGTATATGGATCCGTCCCGTTCCTTGGCAACGGTCAACGGGGCGCAACCGTGCGGTAGTACGAGGGTGACCGCTCCAACTGCGTGCGGTGGCTCGGCGTCACGACCAGTTCGCTGGCATGCGGCAACACCCGGACTTGGCGGCCAGCGGCTTCCGGGGACTCGTCCGGCAGCCCGCCGATCGCCACGATCCCGATTTCGGGCACGGTCACGGACAACTCGTATGAACGGCTGCGGCAAAGCCGGCCGGTCGCACCGGTGACCGGTGCCCACGACGTGTACTTGAAGGTCGTTGCCCCGAAAGGGAAAGAACGCAGCAGCGTCGGTACCGGCGACTTCGTGTCCCTCGCCCGGTTCAGGTTCGAGTGGTGATCGAGCCGGCGCCCGCGTAGCGGGTCACGGCGGGTGGTGGCCGGCAACGAGGTTCCGCACCGTGACCGCGCCTCGGCGCTTTGTGCGCAAGCGGGCTTTGGTCGCCCGAGGTCTGGCCAGCACGCTGACGCGGTTCGGCCCCAAGGCCCACTCAAGCCATTCGCGCGAAACGGCGCTCGGTGTGAGGGCGGGGTGGTGGCTTCGCGCGAAACCGCCACCCCGTCAGGTGCCGGGCGCATCCGGGGGAGCCTGTCCTCGGGGCCTTTCTGGCGCGACCCCTTGGGTGGGATCGGGCTTGGGTTCAGCAGTCCGGCGTGTTGGCGGCGCGGAGGGCGCGCATGGCCTCGGCGAGGGCCGCCGAGTCGGCCTTGCCGAGCGGGGCCAGGACGCGCTTGCGCAGGATCTCGGCGCACGCCGCGCGGGAGCGCTCGGCGATGTCGCGGCCGTGGTCGGTGAGGACCGCGTAGGTGACCCGGCGGTCGGTCTCGCACGGCTCGCGGCGGATCAGGTCGGCCTTGGCGAGGCGGTCGGCGACCTTGGTGAAGCCGCCGCTGCTCAGCGCCGCCTCGCGGGCGAGCTTGGTCATGGGCATCCGGTGGTCGGGCGTGCGGACCAGGCGGAGCAGGATCTCGAAGGAGGCCGGTGGGAGCCCGAAGCGCTCGCCGATCTCGGCGTCGATGTGCCCCTGCGTGACGTGGTAGCCCTCGATCACCAGTCCCCACCAGGTGATGATCTCGTCGTCATCGGTGCACGGATCCGGGCCGGTCTTGCTGTCCACCGGGATGCTCCCTCCTGCGATTGCGGCCCCACCAGTCTACCTGAAACAGCTCGCAAGGAAATCTCTTGCGAAGAAGATGCAGCCCGAGTATTGTCTTCCATGGAAGAGATGAGCGACTGGTTCCGACGCAGCCGCCCAGCCCCTTGAACAGGAGTCCGACAGTGAGCACCCCCGTGAAGGTCAGCGTCATCTACTACTCGGCCACCGGAACCGGCACCGAGATCGCCAACACTCTGGCCGCCGAGGCCGAGGCGGCCGGCGCAGAGGTGCGGGTGCGGCGTGCCCCGGAGCTGGCGCCCGACGCGGCGATCGACAGCAACCCGGCGTGGCGCGCCAACGTCGAGGCCACCCAGTCCATCCCCGAGGCCACCCCGGACGACGTGGTGTGGGCCGACGCGGTGCTGTTCGGCTCGCCGACCCGCTTCGGCAACATCGCCTCCCAGCTCAAGCAGTTCATCGACACCCTCGGCGGGCAGTGGGCGCAGGGGCAGCTGGCGGACAAGGTCTACAGCGGCTTCACCTCCAGCTCGACCGCGCACGGCGGCCAGGAGTCGACGCTGCTGGCGCTGTACAACACGTTCCACCACTTCGGCGGCATCGTGGTCGCCCCGGGCTACACCGATGGCGCGAAGTTCGCCGACGGCAACCCGTACGGCACCAGCCACGTCGACGCCCAGGGTGCGAACAAGGTCGACGACGTCACCCGCGCGGCGGCTGCCGTCCAGGCCAAGCGGGTCGTGACGGTCGCCAAGGCCCTCAAGGCCGGCGCCGACGCCTGATCCATCTCGGGCTTCAGGAGTGAAGGGCGTCTCCCGTCGGGAGGCGCCCTTCACGCGTTCGACCGGGTCGCGGCGATGGCGGAGACGACGAGGCCGTCGCGGACCAGCCAGCGGCCGGTGAACGCCGTCAGCGGGCGGCCCGCCAGTTCCGCGCCCTCCTTTCGCAGGTGCGCGGTGAACGTTCCGGCGCCGAGTTCGAGCCGGGCGTCTTCGAAGCCGAGCCAGCGGCCGGTGATCGGAAACCACGCCTTGTAGACGGTTTCCTTGCAGCTGAACAGGATCCGGTCCCAATGCGTGTCGGGTCGCGCCGCGGACAGCCGGGCCAGGTCGGCGCGCTCCGCTTCCAGGGACACGACGTTGAGCACGCCGTCGGGCAGCGGGGCGTGCGGCTCGGCATCGATGCCGACGGTGTGCACCTGCTCGGCGCGCGCCGCAACGGCGGCCCGGTAGCCGGCGCAGTGCGTGATGCTGCCGAGGATCCCGGCCGGCCACTGCGGCGCTCCGCGCTCGCCGCGCAGCAGGGGAGCGGGCGGCACGCCGAGCCGGCTCAGCGCCTGGTGCGCGCACCACCGCCCGGTCGTGAACTCCCGGCGGCGCTTGTCCCGGGCGCGCGCGATCAGCGCTTCCTCTTCGGGGAACAGGACGACGTCCGGTGGATCGGCGAAGGCTTCGGCGGAGCTGACCTCGGCGGGCAGCAGTTCCTCGATCACGAACGGCCTCCAGGGCGCCTGCCCGCTCGCATCGCGGTGACGGGTCGGCCCGACCCGCTGGAAAGTTCCGGCTGCACCGGTCCACGGTAGCGCCGGGCGAACCGCCCGAGGCGCCCGCGGGTCGCGCGAAGGACCTCCGCCGGTGCGGATCCGATCACAATCCCAATCCGTGGAGTTGGGTTTACACGATCCGGGCGTCCGGTTACGGTCTTGGGCATGATCCGGACAGCGGCCCTGACGACACGAGGTTACGTGGACTTCGTGCGCGTGTCCTCCGCACTCTGTTGCCGGTAACGGTTTTCTCCGCTTCGTCGCGCGCGTCGTAGCGCGACCGCCTACAGCTCCGCCGGAGTCCCCCCGCACAGCGTCTCCGCTGGTCGGCACCCGTGCGTGGTTTTTGTTGCCATAGCAGCAAAAAGTGCGCACGGCACCTGAGCAGCGGAACAGGGGCTCCGGTGATCCTCCAGCGCGGCCCATCCGTCGTGGCCGTGCTGCGCCCTCATGCCCTCCGGAGAGTGCAGATGACTGTATCCACCGAACGCGCGCCCACCGGCGCGCCGACCGATCGAGATCCGATCCCCGTCACCACCGTGCAAACCCGCACCGCGCGGCGCGAAAACCGCGTTCCCCGTTGGGTTTTCAAGCTGATCAGCCCCATCGCGCTGGTGGCGCTCTGGCAGGTCCTCAGCAGCACCGGGCTGCTCAGCGACGACACCCTCGCCTCGCCCGCCACGGTCGCCGGGACCGCCGTGGAGATGTGGGACGAAGGACGGCTGCAGGAGGCGATCGCCGCCTCGCTGCAACGCGTCGGCGCCGGCCTGGTGATCGGCGTCGTCGTCGCGATCGTGCTGGCGACCCTCTCCGGCCTGTTCCGCCGCGGCGAGGATCTCATCGACGCGCCGATGCAGATGCTGCGCACGGTGCCGGTGATCGGCCTCATCCCGCTGCTGATCATCTGGTTCGGCATCGGCGAGCAGCCCAAGATCGTGCTGATCGCGCTGGCCGTGACCTTCCCGCTGTACATGAACATCTACGGCGGCATCCGCAACGTCGACGCGGGCCTGGTGGAGGCGGCAAAGACGCTCGGGCTCGGCTGGTTCGCCCAGGTGCGGCACATCATCCTGCCCGCCGCGATGCCCAACGCCCTGGTGGGGCTGCGGTACTCGCTGGGTTCGGCGTGGCTGGCGCTGGTATTCGGCGAGACGATCAACGCCACCGCGGGCATCGGCTACGAGATGAACATGGCCCGCGAGTTCTTCCAGACCGACGTGATCGTGGTCTGCCTGGTGCTGTACGCACTGCTCGGCCTCGTCGCCGACTTCATCGTCCGACTGCTGGAAAGGACCTTGCTGGCATGGCGACCGGCGTTCAGCGGAGCGTAGTGAAACCCGCCTCGGTGCGCGGCCTGAGCCGCCGCTTCGGCGACCGCACCGTGCTCGACGACCTCGACCTGGACATCGAGCCCGGCCAGTTCGTGGCGTTGCTCGGCCCGAGCGGCTGCGGCAAGAGCACGCTGCTGCGGATCCTGGCCGACCTCGACCGCGAGGTGACCGGCGAGGTCGAGGTGGCCGTGCGGCGCGCGGTGGCGTTCCAGGCGCCGCGGCTGATGCCGTGGAAACGCGTGTGGCGCAACGTGATCCTCGGCCTGCCCGGCCGCCCGGACAAGAAGCGCGCGGTGGCCGCGCTGGAGGAGGTCGGCCTCGGCCACCGGGTGGACGTCTGGCCGAAGGTGCTCTCCGGCGGCGAGGCGCAGCGGGCGTCGCTGGCGCGTGCGCTGGTGCGCGAACCGGACCTGTTGCTGCTGGACGAGCCGTTCTCGGCGCTGGACGCGCTGACCCGCATCAAGGCGCAGCAGCTGGTCGGCGAGCTGTGGCAGCGCCACGGCTGCGCGATCTTGCTGGTCACGCACGACGTGGAGGAGGCGCTGCTGCTGGCCGACCGGGTGCTGGTGATGCGCGACGGCCGCATCGGCTACGACCAGGTGCTGGACCTGGACCGCCCGCGCGATGTCACCGACCCGGCGTTCCTGGCACTGCGCGCGGAGTTGCTGTCCTGGCTGGGTGTCGGGACCGGAGAGGGGAGTTCGTCATGACCGTCGAGTTCATCGGGATGATCGGGGCGCAGCACGTCTCGGAGATCCACGCGGCGGACGGACCGGCGGTCAACCCGGCGTTCCTGCGGAAGTTCGCGCAGGCGCACGAGGCGGCCGGGTTCGACCGGGTGCTGATCGGCTACGGGTCGAGCAGTCCGGAGAACACCCAGCTCGCCGCCTACGCCGCCGCGCACACCGAGCGGCTGGGCTTCCTGATCGCGCATCGCCCCGGCTTCGTGGCCCCGACGCTGGCGGCCCGCACCTTCGCCACCGCCGACCACCTCACCGGCGGCCGGATCGCGGTGCACATCATCACCGGCGGCAACGACGCGGACCAGCGCCGCGACGGCGACTACCTGGGCAAGGACGAGCGCTACGCGCGCACCGACGAGTACCTGGACGTCCTCCGCCGGGTGTGGGCCGCCGAGGAACCGGTGAGCCACGAGGGCGCGCACTACCGCTTCGAGGACTACAACGCCGCCGTCCGCCCGGTGCGGCAGTCCGGGATCCCGCTGTACTTCGGCGGTTCCTCGGCGGCCGCCCTGCGGGTCGGCGGCAAGCACGCCGATGTCTTCGCGATGTGGGGCGAGCCGCTGGCGCAGACCGCCGAGCAGATCGCCGCGGTCCGGAAGGCCGCCGCAGAAGCGGGGCGGGCGGAACCGCCGCGGATCAGCGTGTCGTTCCGGCCGATCCTGGGCGCGACCGAGGAGCAGGCGTGGGAGCGGGCCCAGCGCATCCTCGGCCGGATCAACGCATCGCGCGGTGGGCTGGCGTCCTTCACCGGGCCGAAGACGCTGAACCCGGGCCAGCAGGTCGCCAACGTCGGTTCGCAGCGACTCCTCGCCGCCGCGGCGGCGGGCGAGCTGCACGACCGTGCACTGTGGACACCCACGGCGGCGGCCACGAACGCGGCGGGTAACTCCACCGCATTGGTGGGTACCCCGGAGACGGTGGCGGCGGCGCTGCTGGACTACGTCGACATCGGGGTCACGACGCTGCTGATCCGCGGCTACGACCCGTTCGACGACGCGGTGGACTACGGCCGCGAGCTGATCCCGCTGGTCCGCCAGGAAGTCGCCCGCCGTGCCGTCGCCTGACCCGAGATGCGGCGATTTCGCGCGAAATCGCCGCCTGCCAGGCGTGCCGAACGTCGATTTCGCGCGAAATCGCCACCGGTCGTCGCGCCGAGACATCACGAGGAGAACGCCATGACCACCGTCGCATCCGGGCGATCAGAGTTCGCCCGATCGCTTTCCCCACGGCAGAACAGCTTCCCCGCCCGACCGGTCTTCGACGACGTCGAGGACGAACGCCGGTTCCGCAAGCAGCGGCTGGCCGCGGCGCTGCGGATCTTCGGCAAGCTCGGCTACAACGAGGGCGCCGCCGGGCACATCACGGTCCGCGACCCGGAGCTGCCGGACCACTTCTGGGTCAACCCGCTGGGCCGGGCCTTCAGCCGGATCAAGGCGTCCGAGCTGCTGCTGGTCAACCACGACGGCGAGATCGTGCACGGGGACCTCCCGGTCAACCAGGCCGCGTTCGCCATCCACTCGCAGATCCACCGGGCCCGCCCGGACGTCGACGCGGCCGCGCACAGCCACTCCATCTGGGGCAAGGCGCTCGCCGCGCTGGGCACCGAACTGCTGCCCATCTCGCAGGACAGCGCCCAGTTCTACGAGGACAACGTGATCGTGCCGGACTTCTCCGGGGTCGTGCTCGACCTGGAGGAGGGCCGCCGGATCGCCGCGACGCTCGGGCAGCGCAGGCTGGCGATCCTGGCCAACCACGGGCTGCTCACCGTCGGCCGCAGCCTGGAGGAGGCGGTGTCGCTGTACGTGGCCGCCGAGCGGAACTCGAAGGTGCAGGTCGTCGCCCAGGCGGCCGGGCAGCTGCAGCTGATCCCGCACGAGATCGCGCGGCACACCAGGCAGCAGTACCAGCAGCACCGCGACCCGGGCTGGGTGACCTTCGCCCCGCTCTTCGAAGAGATCGTGCACGAGCAGCCGGATCTGCTCGACTGAGACTGGAGACAACGGAGTGCGTACGACCAGATTCCTGGTGTCGGTGCTGGCCGCGGTGCTGCTCGCCGTGGCCGGCTGCGCCGGGAGCAGCGAGCCCAAGTCGCTGTCCGACGTGACGCTGGTGCTCGGCGACCAGGCCGGCGGGCTGCGGGCCAGGGTGGAAGCATCCGGGGCGTTCGAGGACGCCCCGTACAAGATCCGCTGGGCCAACTTCCAAGGCGCGGCACCGCTTTTCGAAGCGATGCGTTCCGGCGACGTGGACACCGCGACCGCCGCGGACGCGCCCACCGTGCAGGCCATCGCCGGTGGCGTGCCGGCGCGACCGGCCGTGGCGACCGCGGCGTCCCCGTCATCGACGGCGATCATCGTGCCGCCGGGCTCGCCGATCCGCACCGTGGCCGACCTGCGCGGCAAGCACCTCGTGGTGTCCACCGCGCCGGGCAGCGTCTCGCACTACACCGCGCTCGGAGCGCTGGACGAAGCCGGGCTGACGCAGCAGGACGTGCAGATCACCTTCAGCCTGCCGACCGACGCGCAGGCGGGCTTCAGCGCCGGGCACATCGACGCCTGGGCGACCTTCGACCCGTACCTGTCGATCGCGGAGCACGCCGGGGCCCGGGTGATCCGCGACGGTCAGGGCATCAACGGCCGCAACGGCATCCTGTCGGTGTCCACGGCGTCGGCCGCCGACCCGCTCAAGCGCGAGGCGCTGGCCGACGCGATGCGGCGGTTCGAGGCGGCGTGGCGGTGGAGCGATGAGAATCCCGAGGAGTACCAGCGAGTCTACGAGAAGCTGACGTCGCTGGAGCCGCCGGTGGCGCACCAGATCCTGACCCGGACCAAGCAGGAGGTGCGGCCGTTGACCGATGATGTGGTCGCCGACCTGCAGGCCGTGGCGGATCGCTACCTCCAGGCGGGCGTGCTGCGCGAGAAGGTGGACGTGGCGAAGGCCTGCGAGCGGGATCTGTACCCCGGCAAGTGAATCCTTGTTCTGTTAAGAAGCGGCGGCAGCCGCTTGCGGTGTGGAACTCAACTTGCACCGCTGCGGGTTCTCAGGCGTCTTCTCGGGAGGACAGCCCCGGCGTGGTGTATTGGTCATACATGAGTCGGGGATCCCGGACCGAGAAGGCGTCTGAGGTTCCGCTACCTGCACCGCCACGCAAGCCGCTTTCGAAACAGTTCAGTGAGAGGAGCCTGAGATGACCCGGAACTGGGAGCCGGACGGGCCTTGCCGCGGCACCGTGGTGGTGCTGCCGGGCAGGGGCGAGAACCCCGCCGTCTACCAGCGCTTCGGCCGGCGGCTGTCCGCGGACGGCTACGCCGTGGTGGTGCCGGACCCGGTCGGCGATCCCGAGACCTGGTTCCGGCCCGGGGCGGCGCGATTCCTGGCCGGCACCGATGTCGGGGCGCTGCGCGCTTGGGCGCTCGCGCTGGAGGTCGAGGTGGACGGCCTGATCCTGGCGGGCACCCCGCTCGCGCAGGGACAGCAGCCCGCCGACCGGGACGAGGAGATCGGGGTGCGCACGTCGTGCCCGGTGCACCGCGAACTGCTGGAGAACGATCCGGAGTTCCAGTGGGGCCGGTTGACCGACGACGTCCCCGAGCCGCCGAAGCGGCTGCCGGACGTGCCGACCCTGCTGCTGCACGGCGACGCGGACACGCTCGCGCCGGTCGCCCCGGTGACCTCGCTGGCGGCCAAGCACCCGCAGAGCTCGGTCGCGGTGTTCAAGGACGGCGTGCACGACATCCTCAACGACAAGTTCCATCGGAGCGTGGCCGCACGCATCGTGCTGTTCTGCGAGGAAGTCGCCAAGGGCGCGGTGCTGCTGCCCGAGACGCCGGCCGCGCCGCGGGCCCGCCGGTCGGCCCCGGTGCACATCTCGGCGCGCACCGACTACTCGGTGCGGGCGCTGCGCGACCTGGCGGGCAGCGGCCCCGAGCAGGTCAAGTGCGAGACCATCGCCCGGCGGCAGGGAATCCCGCTGAACTCGCTGGTCAACCTGATGATCGAGCTGCGGCGGGCCGGGCTGGTCACCAGCCAGCGCGGCTGCGACGGCGGCTACTCGCTGGCGCGACCGGCCGGTGAAATCACGATCGGCGAGGTTGTGCGCGCGGTGGAGGGTGGGGTTACCTCGGTGCACAACGATTCACCCGGCGCCGAGGTGTGGCGCGAACTCGGCCGGCAGGTCGGCGAGTTCCTCGACGGGGTGCCGCTGGTCGGCGATCGGTGAACAAGGAAGGAATCTGATGACCCAGCACGACGCGTTCCACCCCGATCTCTCGACCTCGGTGTCCGAGGAGCAGCGCCGCTCGCTGCGCGCCCGGCTGCACCACGTCAGGGCCGCCGACCTGGACAACAAGACGGCGCAGACGACGGGCATGCGGCGGCTCGCGGCGATCAGCGGCGAGCTGGTCGGCTCGGAGCGGATCTGGATGGGCGAGACGCACGTCGGCCCGTCGACGGCCTCGGACAACCACCACCACGGCGAGTCGGAGACGGCGATCTACGTGGTCAGCGGCCACCCGGAGTTCGTCTTCCACGACGGCACCGAGGAGGTGCGGATCAAGACGGAGCCGGGCGACTACATCTTCGTGCCGCCGTTCGTCCCGCACCGCGAGGAGAACCCGGACCCGAGCGACCCGGCGGAGGTGGTGATCGCCCGCAGCACGCAGGAGGCGATCGTGGTCAACCTCCCGGAGCTCTACCACCTGGAGCCGGGGGAGAGCTGACGCACGACCGGTGGCGGGTCTGGTGTGGTGCCCTGGCGGGTGGTGGAGCGAACGGCCTGTTCGCCTCGATAGACGGCGCGAACAGGCCGTTCGCTTGACACCCGGTCGCTTCTTTACAACGCTAAGGACCAGGGACCGACTGGTCGGTATGCGCCGTTGCGGTCCGGCAGGCGCAGTGCGGCGCGGAGGAGGCGTGGATGGGCATCGGGGAGCCGTTCGGGACGTTGCTGGTCGCGAACCGGGGCGAGATCGCGTTGCGGGTCTTCCGCGCCGCGGCGGTGCTGGGCATCGGCATGGTCGGCGTGCACGCGGCGGATGACGCCGACTCTCTGCACGTGGCCCGCTGCGACGAGGCCGTGCCGCTGCCCGCGAACGGTGTCGCCGCCTACCTCGACGTCGCCGCGATCATCGAGGCGGCCCGCAAGACCGGCGCCGAGGCCATCCACCCCGGATACGGGTTCCTCTCGGAGAACCCCGCCCTGGCCAGGGCCTGCGCCGACGCGGGCATCGCGTTCGTCGGCCCCGATCCGAGCGCGCTGGAGCTCTTCGGCGACAAGGCGAAGGCCCGCGCGCTCGCCGGCGAACTGGAGATCCCGACGCTGCCCGGCACGGCGGTGGCGACGCTCGCCGACATGGAACGCTTCCTGAACACCCTCGAGCCGGACCTCTCGCACGGGCGCAGCGCGGCGGTGATCAAGGCCGTCGCCGGTGGCGGCGGCCGGGGCATGCGCGTGGTGCGCAGCCGGGACGAGCTTGCCGAGGCGTACCGGGCCTGCGAAGCGGAGGCGCTCGCCGCGTTCGGCTCCGGAGAGCTCTACATCGAACGGCTGCTCACCGACGCGCGGCACATCGAGGTCCAGGTGATCGGCGACGGCCAGGAGGTCGCGCACCTCTGGGACCGCGACTGCAGCGTGCAGCGGCGGCACCAGAAGCTGATCGAGGTCGCGCCGGCCCAGGGGCTCGACCGGCAGCTGCGGCAGAGCGTGCTGCAGGCCGCGACCCGGCTGGTCGGCGCCGCCGGCTACCGGGGCGTGGCGACCGTGGAATTCCTGGTCGGCGACCAGGAATTCTTCTTCATGGAGGTCAATCCGCGGCTGCAGGTGGAGCACACCGTCACCGAGGAGGTGCTCGGCCTGGACCTGGTGCGCAGTCAGCTGGAGATCGCCTCCGGCGCGAGCCTCGCCGACCTCGGCCTCGACCAGGACCGGGTGCCGTGCCCGCGTGGCAGCGCGATCCAGATCCGGATCAACGCCGAGACGCTGACCGCCGACGGGCAGGTCCTGCCGCAGTCGGGCGTCCTCGATCGGTTCGGGATGCCCGCGGGGCGCGGCATCCGCGTCGACACGGCCGGCTATCCGGGATACCGCACCAACCCGGGTTTCGACTCCCTGCTGGCCAAGATCGTGGTGCACGACGCGGCGGGCTTCACGGTGGCCCGCAGGCTGGCGGTCCAGGCGCTCGACGAGCTGCAGATCACCGGCGTCGCCACGAACCTCCCGCTGCAGCAAGCGATCCTGCGCTCCGGCGAGTTCGCCGCCGGACGCTGCCCGACGTCCTATGTGGACAGCAATCGCGCCGGGCTGCTGGAGGCCGCGCCGAACGCCGTGCCGGACGCTCCCCTCGGCGCCACCGTCGCGCCGATGAGCGGCTCGGTCGTCGCGGTGGAGGTGTCCCTCGGCGACGTGGTCGCGCGCGGGCAGGTCGTGATGGTGCTGGAAGCGATGAAGATGCAGCACGTCATCCGCGCGGAAAGCGGCGGCACGGTGACGCAGGTCCGCTTCCGGGAAGGCGACGTGGTCGACGCCGGGGAACCGGTGGTGATCGTCTCCGGAAACGACGAGCTCGGCGTCGCCGACCTCGCGGACGAGCGCATCGACCCCGACCACGTCCGGCCCGACCTGGCCCGCGTGCTGGAGCGGAAGAGCCTGTGGGCTGATGAGAGCCGTCCCGAAGCGGTGCGCAAACGCCACTCGCGAGGCATGCGCACCGCGCGCGAGAACGTGGCCGACCTGGTCGACGAGGGAACCTTCACCGAGTACGGCGGCTTCGCCATCGCGGCGCAGCGCCAGCGCCGCGAGCTCGACGACCTGCTGCGCAACACGCCCGCCGACGGCATGATCACCGGCGTCGGCCAGGTCAACGGCGCGCAGTTCGGGCCGGAGCGCAGCACCTGCGCGGTGCTCGCCTACGACTACACCGTGCTGGCGGGAACGCAGGGCTACTTCAACCACCGCAAGACAGACCGGATCCTGGAGGTCGCGCGGCAGCGGCAGTACCCGGTGGTGCTGTTCGCCGAGGGCGGCGGCGGCCGGCCGGGCGACGTCGACATCCCCAAGGGCGGCGGCCTGATCACCCCATCGTTCCTGGCGCTGGGCGAGCTCAGCGGCCGGGTTCCGACGGTCGGCATCGCGGCGGGCCGCTGCTACGCGGGCAACGCCGCGCTGCTGGGCACCTGCGACGTGGTGATCGCGACCCGCGACGCCAACATCGGCATGGGCGGCCCGGCGATGATCGAGGGCGGCGGGCTCGGCGTGTTCGCCCCCGAGGAGATCGGCCCGATCGACGTGCAGACGGCCAACGGCGTCGTCGACGTGGCGGTCGACGACGAGGCCGAAGCGGTCGCGGCGGCCAAGCGCTACCTGTCCTACTTCCAGGGCGATGTCGCCGACTACACCGAGCCGGACCAGCGCGCACTGCGCCACGTGGTGCCGGAGAACCGCAAGCGCGCCTACGACGTGCACGCCGCGATCGACATCCTCTGCGACGAGGGTTCGGTGCTGGAGCTGCGGCCGGAGTTCGGTCGCTGCACGATCACCGCGCTGGTCCGCATCGCGGGCCGGCCGATGGGGCTGATCGCGAACAACCCGATGGTGCTCGGCGGTGCGATCGACGCCGATGGCGCCGACAAGCTGGCGCGGATGCTGCAACTGTGCGAGGTGTTCGGGCTGCCGGTGGTATCGCTGTGCGACACACCGGGATTCATGGTCGGCCCGGAGTCGGAGAAGACGGCGACGGTGCGGCACTTCGGCCGGATGTTCGTGCACGGTGCGCGCCTGACGGTGCCGATGGCGACGGTGGTGCTGCGCAAGAGCTACGGTCTCGGCGCGATGGCCATGGCAGGCGGCACGATGACCAAACCGGCGCTGACGGTTGCGTGGCCGAGCGGCGAGGTCGGCGGCATGGGCCTGGAAGGCGCGGTGCGCCTGGGCTTCCGCCGCGAGCTGGAGGCGATCGCCGACCCGGAGCAGCGGCAGCGGCGCTACGAAGAGCTGGTGGCCCAGATGTACGAAACGGGCAGCGCGATCAACACGGCGATGCACCTGGAGATCGACGACGTCATCGACCCGGCCGACACCCGGGACCTCCTGCTCCGAGCCCTCCCACCGGTAGCGCGAGCGGGCTGGACCAACCCCCAGGCACGAGCCATCGTCGATGCCTGGTAACGGCTGCTCAGGTACCCGTGTGTACTTCGTGCTGCTATAGCAGCAAAAAGTACGCACGGGCCCTGGCCTGGCCGGACGTGCGCCTTGGCTACTGCTCCTCTTGCGCCCTGAGTTCGCGGAGCTCCCGAAGGGCGTCGGTAGCCTTGGCGACGAGCTTTGCGAGGCCCGCCTCAGTGGTGAAGAGATCGAAGCCGGACTGACCGCCGATCTCGAACTCGACCTCGTCCTGACAGACCGTATAGCTGATCGAGCACTCGTCCATGCTGACCCGGGTGCCTACCTTGGTTCCGCCCATGCTCCGCTCCTTCGCTTCCGCGGGTCGCTGACACCGCCGCGACCTGGCCTTGTATCGTCGAGCCCTGCTTTGACCGGCGGATTCGACGTTGCCCTTGAAATAAAGCAGTTCGGACTCAAGACGGGCAACGCGGCGCGGCGTCTCGTTCGGGTGATCTCGTGGCCCAGTTCCCTTGATGCCCGCTGCCGTGTTCGGGAGGAAGCAAAGTGATCACGTCGTCCCCGGCGGTCGTCCGGTACTACCTCGCGCTGCGGCTGTCTCAACTCCGCGCCGAATCGGGATTGACCAAGCAGCAGGCGGGAAAGCGGATCGGCCGCACCGGCCAGACGATCGCCAACCTCGAAAAGGGGCTCCACGCACCGACCCAATCCGACCTGGAGAAACTCCTGGAGCACTACGGCGCGGAGGAACAGTTTCCGGAGCTGCGAGACCTGCTCCCGGTTGCGCGTATGCGCACGCCGAAGCGCGCGGCACCGATCCCAGAAGACCACGACCTCCGGTTGAACCTCGAAATCGACATGGCTCGACTCGACATCGTGGAAACCTCGCTGGTGCCAGGCCTTCTGCAGACGCCGGAATACGCAGCGGCGGTGTTTCGGGCGGACCCGAATCACTCAGATGCCGAGATCCAACAGCTCGTTGATGCTCGGATGGAGCGCAAGCAGATCTTCATGCGGGCAGGGCGTCCGGTCGAACTGCACGTGGTCCTCGACGAAAGTGTGCTGTACCGGGTGCGCGGAGGAAATGGTGTGATGCGCGAACAGCTCGACTACCTCCAGGAGGCTGCTCGGACTTCCACCGTCGACCTGCAAGTCTTGCCGCTCGATGCAGGGGCCTTCCGCGGGCAGGGCAAGTCGTGGACCCTGATGACCTTCCCGGAATCGTTGCAGGAACACCCCGGCTTGGTGTATCTGGACCTGTTGGAGGAGTCCCGGTACGTGGAAGATGTAGCTCTGGTCGACCTGTATCGCCGGACCTGGCGGCACGTTCTCGGCGCAGCAGCATCGATCGACCGTTCGTTGCAACTGATTCGCAAGGCAAGGAAAGAATGCGGTGGGGACTGTGAAGAACTTAGCCGGATGGAGGAAATCCAGTCGTAGCGACGAAAAGCGCGACTGCGTCGAGGTCGGATTTGCGTCGGGCCTCGTCGGAGTTCGCGACACCAAGGATCGTGACGGTGGAACGTTAGCCTTCAGCCGGTCAGCCTGGCTCGATTTCGGCGCCAAGCTCCGCTCCGGTGCGTTCGACGCGCGTTGACGCGGTGTGCGGGGCGTCTTCGGCTGAAGACGCCCCGCACACCCTTCGCTTCACTCCGCGGCGACGACCGCGATGAGGTCGCCTTCGTTGACCGCGTCGCCTTCGGCTACCGCCACGCGGGTCACCACGCCGTCGGTTTCGCTGAGCACCGGGATCTCCATCTTCATCGACTCCAGGACGGCCAGCTCCTGGTCCGCCTTGACCGCCGTGCCCTCGGTCACCAGCACCTTCCAGACGTTGGCGACCATCTCGGCCTTGATCTCCATGTTGTTCCCTTCAGATCAGCGGGCGGCGATGATCCGGTCGACCACGCCGGTGTCGTAGTTACCGGAGACGAACTCCGGGGCGTCCAGCACTTCGGCCAGGAACGGCAGGTTGCACTTCGGGCCCCGCACGACGAACTCCTCGACCGCCCGCCGCGCCCGGGCCAGGGCGTCCGCGCGGTCGGCGCCGTGCACCACGATCTTCGCCAGCAGCGGGTCGAAGTGCGGGCTCACCTCGGTGTTCGCCGCGTAGCCCGACTCGACCCGCACCCCGGCCGGCTCGGTCCACCCGGTGATCCGCCCGGGCCGGGGCAGGAAGCGGACCGGGTCCTCGGCGTAGAGCCGCAGCTCGACGGCATGCCCGCGCGGCGCGGGGAAGTCCGCCGGAACGTCCGCCCCCGCGGCGATCCGCAGCTGGAGCTCCACCAGGTCCACGCCGTGCACCTCCTCGGTGATCGGGTGCTCGACCTGCAGCCTGGTGTTCACCTCCAGGAAGAAGAACTCCCCGGCACTGGGATCGAGCAGGAACTCCACGGTGCCCGCGTTGCGGTACCCGACGCTCTCGGCCGCCCGGACCGCAGCCGCGCACAGCCGGGAGCGCAGCTCGGCATCCACGGCCGGGGAAGGGCATTCCTCCACGACCTTCTGATGCCGCCGCTGCACCGAGCAGTCCCGCTCGCCGAACGCGCGCACCGAGCCGTCGGGCATGCCGACGACCTGCACCTCCACGTGCCGGGCGCGCGGCACGTACCGCTCCAGCAGGATCCGGGCGTCGCCGAACGCGCTCCCACCGCGCGACAGCGCCGTCCGCACCGCGCGTTCCAGGGACCCGGCATCGCGAGCGACGCCCATCCCGATGCCGCCACCACCCGAAACGGCCTTGACCATCAACGGAAAGCCCAGCTCCGAGGCTGCGGCGTCGGCTTCGGCGGCCGACGCGATCCCGGAACTGCCCGGCAGCACCGGTACCCCGGCCGACGCCATGTGCGCCCGCGCCGCCGCCTTGTCGGCGAGCAGCTCCATCGCCTCCGGCGACGGGCCGACCCAGATCAGGCCCGCTGCCGCGCAGCGGCGGGCGAAATCAGGATTCTCCGACAGGAATCCGTAGCCCGGATGTACCGCCGTCGCCCCGGTCTTCCGCGCCACCGCGAGGATCGCCTCCGCCGAGAGGAAGTCGCGCGGCGAGTCCAGCGGGACCGCCTCGTCGGCTTCGGCGACGTAGGGCAGCCCGGTGTCCACTTCGGAATGGATCGCGATGGTCCGCACCCCGAGCCGGCGGGCGGTCCGGATGATCCGCCGCGCGATCTCGCCCCGGTTGGCCACCAGCAGGCCGTCGATCACGAGGCCCTCCCGGTGACGTTGTCCCGGTGCAGCGCGCTGATCCGCTCCGCCGAGTACCCGAGTTGCGCCAGCACCTCGTCGGTGTGCTCGCCCAGCCCCGGCGGGCGTTCGGGGGAGCGGGCCGGGGTGTCGGCCAGCCGCAGCGCCGGGCCGGGCACCGTCGCGTGCGCGCCGTCGCGCAACGGCACCTCCACCGCGATGCCCCGGGCCTGGACCTGCGGATCCGACACCAGATCGGCCACCGACCGCACCGGCCCGCACACCACCCCGTCGGCCTGCAGCGCCGCCACGACCTCGGCCTTCGTGCGGCCACGGGTCCACTCGACGACCTGCGCGTCGATCCGCTCCCGCTCCCGCACCCGCCAGCCGCTCTCGGCCGCCTCCCGCTCCGCCCACTCCGGGTGGCCGAGCAAGGCGCTGAAGGATTTCCACATCTTCGGCGTGATCGGCGCGATGTACACCCAGCCGTCGCCGGCCGGGTACAGCCCGGAGTAGTTCGTCGGCAGCGCCGAACCCCACCGCGTCGGCTCGCCGATGCCCGCCGCCGCGACCGAGAGGTGGTGCGCCAGCAGCGGGACCATCGAATCCAGCATGCCCACGTCGATCAGCTGGCCCCGGCCGGTGCGTTCCCGTGCCAGCAGGCCGAGCATGGCCGCCATCGCCGCCTGCATGCCGGTGACGTTGTCGGCGACGAACGGCCCCGCGATGGTCGGCGCGCCGTCGGGCTCGCCGGTCATGTCGGCCAGCCCGCTCATCGCCTGGATGATGCCGTCGTAGGCGACCCACGACGAATACGGCCCGGTGCGGCCGAATCCGGTGATGTGCACCATCACGGTCCGCGGGTTGATCCGGTGCACCTCGTCGAAGCCGAAACCGAGCCGGTCCGGCACGCCGTTGGCGTAGTTGGTCACCAGCACGTCGGCCCGGCCGATCAGCTCGTGCAGGACCTCCTTGCCCTGCTCGCTGCGCAGGTCGAGGGCGATGGCGCGCTTGGTGCGGTTGTTCGCGGCGAAGTAGAGGCTGTCGCCGTCGTGAACCGGCTGGGCGCGGCGCCCCATCTCGCCGTCCGGCGGCTCGACCTTGATCACCTCGGCCCCGTGATCGGCGAGGATCTGGCAGCACTGCGGTCCGGCGATGTAGTGCGCGATCTCCAGCACGCGCACCCCGCTCATGGCGCTGATCATCACATCAACCCCTGAAATGCCAGGTCGAAGGGCCTGCGGCGCGTAGCGGTGCGGCCAGTTCGGCGAACTCGCACAGCAGCGGTCTCGTGTCGCGGGGATCGATGATCTCCTCGATGTTGAACGCCTCCGCCGTGCGGAACGGGGAGCGGATCGCGTTCATCTTCTCGGTGATCTCGTCCAGCAGCGCCTGCCGGTCCTCGGCGGCGTCCAGGTCGGCCCGGTACGCGGCCTCGACGCCGCCCTCGATGGGCAGGGATCCCCAGTCCGCCGACGGCCACGCGTAGCGGTAGTGCACCCGCGCGGCGTTGGTGTGCGCGGCACCCGCGACGCCGAAGACCTTGCGCAGGATCACCGACGCCCACGGCACTTTCGCCTGGTAGACGGCGTTGAGCGCGCGCACGCCGTAGCGCATGGTGCCCGCCTTCTCGGCCTCCACGCCGATGACGAAGCCGGGCTGGTCCACCAGGTGCACCACCGGCAGGTGGAACGTCTCGGCGAGGTCCACCAGCCACTCGATCTTGCGGCTGGAGTCGGCGGTCATGCCGCCGCCGTAGACCATCGGGTCGCTGGCCAGCACCGCCACCGGCCAGCCGTTGAGCCGCGCCAGGCCGCCGACCGCCGACCGGCCGAAACCCCTGCCCAGCTCCAGGAACGAGCCCTGGTCCACCACGGCGTTGATGATCGGGCGGATGCGGTAGGGGCGGCGCCGGTCGCGGGGGATGGCCTCGATCAGCCAGTCCTCGCGGCGCTCGGCGTCGTCGCCGCACTCCGCGCGCGGCGGCAGCTGGTGCACCGACGGCGGCAGGTAGGACAGGAAGCGGCGGGTGCGGTCGAAGGCCTCCTTCTCGGAGTCGACCACGTCGAACACCACGCCGTTGCGGCCGTGGATGTCGCTGCCGCCCAGCTCCTCCTTGGTGACGGCCTGCCCCAGCCGCGCCACCAGCGGCGGCCCGGCGGCGAAGACCTGCGAGATGCCGCGCACCATCACCGAGTAGTGGCTGGCGGCCACCCGCGCGGCGCCCAGTCCGGCGACCGAGCCCAGTGCCAGCGCCACCACCGGGATGGTGCCCAGGTTCGCCGCGACCCACTCCCAGCCCGGGTTGGCCGGGACGTAGGTGCGGCCGATGGTCTCCAGCGAGCGGATCGAACCGCCGCCGCCGGTGCCGTCGACCAGCCGCACCAGCGGGATCTGCAGCTCGTTGGCCAGCTGCTCGGCCATGATCTGCTTCTCCCGGATCGAGGCGTCCGACGCGCCGCCGCGCACCGTGAAGTCGTCGCCGCCGACCACGACCGGCCTGGCGTCCAGCCGCCCGCGGCCGAACACGAAGTTCGCGGGCTGGAACGCGCTGTCCGGCTGGAACTTCCCGGCGATACCGCCGATCTCGTGGAAGCTGCCGGGATCCAGCAGCTCGTCGATGCGTTCCCGGACGGTCAGCTTGCCGTGGTCGTGCTGCCGCTTGACCTTCTCCGGCCCGCCCATGCGCCGCGCGAGCTCCTCGCGCCGCCGCAGTTCGTCGATTTCCGGCTGCCAGGACAATGTCCCTCCAAAGTGGTCACGTGGATCGGTCGGTGGAGGCGCATCAGCGCGCGGCACGCGGGCCGAGGGGTGCGCCGTTTTCGCGCGAAACCGGCGTTCCGCAGGCGTGGCGCGCGCCGGTTTCGCGCGAAAACGCCAACTCGCGAGCGGGCGTGCGGACGGGTGGACGGCGTGGTGTTGGAAGGGTGGCGTGACGCATTCGGGTGAGCTCCTAGCGGTTCCGGCGTGGATCGAGGGCCTGTTGCGCGACGTCGCCGAGGACGTTGAACGCCAGCGCCGTCGCGGCGATCGCGATGCCGGGCACCAGCATCTGCAGCGGTGCCTGGTAGAGGAACGTGTAAGCGCGGGCCAGCATCGAGCCCCAGCTCGGGTCGGGTGGCTGCACGCCGAGGCCGAGGAAGCTCAGGCTGGCCTCGGCGATCAGCGCGTGCGCCAGCAGCAGGCTGGACTGCACGAGCACCGGCTGGATCGAGTTCGGCACCAGGTGCCGCAGCACGAGGTGCCGGCCCCGGCTGCCGAAGCTGCGCGCCGCCTCGACGTAGGTCTCCTCCTTCACCGCGAGGACCTGCGCGCGCATCAAGCGGGCCACCGAAGGCGCGAACACGATGCCGACCGAGATCATCGAGTTGACCAGGCTCGGCCGCAGGGCCGCCGTGATCGCGATCGCGAGGATGATCGCCGGGAACGACAGCAGCGTGTCCACCACGCGCATCACCGCGCTGTCGACGATGCCGCCGAGGTAGCCCGCGGCCAGCCCGAGCGGGATGCCGATCAGCAGTGCCACCCCGACCGCCAGGAAGCTGGCCAGCAGCGACGCCTGCGCACCGTGGATCAGCCTGCTGAGCACGTCCCGGCCGAGATCGTCGCTGCCCAGCAGGTAGCCGGGCGTGCCGGCCGGGGCGAGGATGGCGTCGAAGTTCTGCGCGTTGGGTTCGTGCGCGGTCACCACCGGCGCCAGCAGCGCCAGCGCCACCAGCACCACGAGGTAGCCGGCGGACGCCAGGCCGCGCCAGTCCCGCACGACCAGCCACAGCCGGTTCTCCCGGCGCGGTGGGGAAAGCGTGGTCATGGCATCACTCCGAGATACGCGGGTCGATGAACCGGTAGGCCAGGTCGACCACCAGGTTCGTGAGCAGCACCAGCAGCGCGGTGATCAGCACGACGCCCTGGATCACCGGGTAGTCGCGCTGGGTTGTCGCCTCCACGACGAGCGTGCCGAGGCCGGGAATCGCGAACAGCGTCTCCACCACGACGCTCGCGCCGAGCACCCGGCTGACCAGCAGCCCGATGATCGTCGCGAGCGGCAGCCCGGCGTTCTTCAAGGCGTGCTGCCAGACCATCGTCCGGTGCGACAGGCCTTTCGCCCGGTGGGTGCGCATGAAGTCCGACCGCAGCACCTCGATCAGCGCGCTGCGCAGCTGGCGGCACACCTCGGCGGCGCCGACCATGCCGAGCGCGATCGCGGGCAGGACCACGTATTGCAGCGTCTGCAGGGGATTCTCGGTGAGGCCGACGAATCCCGTCGCGGGCAACCACTGCAGCTGGACGGCGAAGACCAGCACCAGCACCATGCCGATCCAGAAGTTCGGCACCGCGATGCCCAGCGTCGCCGCGCCGGTGATGGCGGTGTCGGCCGGCCGTCCCTGCCGCAGCGCGGCGGCCACGCCGAGCGGAACGCCGAGGCCGACGGCGACCAGCAGCGCCGCCGCGCCGAGCGTCAGCGTGGTGGGAAGCCGTTGCCAGATCAGCGACCCCACGCTCTCGCCGGTGCTCAGCGAGGAGCCGAGATCGCCGGTGATCGCGTGCCGCAGCCAGTCGAGGTACTGCACCGCGAAGGGCTGGTCCAGTCCGAGCTGGGCGCGGATCTCGGCCAGCCGCTCCGGGGTGGCGTGCTCCCCGGCGATGGCCTGCGCGGGATCGCCGGGGATCAGGTGCAGCAGGCCGAACACCACGAACGTCGCCAGCACCAGGGTCGGGACGGCCATCAGGACCCGCCGGCCGATCATGCGCAGCAGCGCGGTGTCCCGGCCCGGTCGCAAAGCCAGCGCGGTCATCGGTCGATCCTCACGGTGGTGAACTTGGGTTTGCCCAGCAAGTTCGGTTCGAAGCCCTGCACGTGCTCGCGGTAGGCGGCGACCGCGTCCGGGAAGATCAGCGGCACGAAGAGCGACCGGTCGGCCACGATCCGGGCCACCGCGCCCAGCTTCTCCGACCGCTGGGCCAGATCCGCGGTGCTGTTCGCGGCGTTGAGCGCTTCGTCGATGCCGGGCGTGGCGACGTGCCCGGCGTTGTAGTAGCCGCGCTCGGTGAACATCAGCTTGTAGGTCAGGCCCGGGTCCGGCCGCCCGGTCCAGGCCGACAGCAGCGCCGGGTACTTGCGCTCGTTGAAGAACTCGCTGCTGGCCTGGGTCAGCTCGGTCGGGATCAGGTCGACCTGCACGCCCACCTTGCCGAGCTGGTACTTCAGCACCTCGGCCAGCCGCACGTTGACCGGATCCGGGTAGGTGAGCAGCGGGAACCGCAGGCCGTCGGCGTGACCGGCATCGGCGAGCAGCCGCCGGGCCCGGTCGGGGTCGTGCGGGTAGGTGGGCACGGCGGACTTCGGGAACGCCCAGTGGTCCGACGGCAGCGGTGTCCAGCCCGGTTCGCCCTGCCCGAACTGCGTGACCTTCAGGATCTGCTCGCGGTCCAGCGCCAGGTTCAGCGCCTCGCGGACCCGCTGGTCGCGGAACACCGGCGCGCTCAGGTCCAGGTAGATGATCAGCTGGTACAGCTGCGGGCCCGCGGCGACTTTGGTGCCCTTCGCCGCGCTGAGCAGCCCGACGTCCTGCGGCGGCGGGTTGAACACCATGTCCTGCTGACCGGAGCGCAGCGCGTTCACCGCGGTCGAGCCGTCCTTCATGATCGTGAAGTCGATGCTGTCCAGGTGCGGCAGCCCGCGCTGCCAGTAGCCGGGGAAGCGCTCCACCCGCACCAGCTGGCCGTAGCGCCATTCGACGAACTTCCAGGGCCCGGCGCCGACGGGATTGCGTTCGAAGGCGTCGCCCTCGCGCTCGGCGGCGGTGGGGGAGACCAGCATCCCGGCGCGGTCGGCGAGCGTGAGCAGCAGCGAGCTGTCCGGCCTGGCCAGGTTCAGCCGCACCGTCCGCGCGTCGAGCACGTCGACGCCGGTCACGGCGGCCACGTCGGACTTGATGTTGGACTCGGGGCCCTTGGCGCGCTCGATGTTGTACTTGACGGCCTGCGCGTCGACCGGCGTGCCGTCGTGGAACCGCACGTCCGGACGCAGGTGCAGCACCAGCGCGGTCGGGTCGTCCTGGTTCCAGGACTCGGCCAGTCCCGGCGCGGGCTCCAGCGTCTTCGGGTCGAACGACACCAGGGTGTCGTACATGGTGTAGAGGATCGCGTGATCCGAACCGGAGTTGCCGCGCTGCGGGTCCAAAGAGGACGGATTGGACCGCCACGCCACCCGCAGGTGCTGCCCGCCCTCGGCGGCTCCGCTGCCGCACGCGGTCAGCGCCAGCAGCAACACCCAGACCACTGCGGCGATGCGCTTCACGCCTGGCCTCCTTCGACGCCGCGCAGCGGCAGGGACTCGGGGAAGTGGCACGCGGACCAGCGGCCCGGTTCGACCTCCGCCCACTTCGGGACCTCCTCGGCGCACCGCTGCTGCGCGTAGCGGCACCGCGTGCGGAACCGGCAGCCAGACGGCGGGTCCACCGGGCTCGGGATGTCGCCTTCGAGGACGATGCGGTCCCGCTGCTGGGCGCCGATCCGCGGCTGCGCCGAGACCAGCGCCTCGGTGTAGGGGTGCAGCGGCCGCTCCACCACCTCGTCCACCGGGCCGAGCTCCATCAGCCGGCCCAGGTACATCACCGCGACCCGGTCGGCGATGTTCGAGACCACCGCCAGGTCGTGGGTGATGAACAGGTAGGACAGCCCGAGGCCGGCCTGCAGCCGGCGCAGCAGGTCGAGGATCTCCGCCTGCAGCGCCACGTCCAGCGCCGACACCGGTTCGTCGCAGACCACCAGCGCCGGATCCAGGACGAGCGCGCGGGCGATGTTGACCCGCTGCTTCTGGCCGCCGGAGAGCTCGTGCGGGTAGCGCTCGCCGTGTTCGGCGGACAGGCCGACCGACTCCAGCGCCGCCAGCGCGCGGGTCCTGCGCTCGGCGCGATTCCCCCTGCTCTGCACCACGAGCGGCTCTTCGACGCTGGACGCGATGCGCATCCGAGGGTCCAGCGACGCGTTCGGGTCCTGGAACACCATCTGCAAGCGGGTCAGCGCCTCGCGCCTGGCCCGGCCGCGCAGCGCCGCCAGGTCCGCGCCCGCGAGGCGCACCTCGCCGCCGCTGGGGCGCACCAGCTGCAGCAGCGCGCGGCTCAGGGTGGACTTGCCGGAGCCCGATTCGCCGATCAGGCCCAGCGTTTCACCTTCGCGCAGCGCGAAGGAAACCCCGTCGACGGCGCGCACCCGCTCGCCCTTGCGCTTGGTCGCGAACGACACCGCGAGGTCATCGACCTGAAGCAACTCGCTCACCGGGCGACCCCCGGCAGCGTCAGGTCGGCGGTGCGGCCGCAGCGCACCGTGCGCGCGCCGGCGACCGGGAGCAGCTCGGGCCGGTGGTCCCGGCAGTCGTCGGTGGTGAAGTCGCAGCGCGGGTGGAAGACGCAACCCGGCGGCGGGGCGTCCGGCGGCGGCACCCGGCCGGGGATCGCCTTGAGCTCGGCGTGGCGGGCCTCGATCCGCGGGATGGCCTGCAGCAGCCGCGAGGTGTAGGGATGCCGGGGCGCGCCGAGCACGTCGGAAACGGGCCCGCTCTCGACCGTCTCGCCCGCGTAGAGGGTGACCATCCGGTCGCAGAGTTCGGCGACGACGCCGAGGTCGTGGGTGATGAACAGGACCGCCGTGCCGTGCTGCCGCGTCAGGTCCCGCAGCAGTTCGAGGATCTGCGCCTGGATCGTCACGTCGACGGCGGTGGTGGGTTCGTCGGCGATCAGCAGCCGGGGGCGGCAGATCAGCGCGATCGCGATCATCACGCGCTGCCGCATCCCGCCGGAGAGCTGGTGCGGGTATTCGCCGAAGCGCTGCTCCGGCAACGGGATCCCGACGGCTTCGAGCATCTCGATCGCGGCCGTGCGGGCGGCCCGCTTGCCCATGCCGCGATGCGCCAGCAGGCATTCGGTGAGCTGGTGGCCGACGGTGAACACCGGGTCCAGCGCGCTCATCGGCTCCTGGAAGACCATGCCGAGTTCGCTGCCGCGCAGCCGCTGCCGCTCGGGCTGCGAGAGGCGGAGCAGGTCGGTGCCCGCGAAGCGGATCCGGCCGCCGATCACCGCGGGCGGTGTGGGCAGCAGGCCCATCACGGCGAGCGCGGTCAGCGACTTGCCGCTGCCGCTTTCGCCCGCCATGCCGACGATCTCGCCGGCACCGACGTCGAAGGACACGTCGCGCACGGCCGTGGTGCGGGATTTCCGGCCGAGGAAGGAGATGTTCAGGTGCTCGACTTCCAGCACCGGGTCCGGGGATGTGCGGGGGAGTGTCAACGCTGGCCTCCCGAGGGTGTGTGACGCCGGGCACTCTAAGCTGTGTGTAAAACTGACGTCAATATCAGTTTTTCGACGTGCGCTAAGTTGGCGCATCTCTGTACCGAGTCACCAGGAGGTAGCGGTGGCCGTTGAGCGGCTGCAACCGGTAGCCAGCCCGAAGACGCCGAAGGGGCGCGGCTCGAAGGAATCGCTGCTGCGCGCGGCGCGCACGGTGTTCGGCCGGTCGGGCTTCGCGGCGTCGCGCGTCGCCGACATCGCGGCCGAGGCGGGCATGTCCAACGGCGCGTTCTACCGGTACTACACGGACAAGCGCGAAGCGCTGGTCGAGCTGATGACGGAGCTGCTGGACGGCCTCTTCGACCAGTCACGCGCCCGGTGGAACCCGGGAGACGCGATCGAGTCGGTGGTGATCAGCACGGAGCGCTACTTCCGCTACTACGAGGACAACGCCGACCTGTTCCGGGTCCTGCACGAGACGGCGCAGACGGACCCGGAGATCGAAGCGATGCAGGCCGAGAGCCGGCGCACGTTCCACGACCGCATCACGCGGATGGCCCGCAAGGGCATCGAGCGGGGCCTGATCCGCCCGAGCCTCGACCCGGAGCTCAGCGCGGCGTTCCTGGGCGGCATGACGGAGCACTACGCCTACACGCGCTTCGTCCTCCACCGCTACCCGGAACGCGAGGTCCACGAGGTGAGCCGGGAACTCGCCAACTTCTGGGCCCACGGCTCTCTCGCCTGAGCCGCGAACCGGAAGTGCGCGCGATCTCTCAGCCGCGTGGGCCGGCCGTAGTACTCGCTGTCCGAAACCGGACGGGTCGTTCTCGGTTCTGCTGCCGCGGATGATTCGTCTTCATAGGCGTCGTCGTGGATCATCCACGCTGATAATCGTCCACAAAGGCCGGACATCGAGCGAGACAGGGCGCGCTGTTGAAGCGGGTGGCTCCACCTGCCCCACAAGCGGGCAGCGGGACAGGTGGAGCGGTCGGATGAGCCGCGCGGTCATCACGCATCGGGCAATGCTGGACTGGTGACGCAAGAAAGCCCATGCATCCCAGGCGGGGCATCCCGGCGCCTTGGACGGCGGTTCAGCCGTCGGCCCGGGCGCGCCCCCGTTCCGGGGGGGCGTCAGACCGGATACCGGACGCGCTTGGACCAGACGTGCCCGCTGCGCGCAACGGTGATCGGTCCCCGGTAGACCGTGCGGGCAGCTGCTTTGGCATCCGCCGGAGTGACGTTCTTCATCAAGTACAGGTGGGTCAGCATGAGTTCCGCGGCACCTGCCCTGGTCGCGAAGTTCCCGACGTCCACGGCGCTGCACATGTTGCCGCGATCGCGTTCGGGGACTTCCTTCGTGTACATCGCTTGTGCGAGGAAGAGGTCGGCGTCCCTGGCCAGCTCGACGAGTTCCTCGGCGGGCCCGGTGTCACCGGTGTACGCGACCGTGATGCCGCCTGCGCTGATCCGAAAGCCGATGTTCGGTTCGTAATGGGGCAGGGCGACAGTTTCCACCCGGAACGGGCCGAGGTCGAACGTGTGCGGGGGATCGATCGCGTTCACGGTGTACGGGTGGCCGACGAACTCCTCCCGGTCGAGCCCGAGCACCGCGTCCAGAGCCCCGGATGGTGCGTACAGCGGCACTGGCGGCAGGTTCAGGTCGCGCCGGAATGCCCGCGCGCGCAGGAATGGGCTGAGGTCGGCGACGTGGTCGGGGTGGCCGTGACTGATCAGCACTGCGTCGACCTGCTCAGGGGCGCAGTGCCGCAGCAGGGCTGGGAAGGACGCGTACCCGAAATCGAGGACCAGCCGGTATCCAGCGCATTCCAGCAAGTATCCCGAGCACGGTTCCGCTTCGGTCGGGACCGCGCCGGCGCTGCCGAGCACCGTGAGCCTCACCGCGTCTTGATCTGTTGCGGCCGATGCCGGGAGCGCGCTCATTCCGAATGCGCCCGCTCCGGCGACGGCGGCACCCCGCAGTGCCGTTCGGCGGGAGAACGGAGACATGTGGTTTCCCTTTCTGTTGTGCAGATACCGAATCTTGGGAAGGCCAGATGGCCTGGGACGCGCCGGCACGGGAGTCCGTCGTAGGAGGCGTGCGCGGCGAGGGCGCCAGCGAGTCCGTGCAGAATGCGGTGTCAGGCGGGGTTTCCGATTTCCCTAGATCGGGATCCTCCGGCCCCGCGCCGCAGTGGCCGTTCGTCAGCGGGGCGAGCCGACGCGTGGGCGCGATCGGAGATTCGCTGGCATTTCGCACGGGCTCCTAAGGCGAAGTGGCCTCTGGTGCGATGATCACGGGCCGCTAACCCGCAGGAGAATGTTGCGACTGGACGCCGTACGTGGCGGGCGGCTGCGCGGTCCAGGCATACGGTTGGATGCGAGCGCGCCATGACCTCGAAGAGAGTCGTGACGCCGAGCGCGTTGCCGATCATGGCAAGCAGGCGCCCCCGGTCGAACACGACTGGGGCCTGATTTCCCGCTGCGGTGGCGAATTCGTGTTCCGGAACGACAGGACCACGGGGTGCCGGCCATGCACGCCTCCACGGGCTCGCCTTCATTTCCGAACAGCATCAACGCCGGTAGTGCGGTTCACCAGCGCGCCGCCTCTGAACGTGTCTCAGATGCCAGACATCCCGCGTTCTCGATTCACACCTCGTCGTACCTTGACTGCGGCCCGACCCGGATCCGGACCTCAGCGCAGCGTTCCTGGGCGGCACGCTTCGTCCTCCACCGCTACCCGGAACGCGAGGTCCACGAGGTGAGCCGGGAACGGCGAACTTCTGGGCCCACGGCGCCCTGGCCTGAGGCGATCCGGCGGAACCCGCCGCGCGGCGCCCCGTGCCGACGAGAACGAAGACCCGAGCCAGGCCATGGAGCTCGACCCGGGCCTGATCGCCGAGCTGGCCCGCTGGCTGCGTAGCGCTCCGTGCCGCTTCGGCGCGCCCCCAGGTGTTCGGGTGCCGGGTCATCCCGCAATTTCCATTGAAATCGAACCTTCGATTTCAATGGAAATTGCGGGCCGTGAGCTGACGGGAGGTGTCGGTGGGCCGGATTTTAGGTTCCTGACCATGGAAAGTCCCGGCGAGCAGGGTGCCATGGTCGTGGTGGAGGAACTCCCAATCGGGGTGGACGCCTATGCCCGGCACGGTCCGCCGGGCGGAAGCATCGTGTCGTGAGTGGTTTGGGTTGCTATGACGCCCCAAAACGCTCACGGGCCGGAGCAGTCGCCGCGAGGAGCTCGTAGGCAGTGTGCTCGGTGTCGAGGACTTCTTGGGTTCGGGCGTTCCGGTGCCAGAGTTCGCCTTTGGCGACCGCGTGGGCGTTGCGGAGCGCGAAGAGGGAGCGTGCCAGGCGGGAACGGACCCCGTCCACAGTGGTCTCGTGGCGTGAAACGGCGTCGCGGAGGGATTCCTGGGCCCGGCGGCACTCGGTGAGCGCCGCGTCGAGGCGGCGAGTGGTCTGGCGGTTGATCAGCAGGAGGCTCACCGCGGCTGCGATCAGCGCGCCCAGCACCGTGGTGCCGATCCGCTCGGCGACCAGGGTGTTGTGCGCCGCCGGGTTGCCGAGCGAGCTGAGGCCTAGGGCCAGGGGAGTCACGAACATCAGGCCCAGCGCGTAGTTGGCCTGCACCACGAGTTCGGCGGCCAGCTGGCAGATCACCACCAGGACGAGGATCGCCATCGGTCCCGGGTGGAAGCCGAACATCACCAGGGCCGGTAGGGCCCCGGCGATGGTCCCGGTCGTGCGCTGGACCGTGCGGTGCCAGGTGCTCGTCGCGTTCGCCGACTGCAGCACCGCGCTGGCCGACACGATCGCCCAGTACTCGTGGCCGAGGCCCAACGCGTTGGTGATCAACCCGGCGAGCAGGCACGCGATGACCATCCGCCCGGCGCCGGGCAGGAACGGCCCGACCCGCCGCAGCAACCGGGTGGTCCGCAGTTTCAATTGAAACCGCGAACCGCGGGTCCTCGTCTGCGGTTTCAATTGAAACTGCGGCTCCGGGGGCCGGTGTGGTGTGGCCGGGACTCGGCCGCGGTGGATCTTCCGGGACAGCGCGCGCAGCTCCGCGGCGGCGTCGGCCGGGTGGTGGAGCAGGGTTTCCGCGTGGACCAGGTGGGCGCGGATGCGGTCGAACGTGCCGCGGTGGGGCTTGCCGCGCAGCGTCGACGACGCCCGGTGCACCGCGAGGTGCGCGCGGTGGCGGGTGGCGTGGTCCGGGGTTTCGAGGTGGTCCGCGACCGCCGCCAGGGCGCGGGCGGCGGCCACCCGGTGGGGCCCGGTCGGGTGCAGCAGGTTGCCGAGCAGGCTCAGCGCCACCGACAGCGCCGCCGATGCGGCGGTGACCCCGATGTGCAGGCCGACGGTGGACCAGCCGTGCGAGGCGTACGCGGCCGCGCCGGCCGCGAAGACGAACATCAGGCCGCCGGGCGGGCCGAAGTCGAGCACGTCCGATGCCGGCTTCCCCAGCGCCGCGATCGCCGTGAGCACGAGGACCCCGGCCAGCGGGTGGTCCGTGGCGGCGGCGATCATCGTTGCCGCCGCCACGCTCGCGACCAAGCCCAGCGCGATCAGCGGCAGCAGGCGCGCCCGGCGGGACCACGTGTCCACCCGGCAGTACAGCGACGTGAAGGCGCCGAACGCGGCGAAGGGGACGAGGTCGATGCGGTCCAGGGCCACCAGCGCGACTATCGGCGTGGCGAACGACACGCCGACGCGCGCCGCGGGCACCACCACGCCGCCGACCGTCCAGTCGAACCGCAGCGCTTCGCGGGTGCGCAGGGTCCGGCGGAGGCGGGAGAAGACGTTCACTAGTAAAATATTACCAGATGGTTTACTCGTGAAGGAGTTGCGTTGGGCGACGTGGTCGGACGGATCAGCGCGCAATGGCGCGAGCAGCGCCCGGACCTGGACGTGTCCCCGATCGACGTGATCGGCAGGGTGCGGCGGCTGGGTGCGCTGACCAACCAGCTCGACGAGTCCGCGTTCGCCGACTCCGGGCTGTCGCGGATGGAGTTCGAGGTGCTCAGCGCGCTGCGGCGGGCCGGCGGCGGGCTGCGGCCCAGCCAGCTCACCAGGGAGACGCTGTCCTCTGGCGCGGCCACCACCAAGCGGCTGGCCCGGCTGGAGGCCGAGGGCTTGATCACCCGCACCTCGTCCCGGCGCGACCGGCGGGAGATCGACGTGCGGCTCACCGAGCGCGGGCTGGAGCTGATCGACCGGCTGTTCCCGGCGCAGCTGGAGCGTGAACGCGACCTGCTCGCGCCGTTGGCACCCGACGAACGGGAGAAACTGGGCGAGCTCCTCGCCAAGGTGCTGGAATCACTCGACGGAACCGCGCGATGACCCGCTGTCCTGCGGCGAGGCGAGTGCGGGCACCTGATCTCGTTGGGTTAGAGTTCTTCGGTTCATCACGGGTGTTTCCCGCGACCTGGCGAACTCGGAGTGATCGTTCGATCACGAAGCGGTGGTCGACGTCGGTCGCCTGATCGAGAGGACCCAGTTGGCCACGGTGCAGTTCGAGTCCGGCCGTGCTGTCCTGAACCTCGGCGGCCTGCCGGACCGGCTTCGCGGAATCGTCGTGAACCACGCCCGCGCCGTCATCGCGGTCTCGGTGCCGCTGCTGATCGCGTCGTTCGCGCTGCTGGTGCTGATGCGGCGGGCCGGGCTGGACCAGGGTTCCGGCATCGACTACCAGGTGTACCGCTGGGCGGTGCACACCTGGCTGGCCGGCGGCGACATCATGAACACGGCCCCGACCGTCAGCATCGGCCGGGTGCTGCCCTGGGTGTACCCGCCGTTCGCGCTGCTGCCGCTGCTGCCGTTCGCGCTGCTGCCGTTCGTCGCCGGGCTGGTCGCGCTCTACGTCGTGGACCTGCTCGCCATCGGCGCGGCGCTGTACCTGGTCACCCGCCACATGTGGCCGGTGGTCGGCAAGCGCGGCGCGCTCGCGGTGGCGATGGCGCTGCTGCCGTGGACGTTGTTCCTGGAGCCGGTGTACGCCTCGTTCGGGCTGGGCCAGATCAACATCGCGCTGATGGGGCTGGTCATCGTCGACTGCCTGGCGCCCCACCCGCGATGGCCGCGCGGCATGCTGATCGGCATCGCCGCTGCGATCAAGCTCACGCCCGCCGCCTTCTTGCTGTTCTTCCTGTTCCGCAAGGACTTCCGCGCCGTCGGTGTCGCGGTGGCGACGGCCGTGCTCGGCACGCTGGCGGGCTTCGCGCTGAACTACCGGGCCGCCGTGGAGTACTGGTTCGGCAAGGGCCCGGCGCACGGAGTCAGCGGCTCCGCCTTCCACACCAACCAGTCGATCATGGGCGGGCTGGCCCGGCTGGAACTGGCCCCGGTGGCGCAGAACGGGATGTGGCTGGTGCTCGCGCTGGCCTGCACGGCTGTCGTGGCCTACGCGATCCGCCGGACCGAGCCGGCGCTCGCCGTGGTCGCCAACGGTCTGCTCGCGCTGCTGGTGTCGCCCACGTCGTGGTCGGATCACTGGGTCTGGTGCGCGCCGGGGCTGCTGGTGCTGCTCGGCTACGCCGTTCGGCTGCGCAGCCCGGGCTGGCTGCTCGCCGCCGGGGTGACCCTGGCGACCGTGCTCGTCGCGTCGTTCCGGATGTTGCCCACGGGACCGCCGTGGACGCCGTTGCAGCACGTGTTCGGCAATCCCTATCTGCTGCTCGGATTTGCGCTGCTTGTGCTTCTCGGTCGTTTTGCCCGGAATCAACCACGTCCGACTGCGCCGGAAGAACTACTCGCTGCGGCCGCGTTGCGGAGCTGAGCCGGACCTCCGGCTCGACAGTGGACGGTCCGCGGCGGCGAACTCGTTGGCAATCGGGTGAGTTCGCCGTGGTGCACCCGGGGTGTCCGGACGAACACGGAAAACGCTTGTTCTGAACCGAATCCGAACTCGTAGTTCGACGGTTCGATGGTGCGCAAGAAGATCGTGAACAATGCCACTCGGGGCGTGGAACAGTCGCGTATGGACATTGTCGTGGTGCAGAATTCCCGAGCCCGCCGGGTTTGCGACAACGGTGTCCCAATGGCTGGGAGCTCCGCAATCTTCGTTTAACTTCGCGTTACTCAGCGGTAGCTTTCCGGCTGCTCGCTATGTAGAGTGCCTCAAACTGACCAAGAGTGCAACGGCGCATCCTTTTGTCAGTGCCCCCAAAGGCTCTTGCGGGATCGCAGTGGGTGAGTCATGCCCTGCTGCGACCTGCGGCCTGACGACGGGAGGTCTGATGCCCCAATCCCACCATGCAAGAAAATTGGCGCAGCGCAGCGCCGCTTCCCAGGGTCTTTACGACCCGGCCTACGAACACGACGCTTGCGGTGTCGCATTCGTCGCCGACCTGCGCGGTCGGCGCAGTCACGACCTGGTGACCAAAGCGCTGACGGCGCTGCGCAACCTGGAGCACCGCGGTGCCAAGGGTGCCGACCCGGACACCGGGGACGGCGTCGGGCTGCTGACCCAGATCCCGGACGAGTTCTTCCGCGCCGTCGTGCCGTTCGACCTGCCCGAGCGCGGCGGCTACGCGGCGGGTACCGCGTTCCTGCCCGCGGACCCCGGCGAAGCGGCGCGGGCCGCGGCGGACATCGAGCGGATCGTTGCCGAGGAAGGCCTGCGGCTGCTCGGCTGGCGCGAACTCCCGGTGGAGCCCAGCTGCGCCGGCAGTTCGGCGCGCGAGACCATGCCGAGCTTCCGCCAGTTATTCCTCGGTCCCCTCTCCTTTGTTGACGGCACCGATGCCGCGCACGGCGAGACGGCGCTGGAGTTCGAGCGGCGCGCGTTCTGCGTCCGCAAGCGGGCCGAACACGAAGCCGACGTGTACTTCCCGAGCCTGTCGGCGCGCACCATCGTTTACAAGGGGATGCTGACCGAAGCGCAGCTCGGCGCGTTCTACCCCGACCTGCACGACGAGCGGTTCGCCAGCGCGATCGGCCTGGTGCACAGCCGCTTCTCCACCAACACGTTCCCGTCCTGGCCGCTGGCGCATCCGTACCGGTTCATCGCGCACAACGGCGAGATCAACACGGTCAAGGGCAACCGCAACTGGATGCGGACCCGCGAGAGCATGCTGGCCACCGACCTGATCCCCGGTGACCTGCAGCGGCTGTTCCCGATCGCGACGCCGGGCGCTAGCGACTCGGCGACCTTCGACGAGGTGCTGGAACTGCTGCACCTGGGCGGCCGGTCGCTGCCGCACGCGGTGCTGATGATGATCCCCGAGGCGTGGGAGAACCACGCCGAGATGGACCCGGCCCGCCGCGCGTTCTACGAGTTCCACAACTACCTGATGGAGCCCTGGGACGGCCCCGCGCTGGTGGCGTTCACCGACGGCACCCAGATCGGCGCGGTCCTCGACCGCAACGGGCTGCGGCCCGGGCGCTACTGGGTCACCGAGGACGGGCTCGTGGTGCTGGCCAGCGAGGTCGGCGTGCTGGAGGCCGACGCGGACAAGGTCGTCCGCAAGGGCCGCCTGCAGCCGGGCCGGATGTTCCTCGTCGACACCGGCGCGGGCCGCATCATCGACGACGACGAGATCAAGGGCGAGCTCGCCGCCGAATTCCCGTACCAGGAGTGGCTGGACGAGGGCGTCGTGCACCTGGCGGACCTGCCGGGGCGCGAGCGCGAGCTGCCCTCGCACGACTCGCTGGTGCATCGGCAGCAGGTCTTCGGCTACACGCAGGAAGAGCTGGGCGTCCTGCTCAAGCCGATGGCCACCACCGGAGCCGAGCCGATCGGCTCGATGGGCAACGACGTGCCCTTCGCCGCGTTCTCCGAGCGGCCGCGGCAGCTGTTCGACTACTTCACCCAGCTGTTCGCGCAGGTCACCAACCCGCCGCTCGACGCGATCCGGGAAGAACTGGTCACCTCGCTGAGCACCCACGTCGGGCCCGAGCACAACCTGCTCGACCACGACCCGCGGGCCTGCCACAACCTGGCGCTGCCGTTCCCGGTGCTGGACAACGACGAGCTCGCCAAGATCGTGCACGTCGACGACGACGGCGACCACCCGGGCCTCAAGCCCGCGGTGATCGACGCGACGTTCCACGTCGCCGGTGGCGGCGAGGCGCTGCGCACGCGCCTCGACGAGATCTGCGACGAGGTCTCGGCCGCGGTGGCGAGCGGGGCGCACGTGCTGGTGCTCTCGGACCGCTCGGCCGACGTCGAGCGCGCGCCGATCCCGTCGCTGCTGACGACCGGCGCCGTGCACCACCACCTGGTGCGCGAGAAGAAGCGCACCCAGGTGGGCCTGATCGTCGAAGCCGGCGACGTCCGGGAAGTGCACCATGTCGCTCTTCTCATCGGTTACGGCGCCGCTGCCGTTAACCCGTATGTGGCGATGGCCACCGTCGAAGATCTGGTGCGCGGTGGCGTGATCAAGGGCGTCGACGCCAAGCAGGCCACCGCGAACCTCATCAAGGCGCTGGGCAAGGGCGTCCGCAAGACCATGTCCAAGATGGGCGTGTCCACTGTGGCCTCCTACACGGGCGCGCAGATCTTCGAGGCCATCGGCCTCGGCGACGAGGTCGTGCGGCAGTGCTTCACCGGCACCACCTCGCGGCTCGGCGGCGTCGGGTTCGACGTGCTGGCCGAGGAGGTCGCCGACCGGCACCGGCGGGCGTACCCCGCCGACGGCGTCGCGGCACCGCACCGGATGCTGCAGACCGGCGGCGAGTACCAGTGGCGGCGCGAAGGCGAGCCGCACCTGTTCAACCCGCAGACGGTGTTCAAGCTCCAGCACTCCACGCGCAGCGGCCGCTACGAGGTGTTCAAGGAGTACACCCGGGCCGTCGACGACCAGTCGCAGGAGCTGATGACCCTGCGCGGGCTGTTCAAGTTCCGCGACGGCGTGCGCAAGCCGGTGCCGATCGACGAGGTCGAGCCGGTGTCGTCGATCGTCAAGCGGTTCGCCACCGGCGCCATCTCCTACGGGTCGATCTCGCAGGAGATGCACGAGGTGCTGGCCATCGCGATGAACCGGTTGGGCGGCAAGTCCAACACCGGCGAGGGCGGCGAGGACGCGGATCGGTTCACCCCGGACGCAGGCGGCGATTCGCGGCGCTCGGCGATCAAGCAGGTCGCCAGCGGCCGGTTCGGCGTGACCAGCGAGTACCTGGTCAACTCCGACGACATCCAGATCAAGATGGCGCAGGGCGCGAAGCCGGGCGAGGGTGGGCAGCTGCCCGGCCACAAGGTGTACCCGTGGGTGGCCAAGACCCGGCACTCCACGCCGGGCGTGGGCCTGATCTCGCCGCCGCCGCACCACGACATCTACTCGATCGAGGACCTGGCGCAGCTGATCCACGACCTGAAGAACGCCAACCCCAGGGCGCGGATCCACGTCAAGCTGGTGTCCGAGGTCGGCGTCGGCACGGTCGCCGCGGGCGTGTCCAAGGCGCACGCCGACGTGGTGCTGATCTCCGGCCACGACGGCGGGACCGGCGCCTCGCCGCTGTCGTCGATCAAGCACGCCGGCGGTCCGTGGGAGCTCGGGCTGGCCGAGACGCAGCAGACGCTGCTGGCCAACGACCTGCGCGACCGGATCGTGGTGCAGACCGACGGCCAGCTCAAGACCGGGCGCGACGTGGTGATCGCGGCCCTGCTCGGGGCCGAGGAGTACGGGTTCGCGACGGCGCCGCTGGTGGTCTCCGGCTGCATCATGATGCGGGTCTGCCACCTCGACACCTGCCCGGTGGGCGTGGCGACGCAGAACCCGCAGCTGCGCGAGAAGTTCACCGGCAAGGCCGAATACGTGGTGAACTTCTTCGAGTTCATCGCGCAGGAGGTGCGGGAATACCTGGCGGAGCTGGGATTCCGGTCGCTGGCCGAGGCGATCGGGCACGCCGACCTGATCGACACCTCCGATGCCGTGCGGCACTGGAAGACCCAGGGCCTCGACCTCACGCCGATCACGCACGTGCCGGAACTGCCGCGCGGCGCGGCGCGGCACCAGACCACCGAGCAGGACCACGGTCTGGAGAAGGCGCTGGACAACACGCTGATCCAGCTGTGCGAAGGGGCGCTGAAGGAAGGCACCCCGGTGCGGCTGGACATTCCGGTGCGCAACGTCAACCGCACGGTCGGCACCATGCTCGGCTCGGAGCTGACGCGGCGGTGGGGCGGCGAGGGCCTGCCGGACGACACCATCGACGTGACGTTCACCGGTTCGGCCGGGCAGTCCTTCGGCGCGTTCGTGCCGCACGGCATCACCCTGCGGCTGCTGGGCGACGCCAACGACTACGTCGGGAAGGGCTTGTCCGGCGGGCGGATCGTGGTCCGCCCGGACGCGTCCGCGCCGTTCGCGGCCGAGCAGAACATCATCGCGGGCAACGTGCTGCTCTACGGCGCGACCAGCGGTGAGCTGTTCGTTCGCGGTGTCGTCGGCGAGCGGTTCTGCGTGCGCAACTCCGGTGCCGTGGCCGTCGTCGAAGGCGTCGGCGACCACGGTTGCGAGTACATGACCGGTGGTCGCGTGGTGATCCTCGGCGAGACGGGGCGCAACTTCGCGGCCGGCATGTCCGGCGGCGTCGCGTACCTGCTGGACCTGGACGCCAGGCGGATCAACCCCGAGATGGTCGACCTGGATCCGCTGGACGACGCCGACCGCGAGTTCCTGCACGACCGGGTTCGGCGGCACTACGAGCAGACCGAGTCGGCGGTGGCGCGCGAGCTGCTGGCCGACTGGGACGCCGCCGTCGAGCGCTTCGGCAAGGTCATGCCGAGGGACTTCAAGCGGGTGCTCGCGGCCCGGACCGCCGCCGAACGCGACGGGCGCGACGTCAACGAGGCGATCATGGAGGCCGCACATGGCTGATCCCAAGGGATTCATGACGACGCCGCGGGAAACGCCGCGGCGTCGCCCGGTGGACGTGCGCATCAAGGACTGGCGCGAGGTCTACCTGGAGTTCGAACAGCCCAAGCTGCAGAAGCAGGCCGGCCGCTGCATGGACTGCGGGATCCCGTTCTGCCACCAGGGTTGTCCGCTGGGCAACCTGATCCCGGAGTGGAACGACCTGGTGTGGCGGGACGACTGGCAGGAGGCCGCGGAGCGGCTGCACGCCACGAACAACTTCCCGGAGTTCACCGGGACGTTGTGCCCCGCGCCGTGCGAGGCGGCCTGCGTGGTCGGCATCAACTCCGACCCGGTCAGCATCAAGCAGGTCGAGATCACCATCATCGACAAGGCCTGGGAAGCCGGTCACGTCCGCCCGCAGCTGCCCCTCGCGGGCACGGGCAAGAAGGTCGCCGTGGTCGGCTCCGGGCCCGCAGGGCTCGCCGCGGCGCAGCAGCTGACCCGCGTCGGCCACAGCGTCGTGGTCTACGAGCGGGCGGACCGCATCGGCGGGCTGCTGCGCTACGGAATCCCGGAGTTCAAGATGGAGAAGCAGCGGCTGGACCGGCGGCTGGGCCAGATGCGGGCCGAGGGCACCGAATTCCGCACCGGCGTGAACGTCGGCGTGGACGTGACGGTGGAGCAGCTGCGCGACGACTACGACGCGGTGGTCCTCGCGGGCGGTGCGACGCAGGCGCGCGATCTGCCGGCGCCGGGGCGCGAGCTGGACGGCGTGCACCAGGCGATGGAGTACCTGCCGCTGGCCAACAAGGTGCAGGAGGGCGACCTCGCGCGCTCGCCGATCCACGCCGAGGGCAAGCACGTGGTCGTCATCGGCGGCGGTGACACGGGCGCGGACTGCGTCGGCACGGCGCACCGGCAGGGCGCGGCTTCGGTGACGCAGCTGGAGATCATGCCGATGCCGCCGGAGTCGCGTTCCGAGGCGCACCCGTGGCCGACCTACCCGATGATCTACCGGGTGTCCTCGGCGCACGAGGAGGGCGGCGAGCGCCTGTACTCGGTCAACACCCAGGAGTTCCTGGGCGACGACCAGGGCCGCGTGCGGGCGTTGCGGCTGGTGGAGGTGCGGCGCACCGACACCGGCTTCGAGCCGGTCGAGGGCACGGAGCGGGAGCTGCCCGCGCAGCTGGTGCTGCTCGCGATGGGCTTCGTCGGCCCGGAGCGAGCGGGTCTGCTGGAGGATCTGGGCGTATCCCTGGACGCCCGCGGCAACGTCGCCCGGGACGAGAACTTCATGTCCAGTGTGGACGGAGTCTTCTCGGCGGGGGACATGGGCCGCGGCCAGTCCCTGATCGTCTGGGCGATCGCCGAGGGCCGCTCCGCGGCGGCGGGAGTCGACCGCTACCTGGCGGGCCGCAAGATCCTGCCGTCGCCGATCGCTCCCACCGATCGTCCGATGGTGTGATCGAAAGCTGTTCGCCGTGAGGCGAGGGGCGCCCCTGACCGAGCCGGCCAGGGGCGCCCCTGCTCTTGCGGGAGCCTCGGTCGGGGCATGACCGCGGCGGAGCGATCGGGTCGTGAGTGTTTTTGGCCGCTATGGCGCTCCAAAGCACTCACGACACCGGTCGGGACGTCGGCTGCCGCCGTCAGGCGAAGGCGTTGATGCCGGTGAGCTCGGCGGAGAGCGCCCACAGCCGGGCCGCCTGGTCCGGGTCGGTCAGGTAGTCGCGCACGCCGGTCCAGCCTTCGGTGCTGTCGGTGGGTTCGGCGATGTCGCAGTCCTCGCAGTAGGCGCCGCCCATCCCGGCCAGCCGCGGGGACGTCGCCGCCCAGATCTGCGTCGCCGCGCCCTGCTCCGGCGTCTTGAAGTCGCTGTTCACCAGGTTGCCCGCCGCGTCGATCCAGCCCGCGGCGACCATCTCCTCCTTGGGCAGGTGGCGCACCAGCGGCGTGAGGATGGCACCGGGGTGCAGCGAGAACGCCCGCACGCCGCTATCCCGCCCGAGCGCGTCGAGGTGGGTGGCGAACAGCGCGTTCGCGGTCTTCGACTGCCCGTAGGCCAGGAACCGGTCGTAGCCGCGCTCGAAGTGCGGGTCGTCCCACCGGATCCCGGAGAACTGGTGGCCCGCCGAGGACACCGAGACGACGCGCGCACCCGGCGCGATCGCCGGCCACAGCAGGTTGATCAGCGCGAAGTGGCCGAGGTGGTTCACCGCGAACTGCATCTCCCAGCCCGGACCGACCCGCGTCTCCGGGCAGGCCATGGTGCCGGCGCTGTTGATGACCAGGTCGATGCGGCGGCCGGAGGCGAGGAACCGGTCGGCGAAGCCGCGGACGCTGTCCAGGTCGGCGAGGTCCATCCCGGCCACCTCGACATCCCCGAGGGCTTCCCGCGCCTCGGCCGGCCGGCGGGCGGGGACGACGACGTGCGCCCCGGCGTCGGTGAGCGCGCGGGTGGTCGCCAGGCCGATGCCGGAGTAGCCGCCCGTGACGATCGCGAGCTTGCCGGTGAGGTCGATCCCTTGCAGGACGTCGGCGGCGGTGCTGCGGGCGCCGAACCCGGATCCGATCTTGCCCTGCGGGGTTGCGGTTGCTGTCATGCGGCGGACGCTATGAGCTAGAGCCCGCTCTAGGTCAAATCAGTAGGCTCGCGGCATGACCCACAGCGCCTCGGAGCTCGGCATCGGACAGGTCGTGGAACGCACCGGGCTGAGCGTGCACGCCCTGCGCTTCTACGAACGCGAAGGGCTGCTGATCGGCCCGGTGCGGCGCAATTCCAGCGGCCGCCGCGTCTACCGCCGGCTGGACGTCGAGTGGCTGGTCAACTGCACCAAGTTCCGCGCCTCCGGGATGCCGCTGGCCACCATCCGGCACTTCGCCGAGCTGGTCCGCAGCGGACCAGGAAACGAGGACGAGCGGCTCGCGCTGCTGCGCGAGCACCAGCGGCAGGTCGTCGACCGGATCAACGAGCTCACCGACTGCCTCGCCCTGATCGACCACAAGGTCGCGGTCTACAAGGAGCACGTGTCCAACGGCACCGCGAGCGGCCTCTGGAACCTGCCGGAATCCGCCGATCAGGCGGGCTGACGCGGACTTGGGGGTCGTTTCGTCCCCCGGCGCCCCGCACCCGCCCAGACGGCCACCGCCCACACGCGCCCGCGCACCATTCTGAAACGACCCCTCAGGTCGGGTGCGCCGCGGCGGGACGGTCGCCGTCGGACGGCCTGAGCGGGAACGCGAGCGGGCGTCGGGTTGCGGACACCCGGCACCCTCCTCGTCGTTCGGTTCTTCCGCCGACACGGTGTGTCCACAGTGGATTGCGAATGGAACTCCCGTCTGACGCGGTGGATTCTGCCGCCGGAGGCGGTGTGCGCCGTGAAGCAAGCGCGTTCACCGATCTGGACGAAGCCTTGGTTCCAAAGGTGTTGCAGATGATCAGCGGGCCTCGGAAAGCCGGGCGCGCTGCCAGAATCGAGGCATGTCGCAGTCCCGGGGAAGCAGGACGCCGTTCGACGAGATCTACGACCAGCCCGACCCCCGCGCCTACTTCCGCAGCCTCGGCCGGTACGGCTACCGGACGCCGCACCACGCCCAACCGGTGTTCCGCCGCCTCCTGGCGGAACGGGCGAGGGCCGGGCGGGTGACGGTGCTGGACCTGTGCTGCTCCTACGGCATCAACGCCGCGCTGCTCAACCACCACCTGACCTTCGACGACCTCCACGCCCACTACACCTCGCCGGACGTGGCCGAGCTGGGGACCGCCGAGCTGATCGAGCGCGACAAGGACTTCTACGCCGCCCGCCGCCGCGCGGACGCGGTCCCGGTGGTGGGCCTGGACATCGCCGCGCCCGCGATCGACTACGCGGTGGCCGCCGGCCTGCTCGACGCCGGTTTCACCGAGAACCTGGAGACCGCGTCCGCGTCTCCGGCGTTCTTGCGGGCCGCCGCTCCGGCGAGCCTGATCACCGTGACCGGCGGCGTCAGCTTCCTCTCCGCCCGGACCTTCCACCAGCTGCTGCACGCGGCCGCCGAAGAGGTGTGGGTGGCCGCGTTCGTCCTGCGCACCGGGACCTACCGGCCGATCGCCGACGCCCTCGCCGACCACGGGCTCGTCACCGAGGTCGACGAGGCCCGCACCTTCGTGCAACGCCGGTTCACCGACCCGGAAGAGCAGCACTACGCCATCGCGGCCGTCGAGGCCACCGGAGCCGACCCCGCCGGGAAGGAAACCAGGGGCAGCTACCACGCCGCACTGCACCTGTCCCGGCCGCCGCAACACCTGACCACGCCTTACGGCCGCATCATCGCGCCCGGAGCCTGAGCCGCCGCCGCAGGGTTGTGCGGCGGCGGCTGCGGTGCGTTCAGACGGTCTTCAACGCTCCGGTGTCGTGGGCGATCCGTCCGCCGGCCACCGTTGCGCCCACCGTGAGCTCGCCGATGCGTTCCGGCGCCACGCTCAGCAAATCGTCGCTGAGGACCGTGAAGTCGGCGAGCATACCCCGAGCGAGAGTGCCCTTGATGTGCTCCTCGTGGACGGCGTGGGCCGAGCCGATCGTGTAGGCGCGCAGGGCTTCGTGCGCCGTCACGGCCTCGTCCGGTCCGATCGGCGCGCCCGAGGCGGTTCGCCGGTTCACCATGTCGTGGATGCTCAGCAGCGGGTCGGGGGCGACCACCGGCGCATCCGTGGAACCCGGCAGCACCACGCCCGCGTCCAGGAACGAGCGCATCCGGTAGGCGAGCCGTCCCCGCTCGGGCCCGAGGGCCGCGAGCATGCCGTCGCCGATCTCCGACAGGAACCGGCCCTGCGGCACCGGGATCAGGCCGAGCTCGGCGATCCGGGCGACCTGCTCGGCGCTCGTCACCGCCGCGTGCTCGATCCGGTGCCGCACGTCGGTGCGCGGGTGCAGTCGCTGCGCCTCCTCGTAGGAGTCGAGGACGACGTCGAGAGCGGCGTCGCCGATGGCGTGCGTGGCCACCTGCCAGCCGCAGCGGTGCGCCTCGACGATGTAGCGGCGGATCTGCTCCCGCTCGTACTGCAGCAGCCCGCTGTTGCCGGGGGCGTCGTGGTAGTCGCAGCACATCGCCGCGGACCGGCCGATCAGCGAACCGTCGGAGAGGATCTTCGTCGGCCCGATGCGCAGCCACTCGTCGCCGAACCCGGTGCGCAGGCCGAGGTCGAGGCCGTACCAGGTGTTGCCCGGCTCGAGTGCGCCGCAGTCGTGCAGCGCGGTGATGTAGGGCATGACAGTCATCCGGACACCGAGCAGCCCCCGTTCCCGCGCGCGCATGTAGGCGTCCAGGTCGGCGGGGCCATTGCCGATGCCGTCGACGACGCCGATGCCCGGCTCCGTCGCGCTGGTCAGCCCGATCGCGAGCGCGGCCTCGGAGGCGGCGGCGATGTTGGCGACCCACTCCTCGGACGGCTCCGGCCGGAGCACGTGCTCGACCAGCTGCATCGCGGTCTCCTGGAGCAGCCCCACCGCGCGCCCGCCCGCGTCGCGCACGACGTGGCCGCCCGGCATGTCGGGCACGTCCGCGAGGTCGGTGAACCCGGCCCGCCTGAACGCCTCGGTGTTGGCCACGGCCATGTGGTGCGAGGTGTGCATCAGCCACACCGGGCGACCCTGCGCGGCCCGGTCGAGCACTTCGGCGGTCGGGTGGGCGCCGATCTTGTTCTGGTCGTAGCCCGAGCCCGTCACCCACGCGTCGGCCGGCAGCGTCGCCGCCCGCTCGGCCACCGCCTGGTAGAGCGCGTCGAGGCTCGGCGCGGCCTCGTAGGAGACGTCCAGCTCGCGCAGCCCCTTGCCGACCAGACTGAGGTGGTGGTGCGCGTCGTTGAAGCCCGGCACGGCGTGCGCGCCGCCGAGGTCGACCACCACGTCGGACGCGCAGCCCGCCACCTCGTCGTCGAGCGCGGCGATCCGGCCGCCCAGGACACCGACGGTGTGGGCGGCGGGACGGTCCGGGTCGAGGGTGGTGAACCGTCCATTGTGGAAGATCGCGTCGAGGCGCACGGTTGGTCAACTCCTTCTCTGGATGGGTCAGGCGATGGCTTCGGCGGGCTGTTCCTGGGCCGCTCGCCGCGCGCCGAAGCGGGCGAGACCGGCGACGCTCGCGGTCGTGATCAGCAGCAGGGCCACGTAGAAGGCGGCCACCGGCCAGAAGGAACCGCCGCTGGAGGTCAGCAGGGCCTGGGCCACGAACGGCGTCGTGCCGCCGATGAGCGTCGAGCAGAGCTGGTAGGCCAGCGAGATCCCGGTGTAGCGGATCCGGGAGGGGAAGGCGCGGGCGAGGAAGCCCGCCAGCACGGCGTAGTACCCGCAGCCGCTGACGATGGCGAGCGCGATCCCGGCGAAGACCAGCAGCGGCTGCGCGGTGTTGATCAGCAGGAACATCGGGACGGCGACGACTGCGTTGACCAGCAGCGAGCAGACCATGAACCGGGCCTCGCCGACCCGCTCGGAGATCAGCGCGGCGACCGGCTGCCACAGGAACTGCGCGACCGAGAGCGCGAGCAGGACGTACAGCATCGTCTGCCGGTTCATGTGCAGCTCGTTGGTGGTCCAGGAGAGCACGAACGTGTTGGTGAAGTAGGCGGTCGAGATGCCCATGATCGAGGCGCCGATGCCGAGCAGCACGGTCCGCCAGGCGGTGCGCAGCACCTCGGCGACCGGCAGCCGCACCACGTCGCCGCTGGACTTGACCCGCTCGAACTCGCCGGACTCCTCGACCTTCATGCGGATCAGCAGGCCGACCACGACGAGAGCCCCGGACAGCAGGAACGGCACCCGCCAGCCCCACGCGAGGAAGGCGGCGTCGTCCAGGGTGCCCGCGGCCAGGAAGACCAGCGTGGCCAGGATCGCCCCGGCCGGGGAGCCCTGCTGCACCAGCATCGCGAAGAAGGAACCCCGGCCCTTCGGCGCGTGCTCGGACGCCATCAGGACCGCGCCGCCCCACTCGCCGCCGACGGCGATGCCCTGGACGGCGCGCAGCAGCGCCAGCAGGAACGGGGCGGCGACGCCGATCTGCGCGTGGGTGGGCAGCACGCCGATCAGGAAGGTGGCGACGCCCATCAGCAGCAGCGTGGTGACCAGCGTGCCCTTGCGGCCCATGCGGTCGCCGAAGTGGCCGAAGATGACGCCGCCCAGCGGCCGGGCGAGGAAACCGACCCAGAAGGTCGCGAAGGAGGCGAGCACACCCGCGGCGGGCGAGACCTCGGGGAAGAACAGCTTCCCGAAGACCAGCGCGGACGCCGTTCCGTAGATGTAGAAGTCGTACCACTCGATGGTGGTGCCGACGAAGGAGGCGAGACCCGCGCGGCGGGCCTGGCTGGAGGCGCGGGCAACCCCGGCGGGGCGTGGGACGTTCATGGGTCTCCGGCGGTAGCGGAGCCTTCGGTGCGGGTTCTCACCGGAGGAGCCGGGCGGGTGTGTTGGACAGCCCATAGTTTGAATTCGGCCACCAATGTCGTCTAATACTTGATTGCTAGCAATCTCATGCCTCGGAGGCATGATGGGAAGGGAGGACGACATGGAGCTGCGGGTGCTGCGCTACTTCCTCGCCGTCGCGGAGTCCGAGTCGGTCACGGCCGCGGCCCGCATGGTGCACGTCGCGCAGCCCTCCCTGTCCCGCCAGCTGAGCGCCCTGGAGCGGGATCTGGGGGTTTCGCTGTTCACGCGCCGCCCCGGGTCGCTGACGCTCAACGCCGCCGGCCGCCGCTTCCGCCCGGTCGCCCAGGACCTGGTGCGCCGCGCCGAGCAGGCCGCCGAGACGATGGCCGCCGTGGGTGAGGGGGAGGAGGCGGCGCTCACCGTGGTCGCCGCGCCCGCCACGGTCGCGTCCCTGCTGGCCCCGTTCATGGCGGGCGGCGGCGTGGCGGGGCCCACGCTCCGCGATGCGATCCAGGAGGAGCCGAGCCGGGTCTTCGAGACGCTGATGCGCAGCGACGCCGACATCGGCATCTCGACGTTCCCGGCCCCGGCCTCGCTGGAGTCGGCGTTCCTGGGGCGCACCCCGGTGCTGGCCCAGGTCCCCGCCGAGCACCCCCTGGGCGGGCGCACCACGATCGACCTCGCTGAGCTGGTCGCCGAGCCGTTGATCGTGATGACCCGGTCGAACGTGGCCCGGCTGGTCGTCGACGAGGCCATCAGCCGGGAGGGCCTGACGCCGGCCGGTGTCGTCGAGACCGGCTCCTCGGCCTTCGCCCAGGCCCTCGCCGCGGCGGGCCGCGGGATCTGCCTGGTCACCGACGAGGCCAGGTTCGGTCTGCGGGACCTGATCGTGCGCACCGGCGAAGGCCCGCTGACGGTGCCCCTCCACGCGGGCTGGGACGCCGCCCACTACGCGCGGCCTTCCATCCAGGCCCTGGTCGACGGCTTGCGCGTCTACTGCGTGGAGCGCACGCGGCGGTTCCCGGGGCTGCAGCCCTGAGTCCAACATCCCTTGTGGACATTCATCGCGAGGTGATGGTCCTCGCGCGGCGGGATCCGCCCACCACGAACAGGGCGAGGACGGCGAGCGCCGCGCCGAACCACAGCACGCTCGTGGTGCCGATGCCGTCGACGGCCAGGCCGCCGACGAGCGAGCCGAGCGCGATGGACAGGTTGAACGTCGAGACGTACAGCGAGGATGCGGCCTCGGTGGTCTCCGGCGCGGCCTTGAGGATCCAGGTCTGGAAGGTGACCGGCAGCGCCCCGTAGCCCGCACCCCACAGCACCAGGACGGTGGCCGCGGTGACGGCGGTGTTGTCGACGACGGAGAGGACGACCATGGCCAGGGCGGGGATCGCGGCGATGCCCGCGGCGGTCTGCCGCATCCGCCTGGCGATGAGCGCGCCGGCGACGAAGTTGCCGCAGATCCCGGCGAGGCCGAACGCCAGCAGCAGCACGCCGATCAGGGCGCCGTCGACGCCGTCGGCCTGCAGGATCGGCCGGATGAACGTGTAGGCCAGGAAGTGGCCGGTGACACCGAGGAACGTGATGGCGATGCCGGCCCGCACGCCCGCGTTGCCCAGGAAGACCCGCGGCAGGTCGGCGAATCCGATGGTCCGCCGGGCCGGCACCTTCGGCATCAGCAGGGCGATGCAGACCAGGGAGACGAGTCCGAGGCCGCCCACGGCCGCGAACGCGTTGCGCCAGCCGGTGAGGTCGCCGAGGAACGTGCCGATGGGAACGCCGAAGACGGACGCGGTTTCGACCCCGCCGAAGATGACCGCGGTCGCCCGGGGCGCGTGCCGCTCCGGCACCAGGCGCAGCGCGATTCCGCCGGAGACGGACCAGAAGCCGCCGACGCTGATGCCGACCAGGAAGCGCGCGATCAGGACGGTGGTGAAGCCGGTCGCGAAGGCGGAGGCGAGGTTGGCGGCGCCGACCAGGCCGATCAGGGCAGCCAGCACGACGCGGCGGTCGAGCCGGCCGGTCGCGACCGTGACCAGCGGCGCGGAGACGGTGGCGACGAGGCCGGGAACGGTCAGCATCAGGCCCGCGGTGCCCTCCGACACGTCCAGCTCGGAACCGACCGGGGTCAGCAGACCCACCGGCAGCAGCTCGGAGGTCATCAGGGAGAAGATGCCCAGGGACACCGCCAGCACGGCGAGCCAGCCCCTGGCGGTCGACCGGCCGGTCGCGGACACCGGATCCTCGCAGGTCGTCACGACTCCAGAAACCCTTCTCGGGGAGAGCGATCCGCAGCGCGCTGCCGGTGGGAGCCGCCGGTCATGCGGTGACGAGGACGGCGGAGGAATCCATGCGCTGTGGCACCGGGAAAGCTGTCACCCCACGACCCTAAGCGCTGGAACGACCGCGGATCTGGTGCATTCGCGGGCGGGGAACACGGGCCAATTCGCCGCGGCCCGGTCAGCCCGGCGGCTGGAACTCGCGCCGGGCCGGGCCGATGAGCACCTGTCCCGCCGTGATCACCTGCTGCACGTCATCGTCCTCTCCGCGCCGGCCCGTCGTCGCGTAGCGCAAACGTAGGCCGGTGGCAGGCGGCGTTGGGGCGAGCCACGACCGGCGGGCACGAACGGGCTAACCGCGCCACCCGAACAGCGCCGCTCGGCGTCCCGGTTTCGTTCGGCGCCAACGGGTTCGCGCCGGGCGGTCGACGGCAGGTGTCGGCACGAGCCGGAGCCGGGAGTGCGTCAGCGCCTGGCGGTGAAACGGACCCGCCGATCGTTGTCGGCGCAAGGGAATTGGGCTCCGGATCTTGTGGTGCGGCCGTCCGGCGGGGCAGACTCCTGCGTCATGGTGAAGTCGACGCGCATAGCGCTGCTTTCCGTTGTCGTAGCGGTCCTTTCCGTCCTGGGGTTCGTCGCGCCTTCGCAGGCCGCGCCGCCCGGTCGGGTCGACCCGCGGCCCAGCACGGAAGAGCTCGCCCGGGAGCTGCAGAAGCTCCAGTGGCGCAGCCGCGGCGCGATCCGGGTGGACGCCATCGGCGAGTCGAACCAGGGCAGGCCGGTGTGGAGCGCGCGGGTCGGCGACGGGCCGTTGCGCATCCTCTACGTCACGCAGCAGCACGGTGACGAGCCGCTCGGCACGCCCGCCGCGCTGGAGTTCCTGCGCGACGTCGGCGTCGGCCGGAGCGACTACCAGCGCTGGTTGCGGTCGCAGGTGACCGTCGACATCGTGGTGCGGGCGAATCCCGATGGCCACGAGCAGAACTGGCGCTACAACTACGCGCCCGACGCCGACCCCGAGTACGGCGAGGCGGGCAAGGGCTACGACATCAACCGCTACCACGACCCCGCGGTCGCGCCCGAGGACAACCCGGCCACCGAGGCCGGCCTGATCCAGCGGCACTACGCGGAGTTCCAGCCGCAGATCGTGGTGGACTACCACATGCAGGGCCGCTACGTCGACGGCTCGGGGCGCGAGATCACCGCGTCGCTGCTGTGGCCGACGGCCCCGGGTGTCGAAGCCGACGACATCGCGCTGGCCAAGCAGATCTCGGTGGTGGCGCAGCGGTCGATGACCGAGGGCGGCGCGAACGTGTCGCAGTACCCGGGCGGCGACTACCAGGGCATCGCCCGCAACGCCTACGGCCTGCGCGGCAGCGGTAGCGTGCTCATCGAGCTGAGCGACATGGGTGCGGAGCACGAGCAGGCGCAGATCGACTCGGCGCTGCGGTCGATGCTGGCCATCGCGCACGGCGCGGCCGACGGCTCGCTGGCGAAGGTCGATCCGGCGGAGGCCGACGCGATCCCGCCGCGCGGGACGCCGCTGCCGCAGGCCGCGGCAAGCAGCGCGCACGCCGACTGAGTCGGTAGCAGAAGCACACGACCTGTGCGCAGGTCGTGTGCTTCTTCGTTTCCGGACGCAGGCGTGCCAGCGATTCGCCGGCGCGCCGAAGGATTCCAGCACGGCGTCCACATAGGACTTGACGTCCTCGGGGCGGCGCCGGCCCAGTTCGGCCGAATCGCCGCCGGCTGAACCTGGCGGATCGACCTGCCGCGCCGTCGGCCGGGGCACTGCGCTTGGCGGACTGCGGCGGGGTCTGGTCACCTCGCCGTCAGCGCGGTGGTCAGGTCGTCCAGGTCGTCGAACCGCCAGTCGAACGTGTCGGAGCTCGTCGGCGGATCTCCTCCCGGCCGGTGGACGTAGGCGGTCCGCATGCCGGCCGCTTGGGCCCCGCGGAGGTCCCAGGCGTGGGCGGCCACCATGAGCACGCGTTCTGGCGGGCAGCCGGCGGTGTCGATCGGGAGGCGGTAGACCTCCGGCGCCGGCTTGTAGGCCAGGGCGGCTTCGCCGGGCAAGGCCTGGTGCCAGCGCAACCCCGCATGCGCGCTGAGCCGCATCAATGCGGTGCGGCCGGCGTTGGAGAGCCCGAGCACGGCGAAGTGTTCCGCGAGCCGCTCCAGGTTGGCGACGGTGTCGTCCCAGGGCGGCAGCCGCTGGCCCGCCGTGGCCAGCCGGGCGATGGCCGCTGGATCGGTGAGCCCGGCGCGGTCGGCCACCAGCCGAGCGGCCTCTCCGTCGATGATCTCGGAGTTGGCGTACGCGCGATGTCCTTGCGCGATGCGCTGCTGTTCGAGCTCGACGTGCTCCAGCCACGCGGCGAGCAGCTCGTCGACCTTCGCATCGTCGGACGCGGGTACGGCGTCGCGAATAGCCGCTCGCAGTCCGCCGGGCTCGTCGACCAGTGTTCCGAGGACGTCGAAGACGACGACCTCGACGTCGCGGATCTCTGCCACGCGATCTCCTCCTGGGGTTTGGCGTCACCGGTTTGACAGGTGACGATATTGCTCCCAAGTTCGTCACCGGTCAAGATGGTGACGTGGATTTCGCATTCGTGAGCGGCAACGCGGCCCTCGACCTGACCGGCACCGTGGGGTCTCGCCGGGACGAGCCCATCGACGCCCTGGCGGCGCCCGCGGACCTGGAGCGGTGGGTGGCCGAATGCGCCGAGCTCCCGGACCGGGTCACCGCCGACTTCGCAACCTTCGAGTTCGCGCTGGCACTGCGCGAAGCGCTCTACCGGCTCGCCCTCGATCGCGTGCTCGACCGGCCCTTCGACCCGGGCTGCCTGCACATCGTCAACGGCGCGGCCGCCGCGCCGCTGCCCGCGATCAAGCTCAGCGACGCGGGGCTGCACATCTCGGGAGATCTCCGTGCAGTGCTGGCTCACATAGCCAGGAGCGGTATCGCCGTGCTCGGCGATCCCCACGCCTGTCTCAAGGAATGCGGTCGCAACGACTGCACCCGCATCTACCTCGACCGCTCGCGCGGCGCCCGGCGCACCTGGTGCGGGATGGACGAGTGCGGCAACCGCGTCAAGGCCGCGGCCTACCGGGCTCGCCGACGGGCCAAGGCCTGAACGATCGCGCCGCAGGCGAGCCGCGGCGCGATCGCTGCCGTCAGTCCTCCACGACGATGGCCAGCGCCGGGCACAGCACCGCTGCTTGCCGGACGTCCTCGGCGAGTTCGGCTGGCGGATTCGCGTTGAGCAGCACCACGACGCCGTCCTCGTCGCGCTGGTCGAAGACCTCTTCCGCGGCCAGCACGCACTGACCGGACGAGACGCACTTGTCCTGGTCGATGGTCACCTTCATCGGAACTCCTCGGGGTCGGGCGGTCACCAGGTGACCGGCAGGCGGTAGACGCCGTAGACGGAACCGTCGTGCTTGAACGGGATCTGCGCCAGGTCCTCGGCCAGCCGCAGGGTGGGGATGCGCCGGTAGAGCGTGCTGTAGACGACCTGCAGCTCCATCCGCGCCAGCGGCTGCCCGAGGCACTGGTGCACGCCGAAACCGAAGGCCACGTGGTGGCGGGCGTCGCGGGTGAGGTCCAGCCGGTCGGGATCGGGGAACGCCTCGGGATCGCGGTTGCCGATGTCGTTGGCCATGATCAGGCCCTCGCCGGCGCGGATGACGTGACCGTCGATCTCGATGTCCTCCAGCGCCACCCGGCGTCGCCCGTTGTGCGTGATGTGCAGGTAGCGCAGCAGTTCCTCGACCGCGCCGGCGACCAGCTTCGGGTCGTCGGACCCGCGCAGCAGCGCCAGCTGTTCCGGGTGCTCCAGCAGGGCGAGCGTGCCGAGGGCGATCATGTTCGCGGTGGTCTCGTGCCCTGCGATCAGCAGCAGCACGCCCATCCGCGCCGCTTCGTCCCGGGCCAGTTCCCCGGCCGCGACCCGCTCGGTCAGCCGGGACAGCAGGTCGTCGCCGGGGTTCGCGAGCTTCGCGCCGACGAGTTCGTCCAGGTAACCGGCCAGCCGGCCCATCGCGGCGGTGCGGTCGTCGGGGCTCGCGTCCCGCTTGATGATGGTCTTGCTGTTCTCCTGGAAGAAGTCGTGATCGGAGTAGGGGACACCGAGCAGCTCGCAGATCACCAGAGAGGGCACCGGCAGCGCGAACGCCTCGACCAGGTCCACCGGGTTCGGGCCGGCGAGCATCTCGTCGATCAGGTCGTCCACGATCTTCTGCACGGCCGGGCGCATCGCGGCCACCCGCTTGACGGTGAACGGCGCGGTCACCATCCGCCGCAGCCTGGCGTGCTCGGGGTCGTCCATCAGGATGAAGCTGACGGCGGAACCGCCCGGCCTGACCGGCGCCGAGCTGGGGTAGCCGGGGCGGGTGATGTCGGCGCTGACCCGCGGATCGGCCAGCAGCGTGCGCTGCTCCGCGTAGCGGGTCACCAGCCACGGAGTGCTGCCGTCCCACAGCCGGACCTTCGCGAGCGGCCCCGCCTCCTGCCGGGACCGCAGGTCTGGCGGCGGGTCGAACGGGCAGCCCGCCGCCCGGGCCATCGGGAACTCCGGGACATCCGCCGATTCCTCGCGAACTGGGATCATCGCTTGCCTTCCTGGGTCGTCGTCACCGGACCGGTGCGGAAAGCGCCTCGACGACCTCGCCGCGGCGCAACCGGGTCTGCTTGGGCATGTTCCAGCCCAGCACGCCGACGGCCTCGCCATCGCGGCGGTACATCGCGACGAATCGCCCGTCCGCCGGGTCTCCGTCCACGATGGTCGCTTCGGCGGCGGCCGTGGGCAGGCCGTGGACCTGGATCTTGGTGTCGTACTGGTCGGTCCAGAAGTGCGGCACGGGGGAGTAGGGCTGGTCCTCGCCGAGGATGTTGGCCGCGACGGCGTTCGCCTGCATGGTGGCGTTGGTCCGGTTCTCCAGCCGCAGCGGGACGCCGAGCGCGTCGTGCTGCCACCGGGCCACGTCCCCGGCGCCGTAAATCCCTTCCGCCGCACGGCAGCGGGAGTCGCAGACGAGCCCGTTGTCCAGCTGCAGCCCGCTTTCCGCGAGCCATTCCGTCGCCGGCGCGGCGCCGAGCGCCACCACGACGACGTCGGCGGGCAGTTCGTCGCCGGTGTCCAGGCGCACGCCGGTGACCCTGCCGTCCCGCCCGGTCAGCCCGTCGACGGCCGTGCCCAGCCGCAGCCGGACGCCGCGCTCGGCGTGCAGTTCGCCGAGCAGCCCGCCGACCAGGGTGCCGAACTGGCTCGCCATCGGCACCGGCTGCGGGCCGACCAGCGTCACGTCCGCACCCATTCCCCTTGCCGTGGCGGCGATTTCGGTGCCGAGGACGCCGTCCCCGACCACGACCACCCGCGTCGCGCTCAACAGGGCGGATCGCAGTGCCAGGGAGTCGTCGACGGTGCGCAGCACGTGCACGCCGGTCAGACCGTCCTGGCCGGGCAGCGTGCTGGGCCGCAGCCCCGTCGCCACGACGATGGTTCCGGCGGTCAGGGTCCGGCCGGAGGCGGTGCGGACGGTGCGGGTCGCCGGATCCAGGCCGACCGCCGGGTCACCGAGGATGATGTCGGCGTCCAGTTCGGCCAGCTTCTCCGGCGACCGGAGCCGCACCCGCTCGGCCTCCCAGATCCCGGAGAGGACCTGCTTGGACAGCGGCGGCCGGTCGTAGGGCAGGTGGGGCTCGGCGCCCAGGAGGGTCAGGGAATCGAGATATCCCTTGCGGCGCAACGCATCTGCGGTGGTGATGCCGGCGGCGGACGCGCCGACCACCAGCACGCCTGCGGGCGCGCTCACGCGTTCTCGCCCAGCTCGATCGCCGCCGCCGGGCACACGCCGGCCGCCTCGCGGACCGCGGCGTGCAGCGGCTCGGCCGGTGCCGCGTCGAGCAGGATCACGACCCCGTCGTCCTCCCGCTGGTCGAACACCTCGGGGGCGAGCAGCGCGCATTGCCCTGCGCCGCAACACCTGTCCTCGTCGACGGTCACCTTCACGAGCATCCTCCTCGGGCGGATTTCGGCTGGTCCGAACGGAAATCACCGCGTGACCGGTGCCAGCCACATCCCGACGATAGCGTCGATCAAGCCGCTCGCGGCGTCCTGCCAGTTGTTCCGCGGTGTGGCGGTGCCTTCGGCGAGAGCGCGTTCGCGCTCGGCGCACATGTGCACCATGAGCTGGCGGGCCATGTCGCCGCGCTCCAGCCGCACGTCGACCGGCAGGTCGGGCAGGCACCGGTTGAGGCCGTCGAGGACCGTCAGCAGCGACGGCGCGGTGAGGGACTCGTCGATCATGATCTCGCGCAGCGCGGGATCGGTCATGACCTGCGCCCCGAACCGCGCGAACCAGGTGGGGCTGCCGAGGGCGGCCAGGTGCTCGGTGACCGGGCAGACCAGGCAGGCCACCCAGTCCCGCACGTCGGTGGAGCCGTCGGCCTCGGCGACCATGGCCAGGCGCAGCCGCTCGATCTGCGCGGAGTGCCGGCGCGCGATCGCCCGCACCAGGTCGGCCTTGGTGCCGAAGTGGTAGCCGACCGCGGTGTTGTTGCCCTGCCCCGCGGCCTCGCTGACCTGGCGGTTGGACACGGCGAACACCCCGTGCTCGGCGAAAAGCCGTTCCGCCGCCGCCAAGATCTGCTCCCGCGTCGCGTTGACCCGCTCCGCCCGGACGGTCTTCCCGGCCATCGTCACCACCGCACCGGAAGTTCGCGGAGGCCGCCGACGGCGAGGCCCTCGACCCGGTTGAGGTCTTCCGGTGCCACGGCGAGCTCCAGCGTGGGGAGGCGGCGGAGCAGCACGTCGAGCACGGCCTGCAGCTCGGTGCGGGCCAACGCCTGACCCAGGCAGGAGTGCGCCCCCGCGCCGAAGGCCAGGTGCGGGTTCGGACTGCGGCCGAGGTCCATCTCGTCGGCGCCGTCGAACGCAGTGGCGTCGCGGTTGGCCGCGGCCATGCTGCACACCACGGTCGTGCCCGCGGGCAGCTCGATGTCGGCGACCTCGGCGTCCTCGCCGATGTAGCGCGGCATGCCGAAGCCGGGGTTGGCGTCGAACCGCAGCGCCTCCTCCACGGCGGTGCGCACCAGCGACCGGTCCGCGAGCAGCTGTTCCCACCGCGTGCGGTCGGCCAGCAGCATCGCCACCATCTTGCCGATCATGTTCGCCGTGGTCTCGTGCCCGGCGACCAGCAGGCCCTGGCCGGTGCCCACCAGCTGCCCGTCGGTCAGCCCGCGCCCCTCGGCATCCGTGGCCGCGACGAGCTCGCTGAGCAGGTCCTCACCGGGTTCCGCCCGCTTGGCGGCGACGTGGGCGGCCATGTACGCGACGAACTCGGCCTGCGCCGCGTCGATCTCCTCCTGCCGGTACCTGGTCAGGTTGAGCAGCGTGTCGGACCAGTACGCGAACTTGTCCCGGTCGCTGTCCGGAACGCCGAGCATGGTGCAGATGACCCACACCGGCAGCGGGAAACCCAGGCCCGCCTTGAGGTCGGCAGGCGCGCCGCGCGTCACCATGTCGTCGATGAGGCGATCGGCCATCGCCTCGATCTCGGGCCGCAGCGCGGTCATCCGCCGTGCGGTGAACCACTTGGCGACCATTCGCCGCCACCGCTGGTGCTCCTCGCCGGTCTGGGGGAGCGAGTCCGCCATCGAGCTGTTGAACACGCCACCCGATTCGTTGGCCGAGATCCGGGCCGCGCCTTCGGCGCTGAGCTGCCGGGTGAACCGCGGGTCGGAAAGCACCCGCTTGACGTCGTCGTATCGGGTGAGCAGCGACGCCTCGTCGCCGCTGGGCAGCGACACCCGCGCCACCGGGCACCCCTGCCGCAGCTGCGCCCACTCCGCGGGCGGTTCCAGCGCCGCCGCGCTGGGAATCGGGTAGTCCAGGACCTGTTCGCCCTCGCCGGTCATGCGCGCTCCTCCCGGTCGGTCTGCGACCAGTTAACCGGTCCCGCTATTTTAAGTCAATCAGCTGATTTAAAGTAGCCGACCGGCAACGCCGATCACCCCGACGGAGGCCCCGCCATGCCCCACGCCCCAGCCCGAGCCGCCGACGCCGTGGTTTCGGGCCCGCCGCGCGCGAACACCGTCGTGGCGGTGCTGGCCTTCGGCGGGATCGTGGTCTCGCTGATGCAGACGCTGGTCATCCCGCTGATCCCGGTGCTCCCCGCGCTGCTGGGCGCGTCCGCGTCCGACGCCGCGTGGGCGATCACCGCGACGCTGCTCGCCGGGGCCGTCGCGACCCCGGTCGTGGGCCGGCTGGGGGACATGTACGGCAAGCGGCGCATGCTGCTGATCAGCCTGGTGCTGCTGGTGGCCGGCTCGGCGGTCTGCGGCCTCAGCGACTCGTTGGCGCCCATGGTCGTCGGGCGGAGCCTGCAGGGGCTGGCTGCGGGCGTCATCCCGCTGGGGATCAGCATCATGCGCGACGTGCTCCCGGCCGAACGGCTCGGCTCGGCCACCGCGACGATGAGCGCCTCGCTGGGCGTCGGCGGCGCGCTCGGCCTGCCCGCGGCCGCCTTCCTGGCCGAACGCACCGACTGGCACGTGCTCTTCTGGGCGTCGGCGGGCCTGGGTGCCGTCGCGACCGCGCTGGTGCCGGCGTTCGTGCCGGAATCCGGCGTGCGCAGCGGCGGGCGCTTCGACCTCGTGGGCGCGATCGGGCTGTCGGCCGGGCTGATCTGCCTTCTGCTGGCGATCTCCAAGGGCGCGGAGTGGGGCTGGACCGCCACCCGAGCGGGGGGACTGCTCGGTGCGTCGGCGGTGCTGTTCCTGCTGTGGGGCTGGTGGGAGCTGCGCGTCGCCCGGCCGCTGGTGGACCTGCGCACCACCGCGCGCCGCCAGGTGCTGCTCACCAACATCGCGTCCGCAGTGTTCGGGTTCGCCATGTTCGCGATGTCCCTGGTGCTGCCGCAGCTCCTGCAGCTGCCCGCGGCCACCGGCTACGGCCTGGCGCAGACGATGTTCGTCGTGGGGCTGGCGATGGGCCCGTCGGGTCTGTTGATGATGGCCATGGCGCCGCTGTCCGCGCGCATTTCGACGGCCCGGGGACCGAAGACGACGCTGATGCTGGGCGCCGTCGTGGTGGCCGCCGGCTACGGCCTGGGCATCGTGCTGATGTCCGCGGTCTGGCAGCTCGTGCTCGTCTCCAGCGTGATCGGCGCCGGCATCGGGCTCGCCTACGGGGCGATGCCCGCGCTCATCATGGCGGCGGTGCCCGTCGCGGAGACCGCTGCCGCCAACAGCCTCAACACCCTGATGCGCGCCATCGGCACCTCGGTCTCCAGTGCGGTGGCGGGCGCCGTGCTCGCGCAGCTGACCGCGACGTTCGGCGCGCTGACCGTGCCGTCCGAGGCAGGTTTCCAGGTGATCATGGCGATGGCCGCCGCCGCGGCCCTCCTCGCGCTCGCGATCGCGGCCTTCCTGCCCCGGCACGCCGCTCAGCGCGGCTGGTAGAGGGCGCTGCCCTTGATGTACTCGTCGTAGGGGATCGTCCAGTCCGGGATGTCGCCGTCGGCCGGGGTCAGCGGCCGGTCGGAGCCGACGATCTCCACCGGGTCGCCGATCTGCACGAAGTCGAAGTACCACTTGCCGTTGGCCGGCGACAGGTTGATGCACCCGTGCGAGACGTTGGCGACCCCCTGCTGCCCGACCGTCGCGGCGTTGACGTGCACGAACTCGCCGTTGTTGGAGATGCGCACGGCGTGCGGGAGGACCTCGTCGTAGTAGCCGGGCTGGCCCTTCTGCGGCCCGCCCCAGGTGTCCGAGCGCATCCGCGTCGAGGTGTGCTTCTCGAAGGCCACGTGGACGCCGGACTGGGTCGGGTAGACGCTCCTGCCGTAGGAGGCCGGGAGCTCCCGGATCGGCTGGCCGTCCTGGAAGACGGTGAACGTGTGGGTGTTGACGTCGCCGATCGCGCGCTGGTCGCGCCCGATGAGGAAGCTGGTCTCGGTGTCGTCGGTGCCCATCACGCCGCCGCCGGTGTCCACGCCGTACAGCTGCGCGCGCACCCGGACGATGGTGCCGGACTTCCAGAACTCCTTGGGGCGCCAGTTGACCTGCTCGTCGCTCATCCAGTGGAACGAGCCCTCGGTCGGCACCGACGGCTCGACCGACAGGCGGCGCTCGACGGCGGCCCGGTCGGTCACCGGCCGGCTGAAGTAGATCGACACCGGCATGGCGACGCCGACCGTGTCGCCGTCGGTGGGCCGGGTCCGCTCGACGGTGACGGTGTCCACGGGCTTGACCGTGCTGAAGGTCGAGTTCAGCGGCGCCGACGGCTTCCGCTCGACGTCCTCGGCCAGGGCGTGCACCCGGTAGGTGGTGCCGAACTCCAGCGGTGTCGTCGTGCTCCACCAGCGGCCGCCGTCGCGCAGCGAACCGGGGATCGTCCTTCCCCCGTCCGTGGTAACGGTGACCGAGGTGAGCGTGCCCGCGTGCGCGGTGACGACCAGCGGCTCGCTGGGCGCGACCTGCGCGGCGCGGTCCGGCACCGAGGCCGTCACGGACGCGGCCGAAGGCTTCGGTGGAGCCGTGCACGAGGCCATCGCGCAGGCGAGCACGCCTCCGACGACGACCTGCCACGCTGTTGCTACCCGCATCCCCGGCCCCCGTCCCTTGCCGATGTGCCCGACATCGAAACCACTGTCCGGGGCGGGGGCGAACATCTCAACACGATCATGCGGCCGCGCCGCGCCGGCCACCTGCCGGGAAGCCGCCAGACGACCGGGTTCTCGTCGTGTCGCCGCCGTCCTACTTCGCGGCGACGACCTCGTCGCCCGCGGCGTCCGGCCGGCGGCTGTCGTACCGGGCGCCGGGCTGTCGAAGTCGGCGGGGGAGCGGCGGCGTTGCTGCCCGGCATCGAGCCGGTGATGAACATGCCGGTGGTGGTGCTGTCTGTCGGCAGCCCGTCGGTCAGCGGGCCGTTCTTGCCGGTCGGATCGGTGCCGCCGAGGTTCTCCACGGTGTGGCGGAGGTAGTAGGGCGTGGCGCCCTTCGCGTCCTCGCCGAAAGACTGCTCGAAGCCCGCCCGGTCGCCGGGCTCGATCGCGGTCGCGGTGCTGATCACACCGGAATCGACAACACGAAACCGGCGATCTTTCCCGGCGGTGCATCCGCCGCGGCTCTCGAGGAGGTGGGCTGGTGCGGGTCCAGATTGGTCAGATGTCGCGTCTCGTCCTCGCGGTCTTCAACCGGCCCGTGCGCACTTTGTGTCGCAATAGCAGCACAAAGTGCGCACGGTCGGTCGGCGGTGCGATCCACCGCCGGGGCCCTGTCGCGATCAGGAGATCACGCGATGACGCTGTCGATCCAGCCGCGGAAGTGGCCGACGCTGGTGTAGACGTCGGGCGACTCGCCGCAGACGTGGCCGACGCCGCGGCTGTCCACGCCGACGACCCGCCAGCGGCCGCCTTCCTTGACCAGCAGCGGCGAACCGGAGTCGCCGCCGCAGGGACCGCGAACGCCTTCGGGGTTGTCCGCGCAGACGTCGCCGTCGTGGATGCCCCAGGAGGTGTCGCCGTCCGGGCCCGCCACGCACTTCGGCGTGTCGGACGGGATGATCGAGGTGTCGAGCTGCTGGAGCTGCGTCGGCAGCTTGGTCGGGTCACCGGCGTCGGCGTTGGAGACGTAGCCCCAGCCGATCTCGCGGACCGCGGTGCCCGGCGCGGTGAGCTCGTCGGCCATCGGCGCCGGCGCGTCGGCGATCGGCCCGTCGAGGTGCAGGAGCGCGATGTCCTTGCCCAGCTCGCGGTCCTCGTACGAGTGGTACTCGGGGTGCACCACGATGTCCTGGAGCTTGGCGATGGTTCCGCCGGAGGTCCGGTCGTTGGAGCCGACGCGCACGTGCAGCAGCGCCGGGTCCATCACGACGTAGGCGCCGCCGTTCGGGTCGGGCGAGGTGACGCAGTGCGCCGCCGTCACGACCCACTCCGGGCTGATCAGCGCGCCGCCGCAGCGGTGCGAGTTCGGGTCCCCGTCGCGTTCGTACTCTAATGACGTCATGAACGAGTAGGTCTGGTCCGCGGGTGTGCCGCCGATGATCGAGGGCGTCACGTCGCCGGTCGGCTCGTCGGCCTGCGCCGTCCCGAAGCTCGTGAACGCGCCCGCGGCGGCGACCGCGGCGGCCAGCGCCGCGGTGCGCTTCACCGACCCCGGCAGGTTCCTGGTCATCTGCTGTTGTCCTCCGATTTCCCCGCACGAAGATCACGTGCGATGTTGATCAAGGTAGCCCAGGCCGGGCGCGCGGGGAGCGGATTCTGCAAGATCGAATTCCGGATCGGATTCCGGTGGCGGAGCTCAGGGTCGGCGGCCCATCAGGCGCAGCACCCGCTGCTGGCGGGTCTCGTCGGCGGGAGCCGCCGCGGCCGCCGCGAAGTAGCTGTGCGTGCTGCCCGGGTCGAGCGGCCCCTCGGCGACGCCGGTGTAGAGCCACTCGAAGTTGTCGTCGACCCACTCGACCGGCAACGGGTCCAGTTCCTCCGGGCCGCCGGTGGCGCGGGCGAGGTCCCAGCTGTGCACGACGGTGTCGGCGATGAGCAGTCCGAGCAGTTTGCGGCCGTCGACCGGGCCGAACGGGTAGTCCACGACCCGGTCCAGCGCCCCGGGCTCGCCGAAGGCGGCGAGGCAGCTCGCCGCGGCGGCGTCGAACGATCCGGCGGGGTCGTCGCCGAGCGCGTCCTGCTCGCGGATCATCAGGAACTGGGTGCTGTGGCCGCCGTGCAGCAGCAGGCGGTAGATCGCGTTCGCCTGCACCAGGTGGCTCACCAGCGCGCGCACGTCCCATTCGGCGCAGGGGGTCGGATCGGCCCACTGGCCGGGCTCGATCGACCTCACCCGGCGGGCGAAATCCGCGTTGGTGCGGCGGAGGTGGGCGAACAGCACGTCGTCGGAAGCACGCATGAGTCGATCATGGTGTCACCGCCGGCCCGTGTCCGGCGGGAATCGGCCCCGGCACTTCCGCGCGGTGTTCGAGTCCTGTGTGGACAACGAGGGTCGTCCAGACGCAGCAGTAGCTCCCGCCTCAATGCGGACGGGAGCTACCGGAAATGCTGGACTGGTCTTTTGGGTTGGATGTGGTTGCTGGTTGGAAGAGGTTCTCAGGACGTCAAAGCCGGCTCAGCGCCAGCCGCCCCAACGACCCCAGCCGCCCCAGCCGCCCCAACCGCCCCAGCGACCCCAGCCCCAACCCCAGCCCCAGCCCCAGCCCCAGCCGTGGCCCCAGCCCCAGCCGTGACGGTTGCTGAAGATTGTGCTGATCTGCATCGTGATCCCTCGTTAATCCCATGATGGGGATTGCCGCACCGGGCCTTTCCGGGGCGCGAAGAGCCCACCGGGACTCCCGGTGCTTTTCTGCCGACCCCGGCGACGTGAGTACGCCGTCGGATTCACCGGCTTTTCGCCGGTACTTGTCACGGTATTGCCAGGAAAAGGCCGGTAAAGGGGTCTTTCGCCCCGAATTCGATCCGTAGTCGATCAGTCACGCTGTGCTAGCGGACGGTCGGGGGTCGATCGGAGTGCACAGTGGACGGACGGTCAGGAGTTGACCGGCGAGCCGGCGGCAGGTTCGGCGACGGGCACCGAGGGGCGCGCGGTGACCACGACCGGGCCGCCGCAGTTCCAGCATTCCGGCTCGTTCTCGGGCGCGGAACGTCCGGCGACGTCGCAGCCCGGGCACAGCCAGGCGGTCAGGATGATGCGACCGCGGGGATCGTGTCGGGGACGCATGGGCAGCCACCACTCTGATCGTGTCGGGTGCCGCCTGCATGCTGTGACCGCTCCGACGGGTGCTCACTCTGTTGGGCGGAAATTATTGGGTAGGCGGGCACGCGCAGTCAACAGTGCCGCGCGCCACGCCGAACCCGACCGCCAGGGCCGCGTCGCCGCAGATCATGCCGCCCTTGACAGCGCACGACGCCGGGAGTCTCCTCGGTTCTGGGCCGTCGGTCCGCGATTTTCCGGCCGGCGACCGCAGCGGGATCGCATCGGTCTCAGGTCTTCGGGGGAAGGGCCGGCCATGGCGACTTACGAGTACGACTGCCCTCGGTGCGGTCGCTTCGAGACGCACCAGCCGATGGGGACGGCCTCGGCTTCACGCGAATGCCTCCACTGCGGGCGACCGGCCCGCAGGATCTTCTCCGCACCGCACCTCGCCGCCGTGCCCGCGCGGCTCGCCGCCGCGCTCGACCGGGCGGAGCGCAGCGGCGCGGAACCGGAGGTGGTCACCGAGGTGCCCCGCGGGAAGCCGCCCGAGCCGCATCCGTCGCTGTCCCGGCTCCCGCGCCCCTGACCGGGCCCAGGCGCCAGCGGAGGTGTCATCGGTGGCATACGTGGGATTGCTGTACGTCGGCGCCGTGCTGTTCCTCAACGGCGTCATGCTGTTGGGCAAGGCCGACCCGAAGGCGATCGGCGTGTTCAACCTCTTCGTCGGGGCGCTCCAGGTGATCACCCCGACGATCCTGATCGCGGTGAACCTCGGGGACCCGGTCACGGTCCTCAGCGCGTCGGGCATCTACCTCTTCGGATTCACCTACCTGTACGTGGGGATCGGGCTGCTCGGTGACTTCGACACGAGCGGAGTCGGCTGGTTCTCGCTGTTCGTCGCCATCATGGCGCTCGGCTACTCGTTCGCGAACTTCCGGCTGCTCGGGGACAGCCCGTTCGGCGTGATCTGGCTGTACTGGTCGTTCCTGTGGCTGCTGTTCTTCCTGTTGCTGGGCCTCAAGATGGAGCGGCTAACCCGCTACACCGGCTGGGTCGCCGCGATCGAGGGCTGGGTCACCGCCGCGATCCCGTCGTTCCTGATCATGACCGGTTACTGGCAGAACCCGAACGCCATCGCGACGGCGCTGGTGGTCTTCGGCGTCGTCGTCTTCGTCGCGCTGTGGTTGTTCACCACCGGCGTGTGGTCGGTCCGGGGCTTCCGGACGTTGTCCGCGCCCCACCGTCCGGCACATCAGTGAGGAGGATTTCCCATGCCAGAAGTGGTTTTCAGCGTCGACCAGTCGAAGTCGATGCGGGAGCAGGCGGTGCCGGGGCACAACCGCTGGCACCCGGACATCCCGCCGGCCGCGATGGTCCGGCCCGGCCAGGAGTTCCGCGTCGAATGCCGGGAGTGGACCGACGCGCAGCTCGGCAACAACGACTCCGCCAACGACGTGCGGGACGTCGACCTGAACCTCACGCACATGCTCAGCGGCCCCATCGGCGTCGAAGGTGCCGAACCCGGCGACCTGCTGATCGTCGACATCCTGGACCTCGGGCCGGTGCCGCAGGAGACCGGTGAGGCCCCGGGGCAGGGATGGGGCTACACGGGCGTGTTCGCCAAGGTCAACGGCGGCGGCTTCCTGACCGACTACTTCCCGGACGCCTACAAGGCGATCTGGGACTTCCACGGGCAGCAGTGCACCTCGCGGCACCTGCCGGGCATCCGCTACACCGGCATCACCCACCCCGGCCTGATGGGCACCGCGCCATCGGCCGATCTGCTGGCCAAGTGGAACCGGCGGGAGCAGGCGCTCATCGACACCGACCCGAACCGCGTGCCACCGCTGGCCCTGCCGCCGACCGAGCCCGGGGCGCTGGCCGGTCAGGCGGACGGCAGCGAGGCGCAGCGGATCGCCCGGGAGGGCGCCCGGACGGTGCCGGCCCGGGAGAACGGAGGAAACCAGGACATCAAGAACTTCACCCGCGGGTCGCGGGTCTTCTACCCGGTCTTCGTCGAGGGCGCGAAGCTGTCCATGGGCGACCTGCACTTCAGCCAGGGCGACGGCGAGATCACCTTCTGCGGCGCGATCGAGATGGGCGGCTTCATCGACCTGCACGTCGACCTGATCAAGGGCGGCATGGACAAGTTCGGCATCAGCACCAACCCGGTGTTCATGCCGGGCAACGTCGAACCGCGGTACTCGGAGTTCCTGTCGTTCTCCGGGGTTTCGGTGGACCACGACACGGACACCAACCACTACCTGGACGCCACCACCGCCTACCGGCGTGCCTGCCTCAACGGCGTCGAGTACCTCAAGAAGTGGGGCTACACCGGCGAACAGGCGTACCTGCTGCTCGGCTCGGCGCCCGTCGAGGGGAGGATCAGCGGCATCGTCGACATCCCCAACGCCTGCTGCACGCTCTACGTCCCGGCGGCGATCTTCGACTTCGACGTGCGGCCCACCGCGGCCGGGCCCGCGCGCGAGGATCGCGGCCAGTGCGCCGTCACGTCCTGATCACCGGCAGCGGCCCCGCGGGGCCGCACCGGTTCCGGGAGGGCTCCCGGCCGGCCGTGGAATGCTGCAGGTGCGTTCGAGGAAGCGGAGGTGGGCATGCGCGAGAACCTGCAGGTGGCCGGGGGTCGTCCGCTCGCGGCCGGGCACGGCAGCCTCGCGTTCGGGGTGCCCGGGTCGGCGCCGGGCACGATCTTCGCGTTGTCGGTCACCGGGGGCATCACGGTCCGGCCGCGGGAGGGGCGGACGATCGTGTTCGGCCGCAACCGGCCGGAGGTGCACGTCTGCGTCGGGGAGAACGACCGGCGGATCAGCCGCCACCACGGGCTGCTGACCCACCACCTGGACCACTGGTGGGTGCACAACACGGGGCGCCTCCCGGTCCGCTTCCCCGGCTCCCGGCTGCTGTTCGCCGACGACGAGCCGGTCCCGCTCACCACCGGGTACACGCCGCTGTTCCTGCGCGGTTCGAGCGGTCGCGAGCACCTGCTGGAGCTGTACGTGGCGGGGCCGGACGGGCAGCCGCCCGCGTCGCAGCACAGCGACCCGACGCAACCGCCGAGGACGTGGAAGCTCTCGCCGACCGAGAAGCTCCTCCTGGTCGTCCTGGGCCAGCGCTACCTGATGCACGAGGCCTACCCGCAGCCGCTGTCCTGGCGGCAGGCCGCCGAACACCTCGCCGAGCTGCAACCGGATGCCGGGTGGACGGCGAAGCGGGTGGAGCACGACGTCGTCGACGTCCGCACCAGGCTGTCGAAGGGCGGCGTGCCCGGGCTGACCCGGGACGAGGTCGGCGAGCCGGTCGGGAACACCTTGAACCACAACCTCATCCGCGAACTGATGGAGAGCACCACCCTCGTCCCGCCGGACCTGAGGGGCCTCGACGGCTGACCCGGGTTGGCTCCTCTGGTGGCGCACCTGCTCCGGAGCAGCGAGTCTTGGCCCGCTACAGCCTTGGAGGCGGCGGAGTCAACGGCCTGTTCGCTTCACCTATTGAGACGAACGGTCCGTTCACCCAATTCCAGCGGTGTCCACCGGCATCGGATGGATGAGGTGAACGGACCGTTCACTTCATCTATCGAGGCGAACAGGCCGTTCACTTCACGTCAGCCAGCGGGGCCTCGCGTGGTGCGGGTCTTGGTGTCAGGTGGGGAGGCCTGCGGCGGCCGGTTCGGCGAGGGCGGTGGCCAGCCGGCAGAGCTCGTCGGTGGGTTGCGGACCCATCACGACGACGAGCAGCCGCTCGACCAGCTGGCCGTCCTCGCCGCGGTACTCGCGGTGGACGATGCCGACCTGGCACGACTCCTCGCCGTAGCCCTCCGGCTCGACGAACGCCCGGTGGTCGCCGAACCGGACGGGCCGCCCGTCGTCGGCGGTGGGCGGCTGGTGCCGGTCGAAGATGAGCCGGAGCGTGGCCGGTCCGGTGGTGCTGTTCCACCGGCAGCTCCAGCCGCCGAAGCCCGGCTCCGGGCGGATCGCGTCGACACCGGGGAAGCGCGCGAGCGCATCGCCGTCGAGGAGGCCGCAGGCGTCGGCGTTGATCAGCGAAGCGGGATTCGGCGCGGGCCGGCGCGGAACCTCGCCCCGGCCGAGCACCCCGGCCGCGGTCGTAGCCGCCGCCTCGGCCATGCCGCACAGATCGGACTGGCCCTCGCCGAGCTGGTCCGCGGTGATCACGACCCGGGTTCGCCGGTCGGGCATCGGCAGGATCCGGGCGCATTCGTCGCTTTCCTGCGGTTCCCGCACGATGTCCAGCGCGCCGATCTTCTCGACCCGGCCCTCCGGCGGCCCGTCGGCGGCGGACAACAGCACCTCGACGTCCACCTCGCCGTCGCCGGAATCCACGATGACGTCGCACCGGTTGAAGTTGCCGTACTCGGCGTTCAGGTCGGTTTCGCCGAACCGGGCGAGCGCCACCGGGTCGAGCAGGGCGCAGGGGTCGGCCGTGCGGGGCTCGCCGATCGGTGACACCGGCCTCGGCGCTCCGGCCCGATCAGTCGGGGGCCGATCCGCCGCGGTGGGCGGAAAACCGGTCGCCACCAGGGCACCGGCCGCCAGCACGCCGGCGACGGCCGCGGACACCGCGACCACGCGACCGCGCCGCCGCTTCTCGACCGGCACGTCGGCGGCGACGTTCTCCAGCATCGTCCTGGCTTCCGCCGCGCTCGGCCGCTTCGCCGGATTGACCCGCAACAGCTGGGCGAGCACCGGAGTGAGCGGCCCGGCCTGGCTGGGCGCGGCGACCTTGCCCGCCGCGGCCTGCCGCAGCAGCACGAACGGATTGCCGGATTCGCCGAACGGCGTCACGCCCTCGATCGCGGCGAACAGGGTGGCGCCGAGCGAGAAGACGTCCGAGGCCGCGGTGGGGTCCGCGCCGTTGGCCACCTCGGGGGCGACGAAGCCCGGTGTCCCGGAGAGCAGGCCGGTCTCGGTGAGAGTCACGTCGGCGTGTACGGCGCGCGAGATGCCGAAGTCGCCGAGCTTGGCGATGTCGTCGGCGGTGACGAGCACGTTCCCGGGCTTGATGTCGCGGTGCAGGATGCCCGTGGCGTGCACCGCGGCCAGGCCGGCGGCCAGCTGCGCCCCGAGCCTGGCCACCCGCGCGGGCGACAACATGCGGTGGTGGGCCAGGTCCGGCGCGGGGAGGTATTCCATGACCAGCAGCCATTCGCCGCCCTCGTCCACCACGTCGTACAACGTGACGACGTTCGGGTGGTTCACCTTCGCCAGGATCTTGCCCTCGGTGCGCAGCCGCCGGATCCGCTCGGCGCCGTGCTCGCTGTCCCGTGAGACGGCGTGCTTGATCGCGACGTCCCGGCCCAGTTCCTCGTCGACGGCGCGCCAGACCGTCCCGTTGCCGCCGGAACCGATCTGCTCCGCCAACCGATACCGGCCGCTGACCAACTGACCGATCCGCACCGTCACTCCGATCCACGAGCCGGGCCAGCCTCGGACGAGGCGGCGCAACCCTATTGCACGGCGGACGCCGGGCGGGACCGGTCCGGCGAAATCACCAGCCGCGTAGGTCGACGGGCCAGATCTCGACGACCTCGTCGCCGTCGACGACGTGGATGCGTTCGTGCAGCGCGATGGTCGGGTCGATGTGCGCGGGCAGCACCCGGACCCGGTCGCCGACCCGGGCCGGGAGCTCCGGGGTGAAGGTCAGGTGCTCGTCGGAGCAGAAGTGCACGCGCGCGCCCGGAATCGCGGGATTGCCGTGGTCCATGCCGAGCGCCTTGATCCCGACGTCGGCGACGACCCACTTCGGGGACGCCGAGATGACGGTTCCGAGAACGGTCAGGGCCTGCCGGAACGGCAGGCCGAGCTCGGCGTAGGCGGTGTCCATCAGGGCGTAGGAGCCGGCCTGGACCTCGGTGGCCCAGGTGTTCACCGCGTACGTCCCGGTGCCGCCCGCGCTGACGAGATCGCCGCCGACGTCCTCGTGCGCGGCCAGCAGCAGCGCCATGCTCTCGGCCGCGCGCTCGGCGCGCTCCGCCGGGTCCTTGCGCAGCATGAGATGGCCTTCGTACCCCATCACGCCGCGAACGGAAAGTCCTTTGCTGCGAGCGAGATCGGCGAGCTCGCCCGCGGCGGCGGGATCGATGCCGCAGCGCGGCAGGCCGACGTTGACGTCGACGACCACTTCGCGGACACCGCCGGATGCGGCGGCTTCGACGGTTTCCGGCGAGTCCACGGCCAACGTCACCCGGGCACCGCCGCGCACGACCGCGCCGAGGCGCCGGGTGTCGAGAACTTCGTTGGCCAGCAACAGGTCTTCGCCGAGCCCGGCGGCGGCCATGCCCTCGACCTCGCGGACGGTGGCGCAGGTGAAGCGGCGATGCCCGATGTCCGCCTGGCGCTGGGCGAGCGCGGTCGTCTTGTGCGCCTTGACGTGCGGGCGCAGCCGGGCCCCGGGCAGCGCCTCGCCCATCGTCCGCAGGTTGGCATCGAGCAGCGCGGCGTCGACGACGAGCGCAGGGGTCTGCAGGTCCAAGAGGTGCAACGTCGTCTCCCTCGCCGGTACCGGTCTTCCCGCCCGGATCATACGGTTCCGCCGACGGCGTTCCCCGTCATCGCGACGAGGTGGGCAGCCGTTCCCCGTCGAGGTCGACCGCGGCCGACAGCTCGAAGAACTTGGCCACCAGCGGGAGTTTCGAGCGCCCGCACCGCATGGTCGTAGACACCGCCAAACCCGCACGAGCGTGTCTCTCCGTGGTTCTGCGGACTCAGGTGTGGAGGTGGGCCGGGTGGCCCGTCATTCGCTCGACTTCGTCTTCCGCCGTTCTCAGCAGGCGGCGGGCCAGGTCGAACAGCGCTCGCGCCGCCGCTAGTTCGTCGCCGATCTCCGGCACGCTGCGGTCTTGCGGGTTTCGCCGTGCCGCGCCCTTGCCGTGGAGTTCCCCGGCCACCGGTACTCGCAGGCGCGCTTCGGCGTGCGTGTGGTCGATGTCCTCGTCGAAGTAGACGTCGACCGTCCAGTGCTTCGTCGCGGCCATTGCTGTTCGCCTCCAACACCGCAGCATCGCGGAGCCGTCGCGCGGGATGCCAGAGCCCATTGGCACGTGCATCGCCGCCGTCGTCGCGGAACGTCGTGCCGGTTTTTCCCGGCCCGGTGGCCGGGGTGCGTCGTGTTGGGTTCACGTCGTTGTCGGGGTAACCCGGTGGCTTGCGGAATCCGAGCGGAGGAGGCTGCGATGAACGAGCGGGCATGGGAGCGCGCGGGGGCGGCGAGCGGTCTGGTGGCGGCGGTGTTGCTGCTGGTCAGCTTGTTCCTCAACCCGACCGCCCCGACCGGGGACGAGCCGGTCCTGACCTTCTTCTACGTCGCCGGGAACCGGGGCACGGTGGTGCTGGCCGCGCTGCTGGCGACGCTGGCGGCGGTGGTGTTCTTGTGGTTCGTCGGGCACCTGAGGCACCTGTTGCAGCGCGCCGAAGGCGGTGCGGAGGCGTTCTCGCCGGTCGTGTTCGCCGCCGGGGTGGTGCTGTCGGCGATGACGATGCTGAGCATGCTCCCGGTGACCGCGCTGGCGTCGATGAGCCGGGACATCTCGACCGCGAGCGGGTCGGCGGTGTTCGTGCTCTCCGAGCTGCACCGGCTCGCGCTCGGGCCGCTCGGGCTGCTGGTCGCGCTGTTCGCCGCGACCACCGGCGCCGCGATGGTGCGCCGCGAGGTGCTCGGGCCCTGGGTCGGCTGGTTCGGGTTCGCGGTGGCCGCGATCGGGCTGATCGCCGGGGTCACCGCCTTCTACGTGTCCGGCCCGTTCGTCACGATCGCGGCCATGGTCACCGGCATCGTGTTCGCGGTGTGGATCGGTGACGCCGCGGTGCTGATGCTGTACCGGCCGGAGGTCGACCGCGTCGAGGTGCCGGGCACGGCGTTCGCGCACTGACCGCCGAACGCGTCACCCACCCGCCCGGGGCCGGGTGGGTGGCTCGTTCCTGGCCTGGCAGTGCGGGCAGTGCGCGGTCGCCTCCGCGACCGCGCGCATGTCGTGCTTGCGCCGGTACATGTCCCGGTCGGCTTCGTGCAGCAGCGCGTTCGGACGGGTCGCCGGGTCGGTCGTGGTGGCCAGTCCGACGCTGGCCCGGATCCGCAGGAGGCCGTGCGGCGTGTCGCATTCGGCCCGGAGGCGCCGGGCGACGCGGTCGCGGAACTCCGCGGCGGCCCGGACATCGGGAACCCGGCTGATGACGGCGAATTCGTCGCCGCCGATCCGGCACACGGTGTCGGCCGGGCCCGCCGCGTTGAGCAGTTCGTCGGCGGCGGTCATGAGGAGCCGGTCGCCCGCGGCGTGCCCGTAGGTGTCGTTGACGGGCTTCAGCTCGTCGAGGTCGGCGACGAGCACCGCGACCACGCCGCCGTCCCGTTCGAGGTCCGCGAGGACGTGTGCCAGGCGATCGTCGAGCAGGGCGCGGTTGGCCAGCCCGGTCAGCGGGTCGTGCAGCGCCAGGTGGGCGAGGTGGACGTCGGAGGCGCCGCGCTCGCCGAGCTCCTCGCACTGGCTGACCAGGTACGCCGGGCGGTCGTCGGCGCCGGGGACCACGCTGGTCCGGATCAGCACCCAGATCGGATGGCCGTTCTTGTGCCGGTAGCGCTTCTTCAAGCTGACCGTGGTCAGCCGGCCCGCCGCCAGGTCGGCCAGCGCAGCCGCGGAGTGTTCGTGGTCCTGCGCGTAGGTGACGTCGAGGATGTGCATTTCGAGCATTTCGCGCCTGCTGTACCCGAGGAGCTCGCACCACGCCTCGTTGACGTCGGCCCAGCGGCCGTCGTGGTCCAGCAGCGCCATGCCGGTGGGGGCGTTGGCGAACACGCGACTCCACAGGGGGCCGGTCTCCGGGCGGTCCTCGATCTCGTGGAACTGCGAGAGGAAGAGCCCCGGCTCGCTTCCGCGGCCGTGGATCGGCGACGTGCATTGGAGCATCCGCACGGTGCCGCCATCGGAACGCCTGAATCGCCGTTCGGCCGTTCCTGATCCGGTGGTGCTTCGCGGATCGGCCTCATCCGCGGTGAAGCCGTCGAGCGGGTGTCCGACGAGGCCGGCCCGGTCGTAACCGAGCGCGCGGCAGAGCGCGCCGTTGGCGTGCACGCAGCGGCCGCTCGCGTCGAGCAGCGCCATCGGGGTGGTGGCGCTGTCGAGCAGCGGCAGCCATTGCTCGGTCGGTTCGTGATCGGGGGTGGTTCGCATCAGGTTTCCGGGGAGGAGTTCTGCCGGTGTGCGACTTCTGGACGGCAGCCGCGCGCATATCCGGCGAACTCGGGGGCACCTCCGCTCCCCGGGCCGCCGAGGGGGCGTCCGATGCCTGGCGGCCCGGGGAACGGGGTGATTCGGTTGGTCTGTCGGGGACGAGCGAAACGGGACATACCGGCCTCGAACGTCGGGGGACGGGGACGATGCCGTCCACCTTGCGTGAGAACCGCGGTACCTGGCGGCGTTGGAATTACCGATTTCCATACCTAAATCCACGCGCCGAGCCGATGCGCCCGCGCGGTCGCGGGTTTTTCGGCCGCAAGACCGGCAACAGGGGCCACGCCGGGAACTTCCGCCACCAAACGGACGGCCTGCGGATTTACTCTGGACGGGCTCGCACCGTCGAAACAGCCGGGCCGGTAATGGTTTTCCGAATGCTAGCGCATTTCCCGGCCCGGTGCCGAATTTCTCGTGGGGGTCGGCAATGCTGATCGAAGTGAGCGGAAAAAGGGTCATGGGCAGGAAATCCGGAAGAACGAGGCGGGTGCTGCTGAGCGTGCTGCTCGGCGTGCTCGCACTGGTGGCGACCGTCTGCACCAGTGCGTCGGCCGCCGCGGCACCGCCGGCGCCGGCCGGACCGGTGGTCGGCGGATCGCACCTGGTGATCGTCAAGATGGTCGACTACCGGCTGTTGCAGCCCGCCTTCCTGCCGCCGGGGCGCTACACGTTCCGGGCCATCAACGAGGGGCGCGCGCCGCACGCCCTGCAGATCAGCGGACCCGGCGTCGCGAACGCGCGCACGCCGACGGTGCAGGCGGGTCAGGCCGCCGACCTCACCGTGGATCTGCGCCGCGGGCTCTACGACTTCTGGTGCCCGATCGGCAACCACCGGCAGATGGGAATGCAGCTGAACGTCTACGTCGGGTGAACCGGCCCGGCCCGGGTTCCGCAGCGGACCCGGGCCGGCCGCCGCTAAGTGCGCGAATCCGCTAGAGCGGCGCTGGAGAGGACCCGGCGGAGTTCCCGGCGCGAACCGATGGCGAGTTTGGTGAACACCTTGCGCAGGTGCCATTCCACGGTGCGCGGGCTGAGGAACAGCTGGGCGCCGATCTCCGGATTGGTGTGACCATCGCGGGCCAGCCGGGCGATCTGCGCCTCCTGGGCGGTGAGCACGACCAGCGTCTGCGGCGTGGCCCGGTGCACGGTTTCGCCGGTGGCCAGGAGTTCCCGGCGGGCGCGTTCGGCGAACGCCTCGGTTCCGATGCGGCCGAACATCTCGTGCGCGGTGCGCAGCTGTTCGCGCGCCTCCAGGCGCCGGTTCTCCCGGCGCAGCCACTCGCCGTGCAGCAGGTGGGTCCTGGCGAGGTGCACGGCGGCACGGCTGTGGGCCAGCCGCTCGACGGCCTCGCGGTAGAGCTTCTCGGCCTCCTCACCCGTGCTCAGCAGCGCCAGCGAGCGAGCCTCGATGCCGGAAGCCCAGTTCGTGCCGCAAGCTCTCGTTCGCTCGTGGAGCCGCCGGAAGGCGTCCTCGGCGACCTCGCGCCGGCCGCTTCGCACGCCAGCCTCGACCAGCTCGCCCAGCGCCCACCAGTAGACGCTCAGCTGGTCGTTCCGGCAGGCGCGCTCGGCGGCGGCGACCGCCGTCTCGTACTTGCCGAGGCCGTTGGCCAGCACTGCGGTCGCGTAGTCGGCCATCGTGATCGCTCGCCCCTCGCCCCGGGCGTCCGCATCCCGCGCGCTGGTCTCGATCAGCTCCAGCGCCTGGGCTTCGCGGCCGCGGGTCGCGGCGAGCGTCATCGCGGCGTACCGGTGCGGCGCGTTGCCGGACGTCTGGGCGATCGCATCGGCCTCGTCGAGCATCTCCGACGCCACGTCGAGCTCGCCGGCGTGAACGTGCTCCCCGGCGCGGTAGCTGAGCGCGGTGGCGAGCGTGGTGAGCGCGCCGGTGTCGCGTGCCCGGCGGAGGCCGCGGGCGGCGAGCTCGCGCCACGCCTCGTCGTCGCCCAGGTCGGTCGCGACGCGGCAGGCCAGCCCGATCCAGCGGGCGTCGTCGGTCCCGGCCGTGCCGCTGCGGCGGAGTGCCCGCACCGCGCGTTGGAGCGTCGGAACGCCGGAGGCGAAGCCGTCGGTGAACCGTGCGGCCAGCCCGTCCAGCAGGAGGTCTATCGGCCGCTGCGGTGCGCGCCGGGCGGCTTCGGTCGCCCGCAGCGCCTCGTTGCAGTTGCCGACCCGGCCGGTGAAGATCGCCGCTTCGAGCGCTTCGAGGTACGTTTCGCGCGACAGCGCGACATCGAGCGGTTCGAGGCGTTCGGCGGCTCGCAGCAGCAGCGGCGGCGCGTCGCGGCCCCGGTTCACCGCGAGCGCGATCTCGGCGCGCAACAGGTCGGCCCTGGCGTGCTGGAGCTCGTCGAGCGGTGATGCTTCGGCGATGGCCAGCAGTCCCAGCGAAGCATCGGGCGCCCCGGCATCCAGCTTCTGCTGGGCGGCCGCCAGGGCGCGCGCACCCCGGCGTGCCGGATCGGGCGTCAGCTCGGTCGCTTTCGCGAGGAAGGCGGCCGCCGCCGCGATCCCGCCGCGGCAGTGCGCCCGGTCGGCCGACCGTTCCAGTTCGCCGGCCACCACCTCGTCCGGGCCGCGGGCGGCGCGGGCGCGGTGCCACGCGCGCCGATCCGGATCCACTGCTGGGTCGGTGGCTTCGCCCAGCGCGCGATGCACCCGCTGGCGCTCGTCCGGCGACGCCGTCCGGTAGACCACGGAGCGCACCAGCGGATGCCGGAACCGCACCCGGCCGCCGATCTCGATCAACCCGGCGGCCTCGGCCGGGCCGGCCGCATCGGCCGGCAGCTCGAGCCCGGCGACGGCCCGCCAGAGCAGGCCGGCGTCGCCCGACGGGTCGGCCGCTGCGGTCAGCAGCAACCGCTGGGTATCGCCGGGCACCGCCCGGATCCGGCGGGTGAAGCACTGTTCGAGGCAGCCGGACACGGGCCCAGGGTTGGGCAACCCGAACCCGCCCGCGAGCTCGGCCGGGGTGAACACGCGCGGCAACTCCAGCAACGCCAGCGGGTTTCCGCGGGCCTCCGCGATGATCCGGTCCCGCACTTGCTCGTCGAGCCGTCCGTGCATCACCGAAGCCAGCAGCTGGGCGGCGTCGGCGGAACCGAGGCCGTTGACGGAGAGCTCCGGGAGGTCGGCCAGGTCGTGGTCGTCGTTGGGCTCGCGCACGGCGAACACCACCGCGACCGGCTCGGCCAGCAGGCGGCGCGCCGCGAACGACATGGCCTGCACCGAGGCCCGGTCGAGCCACTGGGCGTCGTCGACGAGGCAGACCAGCGGCCGCTCCGCGGCGGCTTCCGAGAGCAGCGTCAGGACGGCCAGGCCCACCATGAAGCGATCCGGGGCGCCGCCCTCGTGCAGGCCGAACGCGACGCGCAGCGCGTCCCGCTGCGGCTCCGGAAGCCGGTCCAGGCGGTCGAGCATCGGCGCGCACAACTGGTGCAGACCGGCGAAGGCGAGTTCCATTTCGGACTCCACGCCCACGACGTGGGCGAGGCGACAACCCGACGCTCGTTCTCGGACGTAGTCCAGCAACGCCGTCTTGCCGGCACCGGGCTCGCCGCGGAGCACCAGCGCGGAACTCTGCCCCATCCGGGCTCTCGCCAACAGGCGATCCAGGAACTCGCACTCGCGGTTCCGGCCACGCAGCCCGGCCCCAGCACGGCCGGAAATAGCCATATTCCGATGGTAGGGGCGGCGACCCCTCGATTGGCAACTCCGCCGGGCACCCGTGGAAGAGCGGACGCGGCCAGGGGGCGGGCCCGGGTGTTCCACTGGCGCATTCGGTGCGCGGCCGGAGAAAACTCGGTGGTGTCCGGGGGTTTCGAAGCCGCGAACACGGCGGAGAAGGTACGGGCAAGGGACTAAAGTAACGGAACCAGGGGAAATCTCCATGCGCACAGCGGTTAGGGCGTTGGCCGCACTCGCATTGGCCGCGCCTCTCGCACTGGGAGTTGCCGACATCGGAACGGCTGCCGCGGCCGCGCAGCAGCCGGTCTCGGCAGCGGGGCACTTCCACACCGACAACAAGGACAACGACAAGAACAAGAAGAGCAAGGGGGGCAACACCAGGGGCGAGACCGACAGCAGCGAAGGCAGCACCAGCAGCCGGAGCAGCAGCAGCTCGAGCAACACCAACACAGGAGTCTCCGGGCAGACGGCATTGCCGGTGACGGTCGGCGGGTGACGATGTCGTCAGTCGCTCACCGACCCACCGGTGACCGCGTCGCAGCGCACCACCAGCAGTGCCGACAGCGACCGCCCGGCCGGGCTGCAGCGCCGCTGCGGCGGAAGCAGTCGGCCGGGCGAATTCGCGGTGTCACCCGGGTCCGAGCAGTCGCTCCGTGATGGCGGCGAGCGGGCCGCCGCGTCGGCAGCCCGGCGAGCCAGGTGCGGCGGGCGCCGAACCGGTCGATCGCCCAGCCGGACAGCGGCGCGGTGACCGAGACGCCGAGCAGGTAGGCGGTGGTCACCCACTGGATCGCGGCCGGCGTCGAGCCGAATTCGCGGACCAGCGTGTCGATTCCGACGCCGGTCATGGTCGTGTCCAGCAGGGCCAGGAACGCGCCGAGGGGCATGGTGACCAGCAACTTGCGGAGCGCGGAATCCGCTGGTTCTGAGCGAGCAGCCATGTCCGTTCCCGAGTCGTATCTAACATTGAACTAATGAGTTCAATTTAGCGATCACATTAGTACATGTGCAACGGGGTGGCTGCGACCCGGGCGCGGGTTCCCGCCCGGCGGGACGGGGCGGCTCATCCGCTTCCAGTTGACTTTGCCGCCCGGCCGACGAGACTGATGACGTGGTCAAGACGCTGCACCCGCAGAACTACGGCGACGCCTACGACGTCGGTGATTACTTCCGCAAGGGCGTGCCGGTGGTGATGGACCTGACGAGCCTGCCCAAGGCGGAAGCGGTGCGGCTCGTCGACTTCGCCGCGGGCATGGTCGTCGGGCGCGGCGGCTCCATGGACCGGGTCGCGCCTCGGGTATTCCTGCTGACGCCCCCGGGAGTGCCGGCCGGCGATGTCCGGCCGGATCCGGCGATCGCGCCCTCCTGACGCGCACGAAACAGCGCCGAGCCTGCTCCGCCAAACCTGACAGCCGGTCTCACCGACGGTCCGGGCGGGCTCCCGCTACCCGCCGCGCCGGGCCGTTCGTGTTGATTCGGCTTGTACCGTTGTGGCGTCTCGACTTCTCTCGCGTCGACCACTCGAATCGACGCATGGACTGCGGACTGTGGCGGGATGTTCTCGCGCTCTTGCGGTCAGTCGAACTCGCCGGCGCCGTGCCGTCGATCGGGCGCCGCACCGTCGAGTACGTCACCGCGTACGAGCAGGTGGTTGCGCCGATCGTCGAGTCGGTACTGGACCGATCGGGCCCGAGCCGGTACCTGGACGGCGCGATGTGCGAGATCTGCGCCAAGCTTTGCTTCCTGCTCTCCGGCTACGCGACCACCGCGAGCGTGCCCTTCCACGCGGATCTCGTGGTGCTCGGTGGCGCTGTCGCCAGGGTGTACGACGATCTCGTCGACGAGTACGGCGACGGTGACCTTCTCGAGCGGCTTTCGGCGCTGTTCGCCGGTGGCGCGTTCGCGCCCGCCAGCGCAGCCGAACGGCTGTTGTCCGCCCTGTACCTGGAGTTGGAACGGCGACTCGGCCGGAGCCGCGACGATCCCATCAACCTCGTGCTGGCCGCGTTGCACGAAGTGCAGATCAGGTCGCAGCGCCAGCGTGATCCTTCGATCCCGTCGTCGGTTCTGGCGGAAATCACGCGGGCCAAGGGTGGGCACGCGACGGTGGTGCTGTTCGCGTTGCTACGACCGGAGATGGAGGCACGAGAGCAGGAACTGGTGCGGGAGCTGGGCGAGGCGCTGCAACTCGCCGACGACTACCTGGACGTCGCAGACGACCAGAAGACCGGGATCACCACCTCTGCGACGAGAGGAGAACTGTCGCTCACCCGCATCTGTCGACAGCTGTGCGGGTTGCGTCCCGCGCTGCGCCACCTCTACGGCCGGGATCAACCGCTCTGCGGTGTCATCTACCTCCATTTGTGGGGCTGCTTCCTGCGGCGCCGCTGGCCCAGCCGGCTTGCCGCGGGTACCCCGGCGAGAGTGCTGGTGTCCTTGGCCCGAAAGTGGGCGCTGGGACGACGAACCAGGGCTGACAGGTGACGCCCGCCGGAGGATGGTGGACCTCGTGGTTGGTGCTTATGTCGGTCGTGCTGGTGGCAGCCGGACAGCTCGTCGTAGGTTCGGTGCGTGAGCCGGTCACGACCTGCGGTGTCGCACTGGCGGCCTACACCGCGTTGCGAACCGCGTTGCTGACGGCGTTGGAGCGACAGCAGTACGCATTCGAGCCCGTCTGGCTCGCCGAGCGGTCATCCGCATTGCGTGCGGCGAACTTTGAAGTGATGCGCTGTGATGTGGGCGACCGCACCTACGGCCTGTCTGATCCGGACGCGGCGGCAGACCTGCGAGCTGCGGCCATCCGGCGGTAGCACCTATTGGCTGCTGGGCGGGCCGGTGGCGCTCACGGTCGTGCGGCCAGTCGATCCTGCAGCACAGCGTGCCGAAACTGGTAGTACGGACCGACTTGACGCAGCACGCCGAGACGGTGAGCGTCCACGAGGAAGGACATGAGCCGCAGGGGCGTTCGGCCGCGCAGCGCGAGCCAGAGTCGGGCAACGAGAAGAGCGCCGCAAGCGCTCGTGGACTGCATGACGAGACCGAGCCCACAGGCACCGATCAATCCGCCGACCGCCGCGCCGAGCAAGCCGACCAGTGCGGGATCGTCGATCGGGACGATCAGTCCGCGGTCGGCCGCGCCGAAAACGCCGCCCATCGCAGCCCCGACCAAGGCTCCGACGACGGCACCGAGACCCGCTGCATAAAGCACCGCCAGTTCGTCGTCGCGCAGCGTGCGAGCAGGGGTGACAGCTTCGCGCGACTCGGTCGGCTCGGTGAACCGGCGGACGACTCCGAACGCGAGCCCGAAGGCCAGCCCGATCGCCACCCCGAAACCGGCGCCCCAGAGCACCCCGACGATGATCCCGCCGACCAGCGCGCCGATCACACCGAACCCGAGGTCGCGGGTGAGTTCACGCCGACGCAGTGGGCGCGGTACGAACCGCCGAGGGTTCTCCGGCCGGACGAAGCTGAGCCCGAACCCGCAGATCACACCGACCGCGAGCCCGAACAACACCCCGAACCCAGGGCGGCCGAACAGTCCGAAGAACAACCAGCCCAGCAATGTGCACGACGAACCGCCGAACAACGCGGCCGTGCTGGGCCACACCGGTTTCGGCACCAAGTCGCGGAGCCGCCACCAGGCGATCTCCCGGCCGCAGTTGCGGGCGAGGAAACCCAGCCACCGCTCAGCTTTCGCCGGATCCCAACGCCGCGCCGGCTGTGCGGGACTGGACAGCGGAGAATGCGGCCGCGCCGCGAAAGCGTGCCGGGTGAACACGTCCAGCAGGCGTTCCTCGATCCGGCGTGCGTCGGGAAGCGCGAGGAGTTCCGCAGGATCGGTGCTGGGATGGGCATACGCGGTTCGGGCGAGGAAGAGCATCAGCGGGGTGCGCAGTGCCTCGACGATCGGCTCATCGCGTCCCTCGGTGAGCTTGGCCAACACCGGGTCCCAGCGGTCGATGCCGGTGTCGGGTGCTGCGTCGAGCAGGTAGTCGGCAGCGGTCTCGGCGGCCACCGGCAAGAGTTGCACCACCAACGCGTCGCGCACGATGCCGGTCGTGTTCGCCGCATCGAATTCGTCGCTGCGGCAGGTCACCACCACCGGTTCTGCGTTGCGTGCGTCCAGTTCGATGGCTCGCAATGCGTTGGTCCGGTCGTCTGCGGCCATTTCATCAAGCCCATCGAGCACCGGCAGGATTCGGTGCTGAGCAAGCAGATCCCGCACCGAAGTGGCACCGTAGCGGGCTTCGTTGCCGAGGAACGGGTAGTTGTCGAGAATGCTGCGGATCAGCCAAGCGTGCAGGTTCTCCGCTGGATCCCACGACGAGATCTGGAGCAGCACGGGCACCCGGGGAGGCGCAGGCCGACGCAACAGTTCCAGCGTCAGCAACAGGCACAACGCCGTCTTGCCGGAGCCGGGCTCGCCGATCACCACGAGGCGGCGCGGGTTTTCGGCGTAGGAAGCGATGAGCTGAGGCAGGTCGCCTGCGTCCGAGCCGCTCCCGGCCTGCCAGCGGACCGGCAGCGTCTCCGCATCCTCGAGCAGCCGCTGGCCGGCCTCGGCCTCCCGCTGCGTGCGCACTTCCCAGGCGAGCGCCTCGGCGGCACGGTCGACCTGTTCCGATGTGCTCGGCTCCATCCGCTTCGACCGCAACCGCCAAGCGGCGACGGCCTGGGCAACTGCAGCGGCTCCGGAAATGATGGTCAGCAGCGTCGTCGCGGCGGCAGCGCCGTACTGAACCCACATGATCGTGAGCCCGAGCACCAACGCGGCCCACAGCGTGATGCGTCCCAACGCGCCTTTTCGCGACACTCGATCATTAAACCGAAATCGGCTGTCGGGGAACAGGAACTACTGCAGACGGGTGGAAGGATCGGGACTTGATCGAGGAAGGTCCGGGTGGGATGGCTGCTGGTCCACCCGGGTTCCTCGAATCGCAGTTCTCATCGCGCGTCGTCGCTGGCTCCGGTCGGCCTGGCTTGCGGCATTCTGTCGGCTGGCTGCCCACAAGTGATCGCGAGTGACCAGGGGCGTTCTTGCCGGTTGTGGCAACTCAGAAGATTCACGGGCGAGGACTCGGGCAGCGGTTCCGAACAGGCTCCCGCTATTCGCCGCGGCGGTTGGTGGATTCAGCGGGCCAGCGGGCGCCGTTCTCCCAGTAGGCGCGGATGCTCTCCAGGGGCTGCCCCTTGGTCTCGGGGGCGAAGCGGAACACGAACGCCCAGGCGATCGCCGCGAGCAGCACGAAGATGGCGAACGTGGTGGCGCCGCCGAGGCCGTCCATCAGCGGCAGGAAGAACTGGGCCACGATCAGGTTCGCCACCAGGTCCGCGGTCAGCATCAGCGACGCGCCGAAGGCGCGCAGCCGCGCGGGGAAGCTCTCCGAGGCGAACACCCAGACCAGCGAACCGAAACCGAAGTTGAACCCGGCGGTGAACACCAGGATCGCCGCGAAACCCCACCACGACCCGCCGCCGCCCAGCGATCCGGTGGCGAACACCAGGATCATCGCGACCCCGGCGGCCATCATCGCCGCGATGCCGCCGAGCAGGATCGGGCGCCGCCCGGCGCGGTCCACGATGAACAGCGATCCGATGGTCGCCAGCAGCGCCGCCGCCTGCACCATCGCGGGCAGCCCGAGCACGGTGGCGTTGCCCTGGAAACCCATCTGCTTGAAGATCATCGGGCTGTAGTAGGTGATCGCGTTGATCCCGGTGATCTGCACGAGGAAGCCGAGGACCAGCACGAACATCGTCGCGCTGGAGTAGGGGCGGCGGAACATCTCGCCGAACCGGCCGCCGTGCCGGGCCGAGATGTCGGCGCGGATCTCGGCGAGCTCCCGCTCGACGTCGGCGCTCGGGTCGACCAGCCGAAGGGTCCGGCGAGCCTCGTCGTGCCGGCCCTTGAGCACGTACCAGCGCGCGGTGTCGGGCAGCCGCACGAGCAGGAAGACCACCAGCACGGACGGGATCGCGGACAGCGCGAGCATCAGCCGCCAGTTCCCGGACGCGGCCAGGCTCCAGTCGACCAGGTAGGCGGCGAGGATGCCGGCCACGGTGGCGACCTGGTAGCCGACGACCAGCGCGCCGCGGATCGCCGCCGGCGCGGACTCGGCGAGGAAGATCGGCGCCACCACCAGCGACAACCCGATGCTGACGCCGAGGAAGAACCGCGCGATGTCGAGCCAGAGGATGTCGGAGACCAGCCCGGACCAGGCGGCGAACACCGCATAGCCGAGCACCACGACGATCATCGTCGGCTTCCGGCCGATCGCGGTGGCCAGCTTCCCGGCTAGCAGCGCGCCGACGATGTTGCCAGCGACCAGCACCGTGGTCACGCTGCCCTGCAGCGCGGGGGACAGGCGCATCTCCTCGGTGATGAACAGCAGCGCGCCGGAGACGTTGCCGATGTCGTAGCCGTAGATGACGCCGATGGTCGCGGCGGCGATCGCGATCCGCCGGGCCGTTGCCGAGGCGGCGCCCAGCGAGGGGGAGGCTCCGGACATGGCACTCTCCTTGGTGCGGTCGGGTTCCGAGGACGTCCAGGTGCTTGCGGGGGTCGACGGCGGCGGGGGGATCTCCGCCGTCAGCGGTCGAGCACGACGGAGCGGCTGAGGTGCCGCGGCGCGTCCGGGTCGAGGCCGCGGCGCCGCGCGAGCCGGACGGCGAGCAGCTGGGCGCGGACCAGGTCCGCCATCGGGTCGATGGCGTGCCGGACGAACGTCGCGCCGGTGCGCCGCACGTCGGCTTCCAGGTCCGTCAGCGCCGCGCCGAACAGCCACGTCACGCGCCCCGGTTCGGCGATGCTGATCGGCCCGTGCCGGTACTCCAGCGCCGGATAGGATTCGGCCCAGATCCCCGTCGCCTCGCGGAACTTCAGCGCCGCCTCGTGCGCGAGCCCGACCGTCCAGCCCGTGCCGAGGAACGTGAACTGGTTCGCCTCCAACAGGTTCGGCAGCCGCTCGCGGAGCACGGTCTCCGCCTGGTCGGCGGCGCCGGCCAGGGATTGCCCGAGATGCGTGCGCAGCAGCGCGAGAGTGCTGGTGGCGAAACGGGTTTGCACCACCGAGCGCTCGTCGCAGAACGACAGGTCCACGATCTCGTCGGCGACGTCGCGCACCGCGCCGGGCGTCGCCGTGAGCACCGTGGTGGGCACTTTTCCGCGAAGCGAAGCCAGGAGCTGCCGGACCTCCGTCGTCGTGCCGGAGCGCGTGATGGCCAGCACCCGGTCGTAGCGGCGGCCGGCCGGCATCTCCGACGCGGGGAACGCATCGGTCACGCCCAGCCCGGACGCCTCCCGGAGCGCCGCGAAGGACTGCGCGACGAACCACGAAGTCCCGCAACCGATCGCCGCGACCCGCTCGCCCGCCCGCGGCAACGCGTCCTGCACCGAGTCGGCCAGCACGGCCGCCCGGCGCCAGCACTCCGGTTGGCTGGTCATCTCGGCCTGCACGAACGACTGCGCCATCGCGCGCTCCTCCGAAGGGCGTCGGCGAATGAAACAGCCCTCAGGTTAAGTGCGCGAAAGTGCGCGATCAATGCTCTATTCGAGCATCATTGATCAGTCAGGCGACCTGGACCCTGGTCCCGGCGGCGTCGAAGGCGTGCCGGACCTCGTCGTCGACACCGGAGTTGGTGATCAGCGTGTCGATCGCGTCGCCCGCGCAGATCTGCGCGAACGCGCGGCGCCCCAGCTTCGAGCTGTCGGCGACCACGACGACGCGCGCCGCGCGCGAAGCCATCAGCCGGTTGATGCTCGCCTCGCCCTCGTGGTGCGCGTAGGCGCCGAGCTCGCTGTCGATCGCGTCGACGCCCAGGAACAGCAGGTCGAGGGTGATCTCGTGCAGGATGTGCGTGGCCAGCGGCCCGGTGAGCTCGAAGGACTGCTGCCGGGCCACGCCGCCGGTGACCACGATCTTGATGTGCGGCCGGACCACCAGCTCGTTGGCGATGTTCAACGCGTTGGTGACCACGGTAAGCCCGGGATCGCCGCGCTCGCTGAGGTCCGGCCGGGTGGCCAGGCAGCGCGCGACCTCGGTCGTGGTGGTGCCGCCGTTGAGCCCGATCACCATGCCGGGCTGGACAAGCCGCGCCGCCGCCGCGCTGATCCGCTGCTTCTCCGGCGCGTGCCGGGCGGCCTTGTGCCGCAGCGGCAGGTCGTAGGCGACGTTGGTGGCCACCGCGCCGCCGCGGGTGCGGGCGAGCAGCTGCTGGTCCGCGAGGTGGTCGAGGTCGCGGCGGATGGTCGCGGCGGAAACGTCCAGCTCGGCGGCCAGTTCCTCGACGTCGGCGCGTTCGCGCCGGCCGACGATGTCCAGGAGTTTGCTCAGCCGTTCGTGCCGGTTCACAGCCATTCCTTTCGCGCGGCCTCGACGAAAAGTACTACAACGCCCGTCGCGCCTCGGGAGCATCGGGACAGCCGAACGGATCATCGCCGAACCGCCCGTGCGTCGGTACTGCTTCGGTGATAGATGTGCAATTCTGCGCGAAACATTGTTTCATCACGCACTTTCACGCAGGAGGAGACCGATGGCTGACCGCACTCCTCTTTCCCGGCGGACCCTGCTGCGAACCGGTGCGGTGGCCGGAGCCGGGCTCGGGCTCGCCGACCTGGCGGCCGGATCCGCCGCAGCGCGGCAGGCATGGCCCGCGGCCAAGGGAGATTCCATGATGGGCGTGCCCTTCGAGCCGCTCGACACCGTCCGCGTCGGGATCATCGGCCTGGGCAACCGCGGCGCGAGCATGCTGCCGCTGTTCCTGGAGCTCGAAGGCGTCGCGATCACCGCGCTGTGCGACGCGAACCCCGACGCCGTGAACCGCGCGGCCCAGGCCGTGGTCGACGCGGGGCGCCCGGAACCGGCCAAGCACAGCGGCGGTGACCACGACTTCGAGGCCCTGTGCGCCCGTGACGACGTCGACTTCGTCTACATCGCCACCCCGTGGGAATGGCACACGCCGATGGCGGTCACGGCGATGCGCAACGGGAAGCACGCCGGCGTGGAATGCCCGGCCGGCGTGACCACCGCCGAGCTGTGGGAACTCGTCGACACCTCCGAGCAGACCCGGCGGCACTGCATCCAGCTGGAGAACTGCTGCTACGGGCAGAACGAGCTGCGCGTGCTGCGGATGGCGCACGACGGCATGTTCGGCGACCTGCTCTACGGCGCCGGCGCCTACCTCCACGACCTGCGGGAACTGCTGTTCTCCAAGACCTACTACGCGAAGCAGTGGCGCCGCGCGTGGCACACCAAGGTCAACGGCGACCTGTACCCGACGCACGGGCTCGGCCCGGTCGCGGCGTACCTCGACGTCAACCGCGGCGACCGGCTGACGCGGATCACCTCCATGAGCACCCCGGCGCTCGGGCTGGCCGCCTACCGGCAGGAGCACCTGCCCGCGGACGACCCGGCATGGCAGGAGCCCTACGTCAAGGGTGACGCGACCATGAGCCTGATCCAGACCGAGGCGGGCCGCGTCATCCACCTCGTGCACGACGTGTCCAACGGGCGGCCCTACAGCCGGCTCAACCAGCTGCAGGGCACCAAGGGCGTGTTCGAGGACTACCCGCCGCGGATCTACCTGGAGCCGACCGGAAATCCGCACGGGTGGGGCAACTGGGACGACTACGCGGGTCACGACCACTGGCTGTGGAAGGACGTCGGCCCTGGCCCGGGCGGGCACGGCGGCATGGACTACCTGATGCTCTACCGGCTCGCGCAGACCATGCGCCTCGGGCTGCCGCCGGACATCGACGTCTACGACTCGGCGACCTGGAGCGCGCCGTTCGTGCTCAGCGCGGAGTCGATCGCCGGCGGCAGCTCCGCGGTCGACTTCCCGGACTTCACCCGCGGCCGGTGGGACACCCCGCACCCCGGGACCGATTCCGCCAAGCCCTGACGCCCCGGGCATTTGCGAGGATCGGTGCGTGGCACCAGAACTCGCGCCGTGGGACCCGGCCGGACCGGCCGAGGTGCAACGCCTCTTCGCGCGGCAGTCCGCGCCCTGGTGGGTGGCCGGCGGGTACGCGGTCGAACTCGCCGCGGGGCGCAGGCTGCGCGAGCACGGTGACATCGACGTGCTGCTGCTGCGCCGCGACCAGCTCGCCGTCCAGCAGGCCCTGGCGGGCTGGGAGTGGTGGGCGGCCGACCCGCCCGGAACACTTCGGCCCTGGCGCCGCGACGAGCGGCTGCCCGCCGGCGTGCACGACATCTGGTGCCGGCGGAACGCGGATTCGCCCTGGCGGATCCAGGTGATGCTGGACGAATCGGCCGGCGACGAGTGGGTGTCGAGACGAGCGCGGCACCTCCGCCGGCCCATCGCCGAGATCGGCGGCCGGACCGCGGACGGCATCCCGTTCCTGGTGCCCGAGATCCAGCTGTTCTACAAGGCGGCGAAGCCGCGCCCGAAGGACGAGGCCGACTTCGCGGCGGTGCTCCCGAGCCTCGACGCGGCGCAGCAGCGCTGGCTCGCCGACGCGATCGCGACCACCTGCGGAGCCCATCCGTGGCTGTCCGCGCTCGTCCCCGCCGAAGCCCCGCGCGATCCCGGCTGACGCCCGGAACCGCGGTGCGGTCCTCAGCCCGTTCTCAGGCGTGATCGACTTCGGTGACATGTGCACCGGCGATCCGGGGGTCGATCTCGCGGCCGCATGGGTCCTCCTACCCGAGGGCGCGGCTGCACGGCTCTTCGACGCATACGCGCACGCGGACGAGGCGATGATCCGGCGCGTACGAGGGTGGGCTGTGGCCAAGAGCGTCTTCCTCATCCTCATGGGTCAGGCCGGAGAACGGGGGCTGCCCGGCGGCAAGCCGGCCTGGGGACCCGCGGGCCGGGCGGCACTCGACCGCGTTCTGGCATCGATCTAGGCAGCTTGCCACCTGCGATGGTGCCGGCCACACCGGCGCTGAGCCGCACGAGGCGAGCCGAGCCTCGACCTGCGGTGATCGACGCGCGGCGGTTCGGTCCTGCCGGGGCCGGGACGCTGCCGGGTAGCATCGGGCTCCGGCCATCCCGGGGGTGGCCGGAGCGCGAAACCTCCCGCCGGCCAGCGGAATCCCGGCCGGCTTTCGCGTTGCGAGCACAGTGGACGGAAGTTCGGGGGCCGGGTGGCGCAAGGGCACGGCGCGCAGGTGGAGCGGGCGGCGGAACAGGGCGTTCGATTCGAGCACCTGCTGGACGAGCACGCGCAGGTGCTGCACCTGCTCGACGACACGGCCGCGCTGCGCGGGCTCGCGCAGCGGGTGCGCGAGGAATGCGGCGCGCACATCGGCCTGGCCGGGCCGGTCGAGGCCGACCGCCTGCTGGTGCTGCGGCAGTGGAACGGCACCTGCGCCACCGGCCTGCACGACCTGCGCGTTCCGATGGGCCTCGGGCTCGGTGGGCTGGGCTTCGCCGAGCTGCGGCCGGTGTGGGTCGACGACTACTGCGCGTCGGAGCTGATCACCCACGACTTCGACGGGCCGATCTCCGCCGACGGCATCAAGACCATGCTGGCGGTGCCGATGGTCCGGGCGGGCAAGGTGCACGGCGTGGTCTACGCGGCGATGCGCGAGATCACCGACTTCGGCGGCAGGCAGCTCGACGCCGCCGTGCACGTCGCCAACAGCGGGGGACTGGCGCTGCAGACGGCGTCGGCAGCGCGGCGCCAGCGCGAGGCGGCGGCCGCGGCCGAACGCCGCCGGATCGCCTCGGAGCTGCACGATTCGGTGGGAGCGCGGCTGTTCCGGATGGGCGCGGAGCTGCACGACCTGCGGACGCACGCCGAAGGCGGCAGCAGCGAACTGCTGGACCGGTTGGTGTCGCTGGAGAACCAGCTCGCGGAGACCGCGTCCGCCTTCCGCGACTCGGTGCACGCCCTGGACCACGGCGAACCGGGCGGCGGCCTCGCCGAGGCCTTGTCCCGGGACTGCGCGGCGTTCCAGCGCCGCACCGGCACGACGGCGCAGTCGGTCGAGGTCGGCGCGGTGCCGGACTGCGGGCCGCACCGCACCCGGGTGCTGCTCGCGGCCGCCCGCGAGGCGCTGCTCAACGTGGAGAAGCACGCCAACGCCCGCTCGGTGCTCATCAGCACGATCGCGCTGGACGACGAGATCACCGTCTCGGTCGCCGACGACGGCAGCGGCTGGCCCGGCCGGGGCCAGGAGGGCAACGGCATCGGGCTGCGGGCCACCGCCGACCGGGTCGGTGAGGTCGGCGGCACGCTGTCGGTGGTGGCCAACGAGGACGGCGGGCTGACCGTGCGCATCCGGGTTCCGCTGACGTGAGCGAGGACATCCGCCTCGTCGTCGTCGACGACCACCCGGTGGTGCTCGACGGCGTTCGCCTGCTGCTGCGCGACGATCCGGCGATCCGCGTGGTCGGCGGCGCACCGGATGCCGCCTCGGCGGTGCGGCTGGTCGCCCGGGCCCGGCCGCACGTCGTCCTGCTGGACCTGCGGTTGCCGGACGCGGTGGCGAGCGAACTCGTCGCACCGCTGCGCCAAGCCGCGCCCGACGCGCGGATCGTGGTGTTCACGGCCTTCCGCGACCACGCCGCGCTCCAGGCGACGCTCGACGCCGGCGTCGACGGCTGCCTGCTCAAGGACGCCGGCGCGACGGACCTGGTGGCGGCGGTGCGCCAGGCGGTGAGCGGGGTCGCGATCTTCGATCCGCGCGTCGACGCCCGGGCGGCGCCCCGGATGCGCGCCCGGCTGCACGACACCGGGCTGACGCAACGCGAGTACGACGTGGTCCGGCACGCCGCCGCGGGGCGGACCAACCCGGAGATCGCCGAGCAGCTCGGCCTCACCCGGCACACCGTCACCGGCTACCTGCGGAACGCGATGCGCAAGCTCAACGCCCGCAACCGGATCGAGCTGATCACCAAGGCCGCCCAGTCGGGCCTCCTGTAGAGCCTGTCCGGGCCTCGCCCGACACGCCGGCGCAAGTCGGGTCCCTGCGGAAGCGGCGGCGTTTTCGCGCGAAACCGCCGCCCCGCACGCCTGGCGAATGACGGTTTCGCGCGAAAACGCCGCCTCAACCCGAACGGGGGCGCCGGTAGCCCGCGATTCGGGGGCGAAACCCCACAGGTGTGGGGGTCGGCTGTGCGTTCTGCGTCTCACCCATCGGTTCGATCGCGTGCCGGATCCGGCGTAGGTGCAGGTCAGGGGCTCGGCGGTGCGAACGGTCGGCGTCGGCGCCCCGGTGCCGGCCTGGAAGGTGATCGCCATGGACAAGAAGTCGAACCTGCTGATCATCGTCGTCGCCGGGGTCATCGCCATCGGACTGCTGTTCGTGGCCGTGTCGGTGGGCTGAAAACGCCTGCACTCCCGGGCGCAGCCGGGAGTGCAGGCGTTCATCGGCAGGGCTCAGGCGTTGCCGGGCGGGGGCGCGCCGTACTGACCCGTGCCGTACTGACCCGTGCCGTACTGGGTCGTTTCGGACGAGTCGGGGTCCGGCCACGTCGCTTCGTACGGGTTCTTGCGGGTCGTCGCCGCTTCGGACGAGTTCGCCGGACGCGCCATCGGGCCGCCCGCCGCCATGTAGGGCGAGCCGCTCTGGGAACCCGCCCCGGCCGCGGCCGAGTAGGCCGAGCCGGACGTACCCGGGTTGGCCCCCACGGGATTGGCGGTGGAGTAACCCGCCGCTCCCAGCCGAGACGAGCCGGCGAGCGACGAGGTCGCGCCGGCCGCGGCCGTGCCTGCCGCGCCCGAGTACGGCGACCCCTCGTACGACGATCCCGGGAGCGACGACTGGTCCTGGGGCAGGCCGGAGAGCCCGGACCGCGTGCTCTGGGCCGTCGTGCCCCTCGGCGAGCCGCTGCTCTGCTGGGCGAGCTCGCTGATCTGCACGATCTTGTCGGTCAGCGAGGCCACGGCCTTGGCCGTCGAATCGACGTGCTTCATCAGGTTCTGCGCGCTGGAGAGCAGGGTCTGCAGGTGCCCCATGATCCGGCCGCCGTACTCCACGGCGACCTGCACGGCCTGCGGGATCGCGGCCGCGATGCTCGCCCCGAAGGTCGCCTGGGCCGCGGCGATCGCCTGGTTCATGATCATGATGATCTTGCCGACGGCCTCGTTGACGAGGGTCGTGACCTCCTGGAGGGTCTTCGCGACCGCTTCGCCCGCGCCGGCCGCGGCTTCGGCCAGCGCGACCCCCGCCTGGCCGAGCCCGTTGATCCCGTCCACCAGCTCCGCGCCGGTCTTCAGGTATCCGGCCGCGGCCTCGCCCGACCAGCCGTTGGTCTCCGGCCCGGTCGACTGCCCGTACTCCGAGGCGATCGTCGAGACGGCTCGCCCGGCGTTCTGGAAGCCCTGCGCGCCCGAGGCGATCGAGCTCGGGTCGCCGGCCAGCTGCTGCAGCGGTTCGGCCAGGAACGACACCGATTCCGCCAGGAAGCCGAAACCGGCACCGGCCAGTGCCGACAGCGGGTCGGACACCGAGCCGAGCACCTGCAGCCCGGCACCGGCCCCGCCGAAGTCACCGGTCTGCCAGTCCTTGTTCTGCACGGCCTGGATGGTCGACTTCAGGTCGTCGACGACCTGCGAGGCGTTCGACGGGTCCGGGCTCGCCGAGAAGTTGATCTCCACGGTCATCGCGCGTCCCTCCCGAACAGCAAGCCGGCGTTGCGGTCGTCGGAACGCTCGTAGCCCTCGGCGGTCTGCACGAGCGCCGAGCTCATCCCGTCCATGGCGGACGCGGCGCTCCCGATGGCCTCCCCGGCCTGGGTCATGGCGCCGCTGAGCCCGGCCGTGATGAACTGCACGAACGAGCCGAGCGCGTTGTCGGCCAGCGCGCCGGGCAGGCCCCCGGCGGCGGCGGACAGCCCGTCGGCGATGCCGGCGACCGTCTTGGCGTGCTCCCGGATCTGCCCGGGATCGACCTGGAATTCGCCTGGCGCGCTCATCGGACGATCACCTGCGGGTTCGCGAAGAAGTAGTCGTCGTCGTCCGGCGGCGGCGGGCCGGACGAGGCGTCGACGCCGGCGGCCGGCGGCATGTTCTGCTTCACGAAGTCCAGCGCGGGACCGTCGCCGACGTAGTCGGTCATGATCTCGACCACCTGGGCGCCGACCGAGCGCTGCGCCTGCTGCGCGGTGGTCAGGATGAGCCGCGCGAGCTGCTCGGCCTCCAGCGCGCGAGCCGCCGGCGTCAGCCGGATGTCCTCCATCGCGCCGCTGGGCCCTACCTGCACGGTGACCTCGCCGCGCGGCGAGGACGCCGTGCCGCTCATCCGGTTCAGGCTTTCGCTGGCCGCGCGGGCGTTCGCCGCCGCCCGTGCGAGCTTCTTGTCGTAGTCAGCCAGCCACTGCGCTGGTGAATCCACGGTGTTTCCTCCGGCTTCGTCCTGGAAGTTGCCTGCGCTCACCGCGGCCGGCGGGCGATCCCGGCCAGCTCGTCGAGCGCGAAGCGCAGGTCCTCGCTGCGCAACGGGTTGATGCTCACCCAGCCGTTGCGGGCCGGGTTGACCCGCAACCGGCCGCGCGGACCGTCCAACCAGGACAGTTCCGCGCCGGCCCGGACGTTCCCGGCGCCGTCGCGCCGCGTCGCGCCGAGCTGGCCCCGGCCGGTCAGGGTCGGCAGCAGCCCGGTGAGCTGGTCGAGCACGTCGGGGTCGCCGCCGCAGTCGCGGACGAGCTCCCGCAGCAGGCGTTCCTTCGCCTCGTCGTCCGCCGCGTCGCGGATCAGCTCCGCCGCGCTGCCGATCGCGCGCTCGGGCAACGAGATCGGCATCGCCCGGGCCGGGCCCAGGTCGGGCACCATCGGCCGCAGCGCGTCGCCCAGCGCGTTCGCCATGACCCGCCTGATCCGCACCGGGCTGGCCGGGTCGCCGTCCAGCGGCTGCTCGCAGATCAGCGCCCACGACCGGTAGACCATCGCCACGACGGCGGTCGCGCCGTCGCCGTCGAACAGCACGAGATCGACCGTGCCCCGGTACTCGCGCAGCGCCGTGACCAGCTCGGCCGCGGCCCCGGCGGGCCCGTCCTCGTCGGCGAGCCCGCGCGCCTGGAGGGTCTGGCCCGCGGTGGCCAGCAGCACCTCCCGCTCGCCCTCGATCCGCCCGAACGACGGCACGCGCAGCGGGAAGGGGAAGCGCACGCCGACGTGCGAGGCGAGGAGATCGAGCTCGATCTGTCCGAAGTGGATGGTTCCGTCGGTGACCCCGCGCCGGGCGGTGCGCGTGGTCGCGGTCGTCATTCCGTGGCACCGCCCGTCCTGCGCAGCACCTGCGCGGTGTTGTCGTCGGAACTCACGTAGCGGGTGACGGTCTGGTGCAGCGCGTCGTGGAAGCCGTTCAGCTCGGTGTCGGCCGCGCTGATCTCGCCGGTGAGCCCGGACTGGCCGGCCGCCTCGCGCAGCCGCATCGCCAGGTGCATCGCGGGCGGCGCGGTACCGAGCATCGGCATCCGCTCGGCGAGCTGGCGCGCGGACGTCACCAGGCCGTTGGTCTGCTCGCCGAGGTTGGTGAGCGTTTTGACCTGGGCCGCCAGGTCCTGCGGCGAGACCTGGTAGCCGGGCCCTGGGTTCGCTTCGGAGGTCAAGGGATTCACTCCTGTTCGTGTCAGCCGATGACCGGGGCGCTGGCCGGCCGGTCGTCGGCGAAGAGCTTCTGGTCGACGGTGGGCATGCGGTTCTGGTGGACCTGTTCTTCCTCTTCCTCGCCGCGCCGCGCGCCGGCCGGCCCCATGCCGCCGCCGGCCCCGCCGCGCCCGGCGACACCGGCCATCGAGCCGGACCCGGCCAGCAGGGCGCCGCCCGCGGCTCCGCCGCGCAGCCCCGCCTCCAGCGGTCCGGCGCCGACCAGCTTCCCCCAGGGCGTGCCGCCGCCGGCCCCGCCGGCCGCGCCGCCGAATCCGGCCGCGGAGGTCGACGCCGGTGCCCCGAAGGCGAAGGTCTCCGTCGAACCGGCCGGAGCGATCGTCTTGCTGCTGTTGAGCAGGCTCGTCTCGTACTGCTGCATCACGTGCACCGCCTGGGCCTTCTTCTCGGCGGCCGCGACGTTGGCGAGGAACAGGCTGCCGCCACCGGCCGCCACGGCGCCGATCGCGGCACCCATCAGGGCTCCCGGGCCCGCGCCGACGCCGCCCGCGCCCGCGCCGATCAGGCCGCCGATGACCGCGCCGGCCCCGGCACCGGCCGCGGCGCTGGCCACGGCGCCTCCGGTCGGATCGCCGGGCGGCGGCGGCATCGTGTTGCGGGCGACGGAAAGCGCGTCGCCGGCGTCCTGGGTGGCCTGCTGGGTCGTGGCCGCGCGGGTGCTGATGTCGTCGGTCCGCTCGCCGATCGAGCCGAGCCGCTCCGTCGCCAGGTCGGCGGACGAACTGGTCCAGTTCGTCTGCATGGCGGTCCGCTGCTGGCGCATCGATTCGGCGTGATCGGTCAGCTCGCTGCTGTGCCGCCCCCACTCCGTGGCGACCGCGCTGACGTCCCCGACATCGGCGTTGTCCCACAGCATCTGGTAGAGCTGCTCGTGGGAGTAGGAGTTCCAGTTCGTGCCTTCGGGCGGGATCGGCGAACCGAAGTACCCCTCCCACACGTTGCGCAGGGCGTTCACCACGGGTTGCGCCAGCGCGCCGGCCGGCCCGGCCTGGTCCAGCACGGAGGTGGCGGCGTTCGCCAGGTCTTGCACGCCGGCGGTCGCCATCTCAACGACGTTCGCCGTCTCCGAGTCGTTGATCATGTCCGGTGTTCTGCCTTCCAATCGGTCCGCCGATCCGGCGGCGGACCACCGATCACGGTGATCTTGCTGAGTTCACAGTTGCTGGAGACGGCTGCCGCCGTCGTCGCGCAGCGGTGGTGCGCTCACGGCGGGCGCGACGGGGCCGCCGATCGGCGCTGGTCTGCGCACGAGATCCATGCGGGATGTCCACCTTCGTGCCGGGCCCGCTTCCCCTCTGCGGGCGCCGCACAAAGATCACCAGAACGGCGCAGCGGAATCATCCGCAACATTGCTGATGTTCCGGGAGCCGGGTAGGTAGCGGGCATCATTCGCGCTCCCCGAATCCGAGCGCGATCTCGATCCGCGACGAGTAGCCGAGCTTGGCGAGCACCCGCGACACGTGCGAATCGACCGTTCGCACCGACACGATCAGCCGTTCGGCGGCCTCCCGGTTGGTCAGGCCTTGTGCCACGAGTTCCGCGACGCGGTACTCGGCGGCGGTGAGGCTCTCCCAGCCGTGCTTCGGCCTGCGCCGGGAGCCGGTCGCGCCCCGCCGCAGGCCGAACGCGCGCAGCGCGGCGTCCGCCCGGACGATGTCGCCGGTGGCGGTCAGCGCGGTGTACCGGTCGATCGCGGTCTGGTAGGCCGCCCGGGCGTCCGCGGATCTGCCGGACGCGGCCAGGACCTTCGCCGCGTCCTCCGCCGCCCGAGCGGCGAGGATCGGCGATCCGGTGTCGGTGAACTCCTGGGCCGCGGCCAGCAGGACGTCGACGTCGCTGTCGACCAGCCCCTGGCAGTACATCAGCGCGCCGCGCTCGCCTGCCGATTCGCCGGTGCTCAGGTCCCGCATCTGTGCGACGAGCCGGTTGGCCAGGTCGCGGTCGCCGCCGGTGACCGCGATGCGCACGAGCCGGGCGCCGACCGTGGCGACCGCGTGCGCGTGGTGCACGCCGACGTCGCCGGCGGCGAGGGTGTGCACGATCTCCAGCGCCCGTTGCGAATTTCCCTCGGCGTCGGCGACATGCGCGCTGGCCAGGACGGCGATCTGCTCGTAGAACACGGCAACGCCGCGGCTCGGGGACCGCTCGGCGAGCTCGGCGTGAACGCGGGCGGCGGGCAGGTCGCCGCGGTGCAGCATGATCATGGAAGCCACCCCGTGCAGCGGCCTGGCCAGCCCGTACTGGTCGGGCAGCGCCATGGCGGCGCCGATCTCGTCGAGGGCCCGGTCCCAGAGCCCGTTGTTGAACGAGGCCAACGCGGCGATGGTGTGCAGCCAGGTCAGCAGGCCCGCGCCGATCTCGCGGGCGATCGGGCGCGCCTGCTCGACGGTCTCCAACGCGGCCTTGTCGTGGCGCAGGTCCTGGACCACCGCGCGCAGGAGGCGCGACATCAGCCACAGCCCGCGGTCGTCGACGGCGATCTCCAGCAGTGCGTCCGCGCGGTCCAGCCGCTCCAACGCCCCGTCGAGGTCGCGGAAGACGAACAGGCCCGTCGCCTCGACGTTGAGCAGGAACACCTCGACGAGCGGGTCGTGCGCGGCGGCCGGCGTCGCGAGCTCGACGGCGCGCTCCGTCCCCGTCAGATCGCCGGCCGCGAGGCAGGCGGCGGCGTCGATCGCGGCGAGCCGCCCGGACAGCTTGCCGTCGACGCGTTCCGGGTCCAGCGCCGCGATGGCGGCGGCGGGATCCATTTCCCGGAAGCAGATCAGGGCGAGCACGGCCCGCAACCGGTGCCGGGTCGGCGTGTCCGGATGCGCGGCCAGGCTGGCGGTGGCGATGCGCTGCGACTCGTCGGTCCGGCCCGACCACATCAGCGCCTCGGCCAGCGCGGCGCGCAGCGGGTGCAGGCGCGGATCGCCGGGCGGCAGCCCGGAAACGGCCCGGTGGAACAGGTCGACCACCGCGGGCGTGGGCCGGGCGGCGAGCCGATCGGCGTGGTCGTCGAGCCAGTCGACGGTCCACGCGTCCACGGGAGTGTGCGCGAGATGCTCGGCGACCGTCCGGGGCGGGGCGTTGCGGGCCGCGAGCGCCCGGGCCGCGGAGCCGCGCAAACCCGCCGAGGTCGCCGCCAGGGACTGGCGCACCACCGGATGCCGGAACCGGACGAGCCCGCCTTCTTCCGCCAGCAACCCGACCCCGGCCAGCCGCTCGATCCGGGCCAGCGCGTCCACCGGTGTCGTTCCGGCGACGGCGGCCAGCTCGTCCACCGACGCGGGTTCGGCCAGGATCGCGGCGAAGCGCAGCAGGGCGGCGTCGTCGCCCGCCAGCCCGGTCGCCCAAGCAGTCACCGCCGCGGCGCGGTCGTCCTCGGTGAGGCGCACCAGCAGCCACGGGTTGCCACCTGCGCCGTCGGCCAGCCGCAGCAGCGATTCCGGCGGTTCACCACCGGAGACCTCGGTGAGGACGGCGCGGACCGCGCAGTCGTCCAGCGGTTCGAGGTCGTGCGCGGTCGCGAGCCGGTCGAGCCCCGCGAACCGGGCGGGCTCGACGCCGCGATGCCGTCCGGCGACGACCAGCAGCGGCCGGTCGGGCAGTCCCGCGGCGAGTTCGTGCAGCGCGAGCAGCGTCGCGTCGTCCGCCCGGTGCAGGTCGTCGATGACGATCGTGGCGGGCTCGGTCCAGTCCGGTGCACCGGCCGGCAACGCGGTGGTTCCGCTCTGCGGCAGCACGGGAATCCGGTGGGTCCGCATGCCCAGTTCACGCGCCGCCGAGAGGTGCGCGTCCAGCAGGGCGGTCACGCCGAGACCGGGATCGGCACGCAGTACGACGAGCCCGCCGCGCCCGGCACGTGCTGCCGCTGTGGCGTCAGCGAGCAGGCGCTGCGCCTCGTCTCGTCCGAATAAGTTCACCATCGCAATCAGCGGGAATCCTACAAGCGGATGATCACGACCAGAGGCGAATCCGCCCAGAAAACCCCAGGTGGCCGGTTCCTGTCAGGGGCTTGCGGGAGAATGCTCCACATGGGTGTCCCGAGCGGTCAGTTCCTGCGGATGGTCGACGAGCTCGCCGAGGTCGAGCAGGCCGACTCGAGCAACTACACGTCGTTCAGCGTGCGCGGGAAGGGGTTCGGCTACTACTGGCCGCGCACCGAGACGGCCGGGCTGAAGCAGACGCTGTCCGAGCAGGTCGCGCTGGTGGCCGAGCGGCCGGAGGTGTTCGAGGTGCAGTTCACGGCGGGCGGCTACGGGTGGGTCGTCGTGCACCTGGCCAAGATCGACGCCGACGAGCTCGCCGAGCTGGTGTACGAGGCGTGGCGGCTCTCGGCCCCGGAGACCCTCGTCGAGGAGAACCCGCTCCCGTAACCGGCGCCGGCCGCCGCCCGGCCGATCCGCGGTGAGCGCTCCGATTTTGCCTGAAATTGGGTTCCTCCCCAGGTGACCCATGCCTGGGCTGGTTTCCAATTTTGCCTAAAATTGGGATTCCCTACGGCGTCGAGGACGGGCCATTGTGGATGGAGGCCCGGGTTCAGCCGCGCGGTTCGGCCACCGAGTCGCGGTGCTTCGGCTCCGGGGCGATGAGCTTGCGGCGGCTCCGCCGGTTCTTGTCGACCGCCTTGAGCACGCGCTCGACGACCGCGTCGACGACGGTTCGCACGTCCCAGCGGTAGGTGGAAAGAGCAGGCGTCAGCAGGCGCGACACCGGGTGGTCGTCGTAGCCGAGGACCGAGAGATCGGCGGGAATGGCCAGGCCGAGATCGCGCGCGGCCTCGTAGACGCCGTAGGCCATCGAGTCGGTGAGGCAGAACGCCGCTGTGGGCCGGGGTTTTTCGGCGAGCGCGCCCCGCGCGACCTCGGCGGCGCCGGTCAGGTCGTTCGGGCAGGCCACGACGCGCAGGCTCATCCGCAGCTCCTGCGCGACCTCGCGGACGACCTTCTCCGCGGGACGCTGGCGCAGCAGCCGCGGCCCCGGCGTCAGCACCAGGATCTCGTCGTGCCCGGCGGAGCTGAGCGTTTTCAGCGCGTCGGTGACGCCCAGGCCGTTGTCGAACACCACCTCGGCGGCGGTCGCCGCCCCGGGCAGCGGGTCGCCGATCGCGACGAGCATGGTCCGCTCGGCGGCGTCCGGCCAGTGCCGGGAATTCGGATCGACGGGGATCGTGACGAGCGCGTCGACCCGCTGGTCGAGGAGATTCTTGGCGAGCAGGGCCTCGCGCGCGGGATCGGCGGCGGAATCCATGAACAGCGTGTTGCGGTCGGCGGCGAGGAAGCGCCTGCCGAGCGTGGTGGCGAAGTTCTGCTGCCACAGGTCGTCCAGCGAACTGCACAGCACGCCCACCATGCCGGTGCGGCCGCTGGCCAGCGCGCGGGCGACCGGGTCGGCCTCGTAGCCGAGGCGATCGGCGACTTCCCGCACGCGCTGCTGGGTTTCCGGGGGAACTTGCAGGCCGCGGAGCGCGTAGGACACGGCGGCCGGGGAGAGCCCCGTCTCCGCCGCGATGTCCTTGATCGTGGGGCGCTTGCGGCGTTGCACCTGGAAAGCCTAGCGCGCGGCGGATGCGCACGTTCGGCCCTTGACCGCGCGACCGCTGAGGCGGTTCACTGAAACCGTTCACTGAAACGCTTCACAAGGGTGTGTCCGTGTCCGATCCGGTGATCGACGTGCACCAGCATCTGTGGCCCGCGGAGTTCGTCGACGCGTTGCGCGCACGCGCGGACCCACCGCTGCTGCGCGGCTGGACGCTGCACTTGGCCGGCGAGCCGCCGTTCGAGGTGGACCCGGCCGATCACGAGCCGTCCGAGCGCGCCGCTCGCGAAGCGGGGACGGCGGTCGCGCTCGTGTCGCTGTCCAGCCCGCTCGGCATCGAGTGGCTGCCGCCGGACGAGGCAGCGCCACTGCTGGACGCCTGGCATCGCGGTGCCGCGGCGTTGCCCGATCCGTTCCGGGTGTGGGCGGCGGCCAACGTGCTGGAGCCCGACGAACAGCAGGTGCGCGAGGCGCTCGGCAGGGGATGCGCCGGCCTGCAGATCCCGGCCGACGCCATGCGGCAACCGGCCGATGTGGAACGCATCGCCGCGCTGCTCGCGGTGTGCGAGCAGGCGGACCGGCCGGTGTTCGTGCACCCCGGCGCCGCGACGAGCCCGGCCGCCGGCGTGCCCGGCTGGTGGCCACCGGTCGTCGACTACGTGGCACAGCTGCAGGCGGCGTGGTGGTCCTGGCACGTCGCGGGTCGCGCACTGCTCCCGCGGCTGCGGATCTGCTTCGCCGCCGGAGCCGGGCTGGCGCCGGTGCACCACGAGCGGCTGGCGGCCAGGGGAGGCGCGTTCGACCGCGTCGATCCGGGCGTCTTCGTCGAGACCTCGTCGTACGGGCCGCGCGGGGTGGACGCGCTGGTCCGGGTGCTCGGAATCGACCCGGTCGTCCTCGGCAGCGACCGGCCCTACGCCGAACCGGCCGATCCGGGGCTGGGGGAGGCCGCCGCCCGGGCCATCCGCTGCTCGAACCCGCGTCGTCTGCTGGAAGGAGGAACACCGTGATCGGCGAACCCACCGCGCCCGGCCTGCCCGCCAGGCGAGCGCGCCGGATCGGCGACGTGCCGGGCGGATTCACCCTCGAAGCGCTGCCCGGGCGCTACCTCGACCAAGGCGAACTGCTCGGACTGGTCGCGGGTCTCGCGCGCCGACCGGAGGCGTGGCGGCACCACGTCGCGTTCAGCGACGAGAAGCGGCATTACGCATCGCTGCACCGCGACGCGCACGTCGACGTCTGGGTGCTGTGCTGGACGCCGGAGAACGACACGGGCTGGCACGACCACGACATCTCCGCGTTCGCGGTCGCGGTGGCCCGCGGCGCGCTCGTCGAGCACAACCTGGCCGTCGCCGGGCCGAGCGCGGCCACCGGGGTCGCGGCGGGCTTCGCGTACGGCGGCGGCCCGGACCACATCCACCGGCTCACCGGTCAGGAGCCGCGCAGCGTCTCGATCCACGCCTACTCGCCGCCGCTGTGGCGGATGGGCCAGTACTCCGTGGCCGACGGCGTGATCCGGCGCGTTTCCGTGTCCTACGCGGAGGAACTGCGTCCCATCGACGACACCGCGCCCGTCTGACCCGGCACGGGTCCGCGGGGAGGGAAGGGTCATGACCGCGGTGCGCGCCGGAGCCCCGGTGCTCCTCGACGGCGCTGATATGTCCATTGTGGATGTCGTGCGGATCGCCGACGACCGGGTGGCGGTCCGTGCCGCGCCCGCTGCGCTGGCCCGGCTCGGCGGGGCACCGGTGCTCACCGGGCCGGTCTACGGGCGCACCACGGGCGTGGGTGCCAACCGCTCCGAAGTGGTGCCCGGTGGAGCCGAGCACGGGATGCGGCTGCTGCGCAGCCATGCCAGCGGGATCGGGAACCCGTTGCCGGAGCGGGACGTGCGGGCGATGCTGACCGTCCGGCTGAACCAGGTGCTGCGCGGCGGCACCGGCGTGCGGCGCGGGCTCGCCGAGGCGATGGCCGCGGCGCTCAACGCCGGGGCGTACCCGGAGGTGCACGAGCACGGTTCGGTCGGGACCGGCGATCTCGGGCCGCTGGCCGAACTCGGGCTCGCCCTCGCGGGCGAGGCGCGCTGGATCGGTCGCGGACCGGCCCCGGTCGCCCTGGCCGAGGGCGAGGCGCTGGCGTTGATCAGCAGCAACGCCCTGACCATCGGCCAGGCGGCGCTGGCGGTGGCCGCGGTGCGGGGCCTGGTGTCGGCGACCGCCGCGATCGCGGCGCTGACCGCGCTCGCCGTCGACGGCTCGACCGAGCCGTTCGCGCCCGAGGTGCACGCGGGCCGCCCGCACGCCGGCGCATCCCGGGTCGCGGCCGAGGTGCTGGCGCTGCTCGGCGGCCAGGTGGGTCCGGGCCGCCGGATCCAGGATCCGTTCGGGCTGCGGTGCTTCCCGCAGGTGCACGGCCCGGCGGTGGAGGCCGTGGCCGACGCCGACGCGGTCGTGGCGGTGGAGCTCAACGCGGCCGCGGAGAACCCGCTGATCACGACCGGCGAACCGGCGGCGGCCCGCCACCACGGCGGATTCCACGCCGCCCAGCTGACCCTCGCGCTGGACCGGCTGCGGCTGGCGATGCTCTCCACGGCCCAGCTGTCGGTGGCGAGGCTGGCGACGCTCACCGAACCTGGGATGACCGGGTTGCGCCCGTTCCTGGCGGCGGGGCCGCCGGGCAGCTCGGGGATCATGGCGCTCGAATACGGCGCGGGTTCCGCGCTCGCCGAACTGCGCGCCGCGGCGTTCCCGGCGACGCTCGGCCACATCGCGCTGTCGAGGGGCGCCGAAGAACACGCGAGCTTCGCCCCGCAGGCAGTCCGGCAGATCCGGCGCGCCGCGGATGCGTACCGGCTCGTCCTGGCCTGCGAACTCGTGGCCGCGGTCCGTGCGAACCGGCTGCGCGGCATCGGCCCGGGACGACCGCTCCGCGCGGTCTACCAGCGGGCGTGCGACGCGCTGGACCCGGATACCCAGGAGCGGCCGCTGTCCGGCGACGTCGCGGCCGCGGCGGCCGTCGTCGACGAGATCCCGCGGCTGGTCGGGCCGGTTCGCCGGGATTGACCGATGTGGACATGTCAGCGGTCAACCGCCGGCCTCCCGATCGAGCAGGCCCGCGCAGGCGGCGAACTCGCACAGCTCCGCCGACCACGCGGCCAGGCCGTCGAACGCGGTGACGTCGCCCCTGCGCACCGAGTCCCAGCAGTACTCGTCGGCCAGCCGGATCGCCCGCTCCACCGCCGGGCCCAGCGCGTGCGGCGGCGCGGCCTCCACCTCCCGGCGCAGGCTCGCGAACCGGTCCGCGGCCTGCGGATCGGCCGCCTCCTGGAGCTGGGCCAGCCGAACGGACAGTTCGCCGACGAGGTATTGCTGCGTCATCGTCACCGCCACCCATCCCGATGTTCGAAATGGGTGTACCCGGGCCGATTCCGGCCGTAATCCGGCGGACGGCGCCGCTACCGGGTCGGATTAACCGGGCGGCCTCAGCTCACGTCCTCGTTCACCCGCCCGGTTTCCGGCGCCACTGGTAGGTCCCGGGCAGGGCGATATCGCCCCAGCCGGCGATGAACGTCCACAGGCGGGGGCCGAAGTCGCGCGCCGGGTTGATCGCGTAGCCGGCGTTGGGCCCGAAGGGCAGGCCGATCGCGGTGACGGCCAGGCCGATCAGGAACGGCCCGAGGTTGGCCGACGGCGCGGTGTTGCGGGTGTCGGTGAGCGCGAAGATGAGCAGCACCAGGTATCGCGGTGCCGACGATCTGGTCCAGCAGCGGCCCCCACCACGACCCGGCGAAGTACTCGGCCGGGAACGTGGCGAAGATCGCGAAGGTGTCCAGGGACTGGGGGCGGGCGAGACCGGCCTTCGCGTTGAACGCGTCGATCGCCCACCCGTACGTCGCGTACACCAGCGCCGCGAGCGGCCGGGTGGGGGCTTGCGAAGAGAATTTTTCGGCATACCGTAATCTCGTGGACGGGAAGACGAATCGTTGTTCGCGCGGGCCCACCGGGGCGCCGCGCGCGTACCGGCAGGAGGCCGTCATCGGCGCGCAGGTAGCGGCACAGGGGGACCGATGGGCGTGACCGAGGCGGGACGCGATTCCCGGGAGGACCTGGGGCAGGTGCTCGGACGGGGGCGGATGCGGGGCTCGCTCGCGATGCTGGGGCCCGCCTTCATCGCGGCCATCGCCTACGTCGATCCCGGCAACTTCTCGACCAACATCGGTGCCGGCGCGGAGTTCGGCTACGCGCTGGTGTGGGTCGTGGTGCTGGCGAACCTGATGGCGATGCCGGTGCAGTTCCTGTCCGCGAAGATCGGCGTGGTCACCGGCAAGACGCTGCCCGAGGTGTGCCGGGAGCGGCACTCCCGGCCGGTGCGGTGGGGCCTGTGGCTGCAGGCGGAGATCGTCGCCATGTCGACCGACCTCGCCGAGTTCGTCGGCGCCGCCCTCGGCCTGTACCTGCTGTTCGGCATCCCGATGGTGCCGGCGGCGCTGATCACCGCTGTCGTCGCGTTCGCGCTGCTGGGCCTGCAGGCGCGCGGCTACCGGCCCTTCGAGCGGGCGATCGCCGGGCTGCTGCTGCTGATCATCGCCGGCTTCGCCTACCAGCTGCTGCGCATCGGCGTGGAGCCCACCCAGGCCATCGCCGGCCTGGTGCCGACGCTGCCGGCCGGCAGCGCCTACCTCGCGGTGGGGATCGTCGGCGCCACCGTGATGCCGCACGTGGTCTACCTCCACTCGGCGCTCACCAGCCGCCGGGTGGCCGTCTCGACCGACGACGACCGCCGGAAGGTGCTGCGCTTCGAGCGCTGGGACGTGGTCATCGCGCTCGGCCTCGCCGGGTTGATCAACCTGTCGATGCTGGTCATGGCCGCGAAGCTGTTCCACACCAGCGGCAACACCGGGATCAGCAGCATCGAGGACGCGCACGCGGGCCTCGCCACCTTCGCCGGCGGCACCGCCGCCCTGGTGTTCGCGGTCGCCCTGCTCGCGTCCGGGATCTCGTCCTCCAGCGTCGGCACCTTCGCCGGGCAGGTCGTGATGGCCGGGTTCATCAACTTCCGGATTCCGCTGCTGCTGCGCCGGTTGATCACGATGACGCCCGCGCTCGTGGTGATCGTGCTCGGCATGAACCCCACCGACGTCCTGAACTTCAGCCAGGTCGTGCTGAGCTTCGGCATCCCGTTCGCGCTGATCCCGCTGCTGCTGGTGACCAGGGACCGCTCGGTCATGGGCGACTTCGCGAACCCGCGCTGGCTGACGGCGGTGATGACGGCGATCACGACGCTGATCATCGGCCTGAACGCCTATCTCCTCTACGACCAGTTCCTGGGCTGAGCCCATGAGAACCGAAGCGCCGGACGGGGCGCATCCCGGATCGGCGGGATTCTTCGCCGCGCTGGCCGATCTCGTGCGGCACGGCGAGATCGTCGTCGACCGGCCGAGGGGACGACCGCACCCGCGCATCCCGGACGTCGTCTACCCGCTGGACTACGGCTACCTAGCGGGCACCACCGGCGGTGACGGTGAGGGCATCGACGTCTTCGTCGGCTCGGCGGCGGGCGCGGGAGTGGCGGGCGTCCTGCTCACCGCGGACCTGGCCGAGCGGGACGCCGAGATCAAGGTGCTCGTCGACTGCTCGCCCGAGGAGGCCGGGATGGCCAGGGATTTCGTCAGCGGAGTCCTCGGCATCGGCGGTCATCTCGTCCTGCGGGGCGAGTCCTAGCAGGCGTCCGGGCGGCCGGCGCGGCGCCCCGACGGAGTTGAGCCGACCGGCGCGCGGTGGGTGCCGGGAACGGATTCCCGGCGCCCACCGGAGGATCAGAACTCCTCTTCGTCGCCCTCGAAGACCTCTTCCAGCACCTCACCCACGACCATGCCGCCGAGGACACCGGCGCCGACGCCGAGCGCGGCACCCGCGACCATGCCGCCCATCCCGGATCCGCGCCGGTGGTGCTCGTCGTGGTAGCCGTGGTGGTCGTACCCGGCCATCGGTTGGCCCGTGCCGCGGCGTTCGGCGACCTGCTCCAGCCAGCCGTGGATCCGCCCGGCCCAGTCGGTGCCGAGGGCTTCCTCGTGGGAGGCGTGGAAGCGGCCGAAGGCGTCCTGGCTCGGGGTGAAGAACCCGCCGCGCTTGTCGGCCTCCAGCACCACGTCCAACCCGTGCGGGCCGGCGACGAAGGTCAGCTCGACCTCGTTGATCCGCCCCGCGAACTGCTGGGGCGGGTAGAACTCGATCTCCTGGAAGAACGGCAGTTCCTGGCGGACGCCGTGCAACCGGCCGTGCTCCAGGTCGGCGCTCTTGAAGTGGAAACCGAGCTGGGAGAACGCCTCCAGCACCTTCTCCTGCGCGGGCAGGGGCTCCACCGACACCGGGTCGAGGTCGCCCTTGTCGGCGACCTTGGCGATGGCCAGCTCGGTGCGCACGCCGAGCGTCATGCCGTGCAGGTGCTGCCCGTAGACGCTGGTGATCGGCGTTTCCCACGGCACCGGGAGCTGGAACGGGATGGTCTTGTTCTCGCCCTCGCGCAGCTCGAACCGGCCGGCCACCACGGCGCGGTGGAATTCCACGCCGGCATGCCCGTCGTGGCCGCCGTGTTCGGTTTCGACGCGCGTGACGAAGCCGAGCGCGACGTTCTCGACGGTGACGTCCTGGTTCCCGCCGGTGATGCGGACTTCCCCGGCGAGGTTCTCGCCCGGGCGGACGTGCTGGTGGTGCAGCACGGTGTCCACCGACGGGCCGCCGACGCCGAGCACGCCCAGGAGCTTCTTGAAGACCATTCTGCTGGCCCTTCCTCTTCTTTTCGCTGTCGATTCAGTTGCGGTGCGTGTGGTCGAACGGGTTGCCGGTGGTGCGGATCCTCCCGGAGAGGCTGCGAGCTGCGGTGCCGTGCGGGGAAAGGATTGCCACCTGCGGGAGGAGCGCCGGACGCTTTCGGCTGCACGGTGCTGAGGCGCGCCGGCCTCGACTTCTCCAGGCGGTCCTGAACGGACGCAGTGCGGAGTCACGGGCGGCGTCGACCGGCGGTCGTGACGCGACTCCGGGGGGAGGGCGCGGCCCGCCGGCTCCCGGCGGGCAAGGCGGCCGACGCACGACGTCGGCGGTCCAGCAGGGTCCGCGCCCCTCGGCTCGCCAGGGGCGCGGCAGGTACTTCCGGGATCATCGCCCATGCCCGTAGCAACGGCGCAACAGATCATCGGGTTCCGGACGAACGACTCAAAAAACGTGATCAACACAACATCACTCGCCCGCGATGCCGGTGCTGTGCCTGGCAAAGCGGTCGAACTCCAGGAACTGCGGCCAAGTCCGTGGCGAACCGGGCACGCTTCCCAGCCGAGCGTGCTGTGCAACCAGAGCGCGCAGCGCCACTCGCTCCGGCGCCAATGACCGGCTGGCCGGTCAGCGCTACTCCTCGGGTGTGCCCTGGGGTGGTTGCTCGATGGGGAACAGGATCGGGCTGAGCGGGTACTGGCTGCGGTGCGGTGCGGGTTCGTTGGCCAGCTGAGGCGCGATGGCGCCACGCATCCCGTCGATCATCTCGGCGAGTTCGCCGGGGCTGAGTCAGATCGCGTGCTGGCGGTAGCCGACGGAATCGGCGGCGGGGTCGGCCCGCTCGCGGTCGAGATAGGCGTTGAACTCGGCGATCAGCGTGGTCATGGCGGCGGCGAAGCCACGGCGGTGCTCCTCCGGCGGCACCGTCATGGCCGTTTCGTGGTCGGTCACCGCTCGTTCCCGGCGCAGGCGGTACACGCGCTCCACGGCGCCGCGCACTCTTTGCTCTTCTTCGACTTCCAGGATGCCCGCGTCCGGTGCTCGACGATGCCCAGCACCAGTACATCCACATCGAGCATCCCGACGCCGTGCTGCACGCGATCCGCGACCTGCTCGGCGAAGCCGGGAAGCGGTGAGCGACGGCGTTCCGGCCCGCCTCAGCGGCGCAGCGACTCGCCGCGCTTGCGCGCGCGAGCCCAGCGCAAGCCGTTGCCGAACAGCCGTTGGGTCTTGCGCGCCACCAGGTGCTGCGTCAGCAGGTGATGCTGGTAGTGCCAGGGCGGCTGCAAGCTGTTCCGGCCGGACATCGCGTAGCAGAAGTCCACGGCGTTGCGGTCGGTGTAGCGGTCGGTGTTCTCGAACCACGCCATGCTGGAGCGCGCCGAGGCCTGCGCCATGCGCATCATGGCGTGGCCTTCCTCGTCGAACTCCTTGAGCGCCATGGACGTTTGCTCGCGCTCCAGCAGTTTGTGCGCGAGCATCACCGCGTCGGTCATGGCCAGCCTGGTCCCGGAGCCGAGCGTGAAGTGCGTGGTGTGCGCGGCATCGCCGATCAGCACCATGTTCTCGTGGCGCCAGGTCTGGTTGTAGACCTGGGTGAAGCGCTGCCACGAGGCCGGCCTTCCCCGGGCGGCGCTGATCAGGGGGTGCCCGGCCAGCGGCTGGTCGAAGATGTCCTCCAGCAACCGCATGCTCTCGTCGTCGCCCATCTGGTCGAACCCCAGTCGTCGCCAGGTGGTGTCCTGGCATTCGACGATGAAGGTGCTGATGCCGGCGCTGGAGGGGTAGGCGTGGAACCAGATCCAGCCCTCGGGTGTTTCTTCGAAGTCGAAGGTGAACATGTCGAACACCCGGTCCGTGCCCAGCCAGATGTAGGGGTTGTGGCCGTGGTCGACCTGGGTGCCGAACTCCTCGGCGTAGCGCTGCCGGGTGCGGCTGTTCGCGCCGTCGGCGACCACGATCAGGTCGGCGTCGGCGAACTCCGACAGGTCTTCCGCGGCGTGCTCGTACCGGACGTCCACGTCGAGGTCGGTGGCGCGCTGGGCGAGTATCTCCAGCAGCGGCGCGCGGTTCACGCTGTAGCCGTATCCGCCCATGTAGGCGTGTTCGGTGCCGTGCAGCGAGACGACCTGCTCTCGCCACAGCGTCGACGCGGCGCGGATCTGCTCCGCGCTCTCCCGGTCGTTGCGGTACAGGATGTCCAGCAGGTCGTCCCAGTACACGACGCCCCAGCCGTAGGTGGCTCCAGGCGGGTCCCGTTCGATCACGGTGATGTCGTGCCCAGCGTCCCTGAGCTTCGCCGAGATGGCCAGGTAGAGGCCGGCCGGCCCGGCCCCGATGCACACGATCTTCATGGCGTCTCCACACGAGCAGCGGGATGAGTGGTGACCGCGGAATGCTCGTGAGCACCACGAGCGACCGGTGTCCGCTTGGGTCGGTACGACCCCGTTGTACACCGGTGGGAAGCCGGTCGCATGCGCGCCGCCGTCTGCCCGCTACCGGAGCTGCGGAGCAAGGGACTTTCGCCCCCGACACGGCACCGTGCTACCGCTCCGCGCGCAGCTCGAGGACGCGGACGCCGTAGGGCAAGAGCGTGACCTTGGAAAGTGGTTCACCGGTCTTGGTGTCGTGCAAGGAAGAACCGTCCGCCCGCGGCGTTGTCGTGACTTCCTGGCCGTGCTGGCTGACGAGCCAGGCGAACCGGCGCCCGTCCTCGTGCCGGAGCTCGTCCGCGAACACCCGCGGATCGTCGACCGCGATCGGCCGCTCGACGCCGGCGATCTCGGCCAGCGCCGCGTAGAGCCGGTGCGTGTCCTCCGGGTTGACGCGCGCGTTCCGCGCCGCGAAGTGCTCGATCGGATAAGTGCATAGCACGGTCTCGCCCCGCCCGCTGCGGTGGCGCAGCAGGGCCGGCCTGCCGTGCGCGTCGGTGGCCACCACCGTCGCTCCGCGCGGGTGGACCGGGAGGTACGCCCGGCTGTGCTCGTTGCCGCCGGCCCGGTAGCGCAGCACCTCGCCTTCGCCGATGCCGCCGAAGTCCTCGGCGAAGGTGAACTCGACGACCTCGTCGGCCACCTCGTCGACCACGCCGTAGGTCATCTCCTTCGCGACGCCGAAGGTCTCGTCCAGGTACGGGATCCACGGCTGCCGGTGGTGCCCGACCTCGCCGGCGGTGTAGGACAGGTACAGCACCGCGCCCTGCGCCACCCGCTCGCGCAGCCACTGCCAGGTCGGCCCCTGGATCTGCTTGGTGCACGGCAGCAGGTACAGCGAGCAGTCCGGGTCGATGCCGTCGCGTTCCCTGGTGAACCCGACTGGCACGTCGGCCTCCCGCGCGGCCACGTACGCCTGCTGCAGCGAGCTGAAGACGAGCGGCCGGTCGTCGTCCTGGCTGAACGGGTAGCCGCGCTCCAGGTACTCGGTCACCACCAGCGCCGCCTGCGCATCGGTGCGCTCGCACCGGGCGAAGTCCACAGTGGATAGCACGTCGGCGAACGCGGCCAGCTCGTGCAGCGGCCGCTTCGGGCTCCCGGCGCCGTCGGTGATGTCGAAGTGCATCTCGAAGGGGTGGTGCGAGTACGGGCCCTGCTCGATGAGGTCGTCGTAGTCGGTGTTGTTCCACGCCACCCAGCCGGTCGATCCGGCGAGCAGCGAGTTGTGCAGCGTCTGCCGGTAGTAGTGCGCGGCGTGCTCCGGCGACACCTGGTCGCTGGAGAGGCCGAACTCCTCCAGCACCACCGGCTTGCCGCCCACCGCCGCCAGCTCGTCGAACAGGATGTAGGGCACGTTGAAGTCGTTGAACGTCCACAGGAACAGCACCAGCACCAGGACCTGGTTCACCGGCCGCAGCATCGGCACGGTGATGGACCGGAACTGCTGCCAGATCCCCGCACCGTCCACTGTGGCCTGCTCGTAGACGTCGGCCGGGATGGACTGCATCCCGGCCATCAGGACGAGGAACGAGAACGGCCACAGCCGCCAGACCGAGGTGACGACGATGCTGCCGAAGGCGTTGTCGCCCAGCAACCAGAAGGTGCCGCCCGCGCCGGCCCCGAGGTCGTCCAGCACGGTGTTGACCATGCCGTCGCTGCGGAGCATGAACTTCCAGATCTTGACGTTCTCCCCGCAGTTAAACCTGGGGGATTCCAACCAACTCCAGTTCTGGTTGGAGCGGTAATTCCTCACGGTTTCCCGCTGGTTCCTGCTTCGCAGACCAGGTCATCCCAAGGTCTCCACAGGCTGACACCGACAGCCCGTCGGCCAGTACGTTCTTCGCCGCGTTTACGTCCGCGTTCTCCTCGTGACCGCACGTGGTGCACCGGTAAACCGCTTGGCTCTCACGGCTTGTTCGCGCAGCAGCTCCGGGCGCGGGTCGGCGACCCGGAGGTCGGTCAGCACCACGCCGTCGACCCGCCGCTCCGCCCATCAGCGCCGGTAGGTGTCCAGCTCGGTTCCGGTGTCCGCCGCGAGCGCGAGCTGAAGCGAAAACCCGTCCGCCGAAAGGGTTTGTTCCAGGCCGGCCAGCATCTGCATGAAGAACGGTTCGGTGCGCAGCACCTCCGGGGAGCGGGCGAGCACGATACCGACGTTCGCCGCCCGGTCGTTGGACAGGGCGCGCGCCGCGCTGCTGGCCCGCCGGCCCATCGCCGTCGCGACGTCGAGGATCCGCTCCCGGGTCTGCGGCGAGACCCCGGCGCGCCCGTTGAGCGCGTAGGAGACGGCGGCCTTCGAAACCCCGACCTCCCGGGCGATGTCGATGATCGTCGGCCGCTTCACCCGGCGCTCCTTCCCGGCCCGCGCCGGAGAACACCGGGGCGGCGCGACGTCCCGGAGCGCAGCGTACTCGACACGCCTGGCCGGGCGGGCGCGCGGCGATCCACTGTGGAACTCCGGGAGTGTCGCTCGGCTACCGGTGGCCGGCCTCCCTGCCGTGGGCGGCCAGCGCGTAGATCACGACCACGTCGAGCACGATCACCACCGCCGACCACAGCGGGTAGGCCATGAAGAAGGCGATGTTGGTCAGGATGCTGATCACCGCCATGGCGATGGCCACGGCACGCGCCCAGGTGCGGCCGCTGAACAGCCCGACCCCGGTGGCGGCGAGCACGACGCCGGTGATCAGGAAGCTCCAGCCGACCCCGGCGTAGCTGATCTGCACCGCCGATCCGGCCGGCGTCACGTACGTCGTCCCGGAGCGGGCGAACGCGATCGCCCCGTTGATCACCTGGACGATGCCGGTCAGCAGCAGGATGGTGGCGGCGAAGTACACCCATCCCACCCAACCGGTGTGCATGCGTCGTGCTCCGTGCGTGGTCATCGCCGCCTCCTCCGCTCGCCCTGCCTGGGACTCACCGTGCGGGAGGCGGAACCGCCTGATCCAGAGGCCAAAGACCCCGGCTCGCAGCGCCGTTCACCGGCGGCCGCGCAGCGCGATCTCCGCGGCCCGCAGGACGACGTCGGTGGTCGGTTCCCGGTCGAGGCCGGAGTGCATGGCCGCGTCGATCGCGCCGATCAGGGCCCCGGTCAGCGCCGCGGCCTGCAGTGCGTCGAGCTCCGCGGGATATGTCTCGTGGAGGGCGTGCGCGAGCCGTTGTTGCAGGGATGCGTTGCGGAGCAAGGCGCCCGCGCGCAAGGCCGGGACGGTGGCGATCAGCCGGGCCCGGATCCTGGTCAGCTCGTGGTCGAAGGGGAAGCTCCAGGCGTCGGCGGTGCTGAGCTGGCGGATCGTGCGCAGCAGCAGCTCTTCCGGCTGCTCGTCGGCGGCGCGACCGGCGAAGGCCTTCCGGAGCAGGTCGTCGTAGAGACCGTCGTCGGCGAAGACGACCTCGTCCTTGGCCGAGAAGTAGTTGAAGAACGTCGCGGGCGACACCTCGGCGGCCGCCGCGATCTCGGCGACGGTCGTGCTGTCGTAGCCCTTCTCGTCGATCAGCCGGATCGCCGCCTCGATCAGTGCCTGCTTGGTGCGCCGCTTCTTCCGCTCCCGCAGCCCGGGTCGGTCACTCATGGTCGCCAATTCTACACGGGATCTAAAATTAGAGAGGATCTAAGTTTCTGCTAGCGTGGTCGCCATGACGGATCGAACGCAGTGCTGCATCGTCGGGGGCGGCCCGGCGGGGATGATGCTGGGCCTGCTGCTGGCTCGCGCCGGCGTAGCGGTGACGGTGCTGGAGAAGCACCAGGACTTCCTGCGGGATTTTCGCGGCGACACCGTGCATCCCTCCACCTTGCGGCTGCTCGACGAGCTCGGCCTGGGCGAGCGGTTCGCCGAGCTGCCGGCCGGGAAGCTGGCGAAGATGCGCATCCAGATCGGCTCCAAGACGGTGGTCATGGCCGACTTCGGGCGGCTCCGCGAGCCGTACCGGCACATCGCGATGGTGCCGCAGTGGGACTTCCTCGACCTGCTGGCCACCGCGGCCGCCGAGGAGCCGTCGTTCACGCTGCGCATGTGCAGCGCCGTGACCGGACTGCGCAAGGACGGCGCCGGTCGCATCACAGGCGTGCACTACCGCGATGCCGACGGTGTGGAGTGCGAACTCGCTGCGCCGCTGACCGTCGGTTGCGACGGCCGCTGGTCGGTGGTGCGCAGGGAGGCCGGGCTGCGGCCGATCTCCTTCGACGTGCCGATGGACGTGTGGCAGGTCCGGGTGCCCAAGGTCGACGGCGACGCCGACGGCGAGGTGTTCGGCCACTTCGGCGGCGGGCAGGCCTCGGTCACCATGGACCGCGGCGACTACTTCCAGACGTCCTACCTGGTCGGGAAGGGCCGGAACGAGGCCCTGCGCGCGCAGGACATCGCGGGGTTCCGGGCGCGGCTGGCCGACCTGTTCGGCTGGCCGGAAGCCCGGCTGGAGTCGGTGCGCTCGTGGGACGACGTGAAGCTGCTGCGGGTCGAGATGAACCGGCTGCACCGCTGGTACGGCGACGGCGTGCTGTGCATCGGTGACGCCGCGCACACGATGTCGCCGGTCGGCGGCGTCGGCGTCAACCTCGCCGTGCAGGACGCCGTCGCGGCGGCCAGGGTGCTGGCGGAACCGCTTCGGCGCGGCCGGGTTCCCGCCGCTGCGCTGGCGAAGATCCAGCGCCGCCGGTGGCTGCCGATGGCGGTGGCGCAGCAGTCCCAGCGCGGCGAGCACGAGATGCTGCTGCGGCCTGCGCTCGACGGCACGCTCGACGAGAACAAGCTGCCGCTGATGCTGCGCGCCCTGCAACGCGCGTCGTTCCTGCGCGGTGTGACCGCCTACATCGGCGGAATGGGGGTCCTCCCCGAGCACGCGCCCGCGTTCGCGCGCAGGGTCGCGGCATGATCTGTCCTCAGTGGAGGATCAGGCCGCGACCAGCTCGCGCTCCGTCCGCATGGCCGGGACTTCTGCCGCTTCCGCAGGGGTGACCGCCGCGCGCTCGCTGTTGCGCTCCAGGGTTCCGGAGACCGCGGCGAGCGCGAGGCCGATCACCGAAAGCGCCGCGCCGACCAGGTTCGGCGCCAGCAGACCGAGGCCGTGGGCGATCGCCAGGCCACCGGCGTAGGCGCCGATGGAGTTCGCGACGTTGAAGGCGGACTGCAGCGCCGCCGACACGAGCGCCGGCGCCCCACCGGCCTTGTCCATCACCACGGCCTGCATGATCGGCGCGACCATGAAGCCGAGGGCGCCGATCACGAAGACCGTCACCGCGGCGGCCAGCTTGTCGCCGGAGGTGATCGTGAATGCGCCGAGCACCACCGCCAGCCCGATCAGCACGGCGTACAGGCCGGGCATCAGCGCCTTGTCGGCGACCCGGCCGCCCAGGAAGTTGCCCAGCGTCATGCCGAGCCCGGCCAGCACCAGCAGGCCCGTCACGCCGGTCGGGGAGTACCCGGAGACGTCGGTGAGGATCGGGGTCAGGTAGCTCAGGCAGGCGAACGTGCCGCCGAGGCCGAAGGTCACGATCGCCAGCGCCAGCCACACCTGCGGCAGGCGGAACGCGGCGAGCTGCCCGCGCACCGAGGCCTCCGAGGGCGCGGGGCGGCCCTGGGCGGGCACCAGCCGGACGATGGCGGCGACGGCGACGAGACCGATGGCGGCGACCACGGCGAACGTGGCGCGCCAGCCGAACTGCTGGCCCAGCAGCGTGCCGAGCGGCACGCCGACGACGTTGGCCAGCGTGAGGCCCATGAACATCATCGAGACGGCCTTGGCGCGGTTGCCCGGCCCGGCGAGGCTGGTCGCCACGACGGCACCGGCACCGAAGAACGCGCCGTGCGGCAGGCCGGCCAGGAACCGGAACGCCGTGCCGATCTCCGCGCTCGGGGACAGCGCGAAGAGCAGGTTGCCGACGGTGAAGAGGCCCATCGTGCCGACGAGCATGGCTTTGCGGGGCAGCCGCGCGCCCAGGATCGTCAGGGCCGGGGCGCCGATCACCACGCCGAGCGCGTAACCCGTGATCAGGTTGCCGGCGGTCGGGATCGACACGCCGAGGTCGGCGGCCGCCTGCGGCAGCACGCCCATCATGACGAACTCGGTCGTGCCGATGCCGAAGGCGCCGATGGCCAGTGCGAGCAGCGCGAAGGGCACAGTTCTCCTCTCGGGGGAGCGGGGATCGGGGGAGCGCGGCGGGTCGTGATGTCCGCTGCCGGGACGCGGTGGATATCTGTATCGATACAGAAGGAATACGCGAAGAACTCCGGCCTCAATGCCGGCCACGTCACCGTCGGTTGTTCGGTGTCCAGTCTCGGGGTCCGGCGGCGGTCCTGTCCACCTCGCGGGCCGTGAAACGAGACACGGTGCGTAGCGGACGAATCGGTGTTGTCACTCAATAGAGTGAGGAGCGGGGCTCGGCCGCCGTGGCAGATGTCCTTTGTGGACCGGGATGTTCGCGGCGCAGAATCGGGCGGGACATCCAGCCGGGAGGTTCGGGAGGCGGCGTGCCGGGAGGAACGTGGTGGGCACTTCGTCCGCTCGGTCGATCGGACCCGGCACCCGGTCCAGGTCTGCCCACCCGCACGCCGCCACCAGACGTGTGACGCGCCACCGAGTGATGCTGCCGTTTTCGCGCGAAACCGGCGCCTCTCCCTCACGCGAAGCGCCGGTTTCGCGCGAAAACGGCGCCCAGCGATCCGGGCGCCCACGCCTCACGCGTGCCCGCACCCCTCCTGAAACGACCTCTCAGGCAGTGGCAGGACCGCCCCTGGGCGGCCGTGCCCCTCGGGGTCCGCAATTTCAATGGAAATTGGGCCTTCGATTTCCATTGAAATTGCGGCAGGACACGTTGGGGCGCTCGACGATCGGGTGAATTCACGCGCCGTGAGGATCTTGCCGTGCTAGATCAAGCTGGCCAGTGCCCAGCTCTCGCAGGAGGCCCGCGTGGGATCCCAGCTCGGTCGTCTCGCTCAACTAGGTTCTGCCCTCGCCGTGACGGGGGCGCTGCTCGCGCCCACCGCGCACGCGGCCGACGAGTTCGAATACGTGGCGATGGGCGATTCGGCGGCCGCCGGGCCGCTCACACCGAACCCCGACCCGAACCTGCTCTGCTTCCGCTCCAGGGAGAACTACCCGCGGGTGGCGGCCCGGCTGATCGGCGCGAAGCTGACCGACGTCTCCTGCTCGGGCGCGAAGATCGAGGACTTCTCCGGCAGGCAGCACGACATCATGGCCCCGCAGTACGCCGCGCTCAGCGACCGGACCGACCTGGTGACGGTCACCATCGGCGGCAACGACGTATCGCTGGTGCGGGCGGCGGTTTCGTGCGTGAACCTGCTCCCGGATCCGTTCGGAACGTCCTGCGCGGACGAGTTCACCGCGGGCGGCCGGGACGAGCTCGCGGCGCGGATCGACGCGCTCGTGCCGCGCTTCGACGGCGCGCTCGCGCAGATCAGGCACCGGGCGCCGAACGCCGAGATCGTGGTGGTCGGCTACGGCACCTACCTCCGGCCGGGCGGCTGCTACCCGAAGGAGCTGGTCTGGGCGCGCGACGCGGACTACATCCAGTCCAGTGTGGACAAGCTGAGCGCGATGCTCGGCGAGCGGGCGGCGGCGCACGGCGCGCAGTTCGTCGACCTCGGCCCGGTCAGCGAGGGCCACGACGTCTGCGCGGCCCCGGCGGAGAAGTACTACGAGGGCCTGGTCCCGACGTCGGTCGCGGCGCCGCTGCACCCGAACGCCAAGGGCATGCAGGTCTTCGGCCGAACCGTCGCGGAAGCCGTGCGGCACATCCGGTCCTGACAGGCCCCGAAGGCCCCCGCACCTGTTGCGGGGGCTTTCTGCTGCTACAAGACCGAGTTCCCGCAGATGTGCCCCGGGAAGAACGCCTGCGCCAGCGCTTCGCCCAGCTCGCGTGGGCCGGGCCCGCCGAGGTGCCGGCGGAAGCGGTCCAGGTACAGCCCGAGCTGGCACGCCCGGTCGTGCCGGCCGCGCGCGGTCGCCAGCGCGAGCGCGTGCTGGATGTTGTCCTCTTCGGTCCGGAACCAGTTCAGCGCCGCCTGCGCCGTCGGCAGGTCGGGCAGCTCGGCGAGCGGGTGCGCGGCCTGCTGCCCGGGCCGCGGCGCCGGACCTTCGACCGCGCGCAGGCCGCTTTCGGCGGCGTGCAGGTAGTAGTCGAGCAGCCGGGTGATCGCGGCGTCCCGGTCGGCCGCGGGCTCCGCCGCGGCGAGGGCCGCCGAGTGGAGCCGGACCAGGTCCGGCCGCCCGTACCGGCCGGGGCCGGTCACCTGCAGCAGGTTGACCGCCACCAGGCTCTCCAGCCGGGCCTGGTTGTCCCGGAGCCTGGTGCCCGCGAGCGCGGCGGCCGCGAAGTAGTCGACCTCGGCGCCGGGGTGCTCGCCCAGCAGCCGGAACAGCCGCGCCGCCGCGTCGTCGAGCCGCCGGTAGCTGATGGTCAGGGCGGCGCGGATGCTCCCGCCGGAATCCGGCAGCGACAGCCTGGTCAGCCGGTGGCGCTCGTCGGAGTAGATGTCGGCCAGCGAGCGGATCGTGAAGTGCGGATGGCTGGCGCCGCGGGCGGCGGCGATCCGCAGCGCTAGCGGGAGCCGGTCGCACAGCTCCGCCAGCTCGGCAGCCGCGGCGGGTTCGGCGGCGACCCGCTCGGAGCCGAGCAGCAGCCGCAGAACGGCGACCGCCGCCTGCCGGTCCAGCGCCGGCAGCGACAGCCGGACCGCTCCCTCGGTGGCCGCCAGGTCGTCCAGGCGGCTCCGGCTGGACACCAGCACCACGCAACCCGAGTTGCCGGGCAGCAGCGGGCGGACCTGCGCGGCCGAACGCGCGTTGTCGAGGACCACCAGCAGCCGCCGGTCCGCCAGCACCGAGCGGTACAGCGCGGCGCGCTCGTCGAGGTCGTCGGGGATCCGCGCGGCAGGCACCCCGAGCGCGCGGAGGAAACCGCTGAGCGCCTGCGCCGGCGCCACCGGATCCGCGTCGTCGAACCCGTGGAGGTCGACGAACAGGCAGCCGTCCTCGAAGTCCGCGGCCACCCGGTGCGCCCAGCGCAGCGCGAGCGCGGTCTTGCCGACGCCCGCGGGGCCGGTGAGGATCCGGATCGGGCCGTCGTCGTCCAGCGCCGCGTCCAGCTGCGCGAGTTCGGCGCCACGGCCCACGAAACCCCGGTTCTCCCTGGGCAATTGCGAGGGAACGCGAGCCGGCGGCCCCCCGTCGTCGGCCCTGAGCACGGTGTGGAAGGCCTCCTGCAGGCCGGTTCCGGGGAAAACGCCGAGCTCGTCGGCGAGGCGGATCCGCGTGTCGTGGAAGACGTCGAGCGCCTCGGCCTGCCGACCGGCCTGGTGCAGGCCCAGCACGAGCAGCTCCACCAGGGGTTCGCGCAGCGGTCGCATCGCGACGGCCTCCCGGAGCTGGTCGATCGCCTCGGCGGCGCGACCGAGCCGGTTCAGCCGCCGGGCCAGCTCGTGCACCGCGGTGACCACCGACTCGTCCAGCCGGTCCGAGACGTCGCGGCGCAGGCCTTCCGACTCGACGTCGGCCAGGGCCGGGCCGCGGCGCAGGGCCAGTGCGGCGCGCAGCAGGTCGACGGCCTCGTCGTCGGACGCGCCCCTGGCGTCCGCGATCAGGTCCTCGAACCGCGTCACGTCGAGCAGCGAGCGGGGCGCGAGCAGCAGGTAGCCGGGGGAACGGGTGACGAGTTCCACGCCGTCGCCGAGGTCCTTGCGCAGCTGGGCGATGTGGCCCTGCAGCGAGGCCCTGGCCGTGGGCGGCGGATGGCCGTTCCAGGCGATGTCCATCAGCCGGTCGACGGAGACGACGCGGTTGAGGTCGATCGCCAGTGCCGCGAGGACATTGCGCCGTTTGGCGGAGCCGATGGCCGCCGTCCTGTCGTCCGGCCGCAGCAATTCCATCGGGCCCAGCAAGCGAATCCGCGGTTGTGCTCGGGTTCTCGGAGAAGACATCCGCTCCCGATCGAGTCGTTCGTCGGCGAGTGCGCCCGCCAACGCTCGCGTTGGTCCGGCGTTGGCCCGGCGTTGGCGGCAAGTGCGATCATAACCAGGTGATGTTCTGTCTGGGGGATTCATGAGCGAAGACGTGGAAGAACGGGCAAAGCTCTCGCTCGTTCGGTCCGTGTCCGGCGTCAGGCACTTGCGCAAGGCGGTGGAATCGGAAGGCTTGCGCCTGGACCCGGCGGCCGGTGCGGAGATCCGCTCCGCACTGGAGGATCAGTTGTCCACAGTGGACGAGTGGTTGACCAGGTCCGCCTCGCTCACCCAGCACGCGCCGCTGGGGCAGAACCCGGTCGGGGAGGCCATGGCGGCGAAGTTCGCGAACCGCGCCGAAGGCGACGAGAATTCCTTCACGGCAGTGCTCACGAGCTACCGAGAGGTCCTGGAAGAAGCCCGCGACGCCATCGTCGCCGCGATGCGCGAGTACCGGGACATCGAGGAGCACGTGTCGGACTCCTTCCGGAAGCTCGTTTGATGGGACCGGTTTCGGCCGGGCGCACCGATCCGCAGTCGAGGGGGAAAGGCCGGACATGACCCAGGAGACCACTGGGCCGGACGTCGACTTCGCGTTGACCGAGACGCAGAACTGGGCCTCGCGCAGCCACCGCGAGCTCTACGAGGCGGTGCACGCCGGCAACGATCCCGGTCGCGTCGGCCAGCTGGCCGACGAGTGGAACCGGTTGAGCAGCGAGCTGGCCGAATCCGCGACGCGCATGGGCGAGCGGCTGCGGGCCACCGAAGCGGGCTGGCAGGGCGAGGCCGCCGAAGCGGCGCGGTCGGCGATCCAGCAGCTGGCCGACTGGAACCACGACGCGGGCACGACCGCGGGCGCGATGGCGGAGCGGGTCGCGCTGCAGGGGCGGATCATGGAGACCGCCAGGGCCGAGATGCCCGAGCCGGTCGGGGGCGGTGAGGCGATCAACGCGGTGGCGGTCGCGACCTTCGCCACCGGCGACATGGAGGCCTTCCGGCAGGCCTGCGTCGATCTGAAGGCCCACCAGGACCGGTCCGCCTCCGCCCACGAGCAGGCGGTCCAGGTGATGACCTGGATGGAGGGCGAGTCCCGCAACATCGACGGCGACACCCCGAAGTTCACTCCCCCGCCGAACCCGGTCACGAACGACGAACCGGTGCAACTGCAGAAGCAGCACGTGGCCGAGCGCGCCGAGCTCAAGCCCCAGAACGTGGGCACGGCTCCGGAAGCGCCGAGCCCGACCTCGCCGAACTCCGCGCCGGGCGACGTCATGGAAACGCAGCGGCTGACCGCGAAGGTCGAGCCGCTGCAGGGCGGCCAGCCCGGTGGCGCCCCGACGCCGTTCCAGGGGCCGGGCCCCGGCGGTACCGGGCCGATGGATGCGCCGACGAAGACGTTCTCGGCCCCGCCGCTGGGCAACACCCCGCCGCCGCTGGGCAGCACCCCGCCGATGGATGGCCCGACGCGGTCGTTCCGGCCACCGGAGATGCCGCCCCTCGGGGACTACCAGCCCAAGACCACTACTTCCCAGGGCACGGGCGGTGTCCACCCGCCGGGCAACCTGCCGCCGCTCGGCGACGACCGGCAGCACCAGCCGCGGCCGTTCCAGGGGCCGGACGGCGGTCCCTACATGACCGGGCCGCGCGTGAACCGGCCCAATCAGCCCAATCAGCCCAACCGGCCCGGAAATCAGCCTGGACCCGGCGGATGGCGCGGGCCGATCCCGCCGATCCCCGGCACCGGTTCCGGCCCGGGCGGGCCCGTCATGCCCGGTTCCGGCCCCGGCGGTGGTTCCGGCCCCGGCGGCTCGGGCTTCCGCGGCGGACCGGTCGGCCTGTCCAGCGCGGGCGGCGGTTCCGGTGTGGGCGGCGGTTCCGGTGTGGGCCCGGGCGGGACGTCGGGCGTGGGTCCCGGCGGCGTGTCGGGCACCGGCCGCGGACCCGACGGCGGCTTCGTCGGCCGCGGAGGCTCCGGCATGCCCGGTCAGTCCGGCGCGGCGGGCGCCCCCGGGATGGGTCCGATGGGCGGCGCCCAGCGCGGCCAGGGCGAAAGCCAGGAGAAGGAACGCACCAGCAAGTACGTCGAAGGCGGCCCGGTGGTCGAGGTGCCTGGCGCCGACCTGCCGCCGCCGGTGATCGGCGAGGGCAAGCGGAAGAAGCAGCAGGGCCAGTGATGACCACGACAACAGCGCCGGACTTCGTGCTTTCCGCCGCCGAATTCGACCTCGTGCACGGCGCGCTCGGCCTGGGCCGCGTCCCGTTCCCGCTGGAGGTGCCGAGCCTCGGCGCGACGATGGAGGAGCGCGCAGAGCTCGCCGCCGATGCGTTCCGGTCGTTGTCCGGCCGCGGGTACGCGACGGGCGACCAGCTCGAGCCGCGGCTCGCGGACCTGCTGCGGCTGCTCCACGAGAACGACACCTCGGTCGACGTGGTGGGCCACATCGGGGGCCCGGTGCAGGCCCTGGCCGCCGTCGCCGGGCGCACCGGCGTGCTCGCGCAGCAGGTGGCCGGCGAGCTGCACCTGACGGAGATCCGCCCGACCGCGCTGGCGATCGCGGCCGTCGGCGTGCTGCCGCCCAACGAACCCGGGCCGCTGCGGTCGATCTCGGTTCGCCAGGACCAGCTGGCCAGCGCGCTCGACGAGGACGACGACGATCCCTTCGGCGGCGATCTCGAAGAAGAGGTCGCGCTGGCCAGGGCGGGGGTGCCCGCCCAGGACGCGGCGGCGCTGGCAGAGCTGGCGAACACCCGCCGCGCGGGCGGGCAGTTCGGCGTCTCGCGCGGCTCCGAACGGGCGTCGACGCTGGTCACCTGGTTCGACACGCACCAGGGCCGGTACCTGATGGTCAGCCAGGGGGCCTGGCTCAGCATCTCCCCGGCCGACAACCGGCGCATCGAGCGCCGTCTCGCCGAAGTCGTGTCCGCAGCGGCCTGAACAACCGAGGGGAAGCACCATGACCTTTGAGGTCGTCGCCGAGGAGCTGACCGCGCACGCGAGTCACCTGGACGGGCTGACCGACCGGCTGGACACCGCGATCTCGGCCGCCGAGACCGTGAGCATGTCCGACGAGGCCTACGGGATCCTGTGCTCCTTCCTGCCACCGATCGTCAACCCGATGGAGGAGGAAGGCATCGACGCCCTGAAGGCCGCGAAGGAGGGCGTCAGCACCACCGCCGACAACGTGCGCACGACGGCCAAGCAGTACGAGGAAACCGACCAGGCGAGCGCGGACTCCTTCACCCCGTTGGAAGAAGGCGTCAAGGTGCGCGAGTCGGCGGTCGCGTTGCGCGGCACGGAAGCGCCGACCGGGTACAGCGCGTCCCAGCGCGGCACGGAAGCGCCGACGCCTTTCAATGCGCCGGAGGGTGAGTCGGTGGCTCGGCAGGCGCCGACGCCTTTCAACGCGCCGGAGGGTGAGTCGGTGGCTCGGCAGGCGCCGACGCCTTTCAATGCGCCGGAGGGTGAGTCGGTGGCTCGGCAGGCGCCGACGCCTTTCAATGCGCCGGAGGGTGAGACGGCTGCTCAGCAGGCGCCGACGCGTTTTCAGCGTGGCTGAGGGCGAAACGGTCGTCGCTCCGACGCAGTGGTCGGCGGCTCAGCGCAGCAGGCAGACCGCGGAGTAGTAATTCTTTGGAGGTAGTGCAATGCCGGGCGACAGCCGAGGTGGGTTCGCCGCGATCGGGTCCGACCCCGACGAGGCCGAGCAGCGGATCCAGCAGTGGGCGCAGGGCTTCGCCGACAAGGCGCGGCGTTACCAGGAAGTGCAGCAGCAGACCGAGCAGCTGCGGCTGACCGCCGCCAGCCCGGACGGCCGCATCAAGGTGACGGTCCGCGCCGACGGCAGCGTGACGGACCTGGAGTTCACCGACAAGGTCCGCACGATGGCGCCGTCCGAGCTGGCCGCGCAGATCCTGTCCACGATGCACCGGGCGCAGTCCGACATCGCGAGCAAGGTCGGCGAGACGATGGCCGCCCACCTCGGCGACGAGGACCTGCAGACGCGCTCGATGATGCTGGACAACCTGCGCGAACGGTTCCCCGAGCAGCCCGAGGACCCGGAACCCGAACCGTCGGAAGCCTCGTCGAAGTGGGCACTCCCGGACGACGAGGAAGCCCCGAAGCCGCCGCCCGCACCGCCCGCACCGCCGGCGGCCGGGCCGACGCCGCCCGCCGCGCCGCCGAAGCGGCCCCGCTTCGAGGACGACGACGACGAGTTCGGCCCCGACTTCGATCCGCTGCGGGACTGACCTCCCGCCCTTTCCTTCCCGTTTCCTGTTACCTGGGGTGATGTCGTGACGAATCCGTTGGTTGCCCAGCGCGAGGACTCGACGCAGTCGTTCAGCGGTGTGCCGATCCTGGAGTCGGTCAACGACACGAAGAAGGCGATCGAGTCCGGGGACTGGGCGTCGGGCGTCATGGGGGCGGTGAGCACCGGCCTGGACGCGCTGGGCATGGCGATGGATCCGTTCGGCTCGATCCTCGCCGCCGGCGTGGGCTGGCTGATGGAGCACGTCGGCCCGGTGTCGGACGCGCTGGACGCCCTGACCGGCGATCCGGACGAGATCAAGGCGCACTCGGAGACGTGGAAGAACATCTCGGCGGAGCTGGGCGAGGTCGGCACCGAGATGACCAACCTGGTCAACAACGACACGGGGAGCTGGATCGGCGAGGCCGGTGATGCCTACCGGAAGCGCAGCGAGGACACCGCCAACCTGATCGCGGCAGCGCAGGCGGCGGCCGACGGCGCGTCGAGCGGCATCGGCACGGCGGGCGAGGTCGTCGCGGCGGTGCGGACGCTGGTGCGCGACATCATCGCCGAGCTCGTCGGCCACCTGGTGAGCTGGGCGTTGCAGGTGCTGGCCACGCTGGGCATCGCGATGGCCTGGGTGGTGCCGCAGGTGGTCGCGGAGGTCGCCAAGGTCGCGGCCCGCATCGCCGACATCACCACGAAGCTGGTCAAGGCGATCAAGGCCCTGGCCCCGATGCTGAAGAAGCTCGGCTCCTCCTTCGGCGACGCCAAGGACGCCCTGAAGAAGATCAAGTCCGGCGACGGCTCGGCCCCGACCCCGAAGGGCCCGGCGCCGACCAAGTCGACGTCCAGCGACGGTCCCCCGACGAAGAGCAGCCCCGACGGCCCGCCGCCGAAGTCGTCGCCGAACGACGGCCCGGCCTCGACGTCATCGACGTCCAGCGACGGCCCGCCGACGAAGAGCAGCCCCGACGGCCCGCCGTCGAAGTCGTCGCCGAACGACGGCCCGCCAACGAGGTCGGGGCCGGAAACGGGCCCGACGCCGGGCAGCAACTCCCCGGCTTCGACGCGGTCGAACAACAAGCCGGGCGATTCCGGCGGCAACAAGCCGGACAACCCCAGGGACCGGTCGATCAAGAGTGAGGACGTCTGCACCGGGGGCTCCGAGCCGGTCGACCTCGCCACCGGTCACATGGTGATGACCGAGAAGGACCTGGAGATCCAGGGCCCGCTGAGCCTGGTGCTGCAGCGGATGTACGTCTCGTCGTACCGGGCGGGGCGGTGGTTCGGCCAGTCGTGGGCCTCGACGCTGGACCAGCGGCTGGAGGTCGACGCGGAGAACGTCTGCTACTTCTCCCCGGACGGGATGATCCTGGTCTACCCGCTGCCGGCGGCGGAAGCCCCGGTGCTGCCGGTCGAAGGCCCGCGGTGGCCGTTGCACCTGGACGAGGACGGCGGCTACAGCCTGGAGAACACGCAGCTGAACCAGACCCTTCGATTCGGCCCGCCGGCCGGGCGCGACCCGGTGCTGCCGTTGCTGTCGGTCGAGGACGAGGACGGTCGCCGGCTCGACGTCGAGCACCGCCGGTTCGGCCCGCCCAAGGCGATCCAGCATTCCGACGGGTACCGGGTGGAGATCGACAGCGAGCAGGAGCGGATCACGGCGCTCCGCGTGGTCGACCCGGAACGCGACCTCGACGTGCTGGTGATGCGGTACGGCTACGACGCCAAGGGCCGCCTGGCCGAGGTGGTCAACTCCTCGGGCAAGGCGCTGTTGTTCCAGTACGACGGCGCGGGCCGGCTGACGGAGTGGCAGGACCGCAACGGGTTCTGGTTCCGCTACATCTACGACGAGCACGGCCGTTGCGTCCGGACGGTGGGCGACAAGGGCTTCTTCGACTCCACCTTCGCCTACGACGGGTCGATCACCCGCTACACCGATTCCCTGGGCGGGGTCAAGGAATTCGAGTTCAACGACGCGAAGCAGCTGGTGCGGGAGTCCGATGCGCTCGGCAACACCACGCTGTCGACGTGGGATCGCTACGACCGGTTGCTCGACCGGACCGATCCGCTGGGCCGGACCACGTACTACCAGTACGACAGCCTGGGCAAGCCGCGGTGGATCGCGCGACCGGACGGCAGCTCCGTCCGGCTGCACCTCGCCGAGGACGGCACCGTCTCCTCGATCGAGGTGAAGGACGGTGAGCGCACCTGGTCGCGTGCCTACGACGGCGAGGCGTTGGACCCGTTCAGCGGAAAGGTCGGCGTAGCACCGCGACTCAGCCTCGAGAGCATCCGGTCCGGACGCGCCGAGACCGCCGAACCGGAACTCACCGAGCCCGACGACCCCCGGCTGCTGGACCTGTTCGGACGCCCCCGGGAGACGACGACGCCGGGTGGCGGGCGGATCCAGCTCGGCTGGACCGTGGAAGGCCGTCGTTCCTGGCGCGTCGACTCGCTGGGCAACCGGGTGCAGTGGCGCTACGACCCCGAGGGCAACCAGATCGCGCAGGTCGACGAGATCGGCGGGGTGACCGCCACCGAGTACGGCCCGTTCGAGGTCGAGCTGGCTAGCGTCGACCAGACCGGATCGCGCACGACGCGCACCTTCGACACCGAGCGGCGGCTGACCTCCGTCACGAATCCGCAGGGCCAGACCTGGCGTTACGTCTACGACCTCGCGGGCAGGGTGGTCGAGGAGCACGATTTCGACGGCCGGGTGCTGCGCTACGCCTACGACCCGGCGGGACAGCTCGTGCGCTCGGTCAACGGTGCGGGCGAGGAGACCGAGTACGTCTACGACGCGCTCGGCAACCTGGTCGAGTGGCGGGCCCCCTCGGGCGTCACCAAGTACGCCTATTCACCCGTTGGTCACCTGATCCGGGCGACCAACGACGACGCCGTCCTCGAGTTCGAGCGGGACGACCAGGGACGCATCACCGCGGAGACCATCAACGGCCGGTCGGTCACGTTCGCCTATGACAGCGAGCACGGCGTGATCCGGCGGCAGACGCCGTCCGGCGTGGCCAGTGCCTGGAGCTACGACGCCGCCGGCCTGGCGACCGGCCTGTCCTTCGCCGGGCATTCGCTGAACTTCGGCTACGACGCCGCCGGTCAGCAGATCAACCGCTCGGTCGACGGCGCGGTGACCCTGGTGCAGTCGTACGACGGCGAGCAGCGGCTCACCTCGCAGGCGGTCACGGGACGCTCGGGCCGGCAAGTGCTGCGGCGACGGTTCCTCTACCGGCCCGACGGCAAGCTGATCGGCACCGACGACGGGCTCTCCGGGAGCATTCGCTACCAGATCGACCCGTCCGGCAGGGTGGTCGAAGTCATCGCACCGGACCGGCGGGAGAGCTACCGGTACGACGGGTCGGGGAACGTCGTCGCGTCCAACGGCCTCAACGATGCCGAGACCGGTCCGCGACGCTATGCGGGCAACAGCCTGATCGCCGCGGGGGCGGTCACCTTCCAGCACGACGCGCAGGGCAGGCTGGTCCTCCGCGCCGACAACACCGGCCGGAATTGGCGCTATGCGTGGGATTCCTACGACCGGCTGGTCGCGGTGACGACCCCGGAGGGCGTCATCTGGCGGTACCGGTACGACCCGGTCGGCCGGCGGATCGCCAAGCAGCGACTCGCTCCCGACCTGTCCACGGTGGCCGAGCAGACCGACTTCGTCTGGGACGGCGGGACGCTGATCGAGCAGGTGCACACCGACGCCGGCGGCCGCCGCACGGTGACGACCTGGGCGCATCATCCGGACGACGACGCACCCGTCGCCCAGCTCGAGCGCGGCGCGGGTGGGCAGGAGCGATTCCACTCGGTCATCACCGACCAGGTGGGGACGGCGACCGATCTGGTCGATCCCAGCGGAATGCTCACCTGGCACGGCCGGAACAGCCTGTGGGGCAGGGATTTGCCTGCTCCGCCGACCGCCGCCGGTACGCCGCTGCGGTTCCCCGGCCAGTACGCCGACCTCGAAACCGGCCTGAACTACAACGTCTACCGCTACTACAACCCGGCCACCGGTCGTTACCTCAGCCAGGACCCGCTGGGACTCGCCCCGGCCCCGAACCCCGTCGCCTACGTCGGCAACCCGCACAGCGCGAAGGACCCGCTGGGGCTGATGCCGAAGGGCGGTGGGAAGGGCGGGAAGGGCAAGCAGGGGTCCACCGCGGGGCCGGAGGACAAGACCGGGCGCAAGCACGGGGCCCCGAACACGCCGGAGACCGGGAACAACGGGCAAGGCCCTTCGAACCAGGGCGGCAGCAACACGAACCGGCCGGAGCCCAAGGCGCTCGAGCAGAAGCCCGTGGGGACGTACGACGTGAACGGCAAGAAGTACAACGTCGAGGTCGAAGCCCACCAGAACAAGCACCAGACCACCCACATCACCGGGATGGACAACAAGAACGTCAGCAACTCCGGCGCCAACAAGTTCCCGGAGAACGTCGGCGATCAAGCGCACAAGGACTACTTCGGCAAGAATGCCGCGGAGATCGCGGACCTCAAGCGCCAGGAGAAGTTGGACGCCTACAAGGACGGGGGCACCGCCGACGCTCGCTTCGAGGCGAAGCGGGAGCGGGAGCAGGCCTGGCAGGACTACCAGCGGGGCGAGAAGTCCTACGACGACTACAAGGCTGCGAACGACCGCTACCAGGATGCCGCGAAGGCGGACGACAAGGCGAGCAAGGATCTCGACAAGATCAACCACGACGGCTTCCGGCGCCAGGACGGATCGATCTACGAGGGCGCCAATCCCGCGCAGAGCGCCGACGGTGTCCGCTACCAGGTGTCGGGCAACTTCAGCGGCGGTTCCAACGACGTGAGCTACCACTGCTACCCGGGCACCAAGAAGCAGTCGACTTGGGACAACCAGTACGGCGACATGTTCAAGAAGTTCTAGTCGGAAGTCAGAGCCCCGATTTCCATTGAAATTGCGGGAGTTGTCCACAGGCATCGGCGTGTCGGGGCGTGACACGCCGATGGTCCGCAAGTTCCATTGAAATCGAAGGTCCGATTTCCATTGAAATTGCGGGCGTCAAGTGGCTTGTCGCTGAACCCGGGGGTCGGTCAGGAGCCGAGGAGGGTGGTCAGGCGCGGCGAATAGGCGTGGTCGAGCACCAGCGACGCCGCGCCCACCGCCCCGGCGTCGTCGCCGATCAGCGCCGTCTCGACGCGCACCGGCCGCACCTTCGGCGCCCACACCTGCGCGTCGACCACCTTCGCCACGCGCGCCCGCACCAGCTCCGCCACATGCCGGAGCGCGGGCCCGCCGAGCACCACGCGATCGACGTCCAGCACGCTCACCACCGATGCCAACGCCTGGCCCAACCGGGTCGCCGCCACTCGCAGCACCCGGGTCGCCGTGGCATCGCCGTCGGCCGCCGAGCGGCACAGCCGCTCGTAGGTCGCCGCGACCGGTTCCCCGTTCGGCTCCTCCCGGGTCGCCGCCCGCCAGTCGGCGACGATCGCGCGCATCGAGCAGTACGCCTCCAGGCATCCCTTTCTGCCGCAATGGCATTCGCGCCCGCCGCCGCTGTGCACGTGGCCGATCTCGCCGGCGTTGTTGCTGACCCCGCGATGCACCTGATCGCCCAGCACCACGCCGATGCCGACCCCGGAACCCAGGTAGACGTAGACGAACGAGCCCGCGCGGTCCCCGCGACCGGCCCACCGCTCGCCGATCGCCGCGGCCGTCGCGTCGTTGTCCATCACCACCGGCAGCCCGGCGCGGCCCCCGACGATGTCGGCGAGCGGAACATCCGCCCACCCGGCCAGGTTCGGCGGCCCGAGCACCCGCCGGTTCGCCGCGTCCAGCGGACCGGGCACCGCCAGTCCGACGCCGAGCACCCGGCCGTCGGCGATGCCGGAACGCCGCACCAGCTGGTGGAAGGTGCGGGCCAGCGCAGCCCCGACCGCCTCGGGCGAGGCGTCGTCGGGCACGCGGCGGCGGCTGCGCATCCGCACGCCGCCCGCCAGGTCCAGCAGGACGCCGGTGATCCGCTCCGGATCGAGGTGCAGGCCGACCGCCGAGTACGCGTCCGGCACGACCTTCAGCAGCACCCGGCGCTTTCCGCCGGTGGACGGCGCGTGGCCGTTCTCGGTGACCAGTCCGTCGTCGATCAGCGCGCGCACGATGTTGGACATCGTCTGCGCGGTCAGCCCGGTGCGCCGCGCCAGCTCCACGCGGCTGACCTCGCCGTGCTGCCGGATCGCGTCGAGCACGACCGCCCGGTTGAACCCGCCCACCCGCGGCAGATTCGTGCCCTGCCAGGACGCTTTCGCCATCGACGCTCCTCGTCTGGGGCAGCAAGATCGTTGACTTGTTCCATCGAATGGAATTATCTTGCCCAGAGTGTGATCCGGATCTCAGGTCAGGCGCAACCACTGCCGGCGGGAGGCCGCAATGCGTCGGAGCAAGGCGATGTCCGCGTTCATCATCACCACCCTGGTCGTCGTGCTGGCCGCGTGCGGTGGCGGCGCGGCCGACGACCCGAACACGATCAGCGTCGCCTACCACCGGTACGGCAACACGTTGCAGGTCGACCAGTGGATGCAGCGGGTCAAGCAGCAGTACGAGCAGGCGCATCCGGGCAAGGTCGTGAAGCTGGATCCGGTGGTCGCGCCGGAGAGCGAGTACCTGTCGAAGCTGCAGCTGCGGATGCGCTCGCCGTCCACCGCGCCGGACGTGCTCTACGAGGACAGCTTCAACGTGAACTCCGACGTCGCGGCCGGATACCTGGCGCCGCTGGACGACCGGCTCGCGCAGTGGCCCGACTGGAACAACTACATCGACACCACCAAGCAGGCGGGCCGGGCGCAGGACGGCAAGACCTACGGCGTTCCGCTGGACACCGACACCCGCGGCCTCTGGTACAACCGCGAGCTGTTCGCCGCGGTAGGCCTGCCCGCCGACTGGCGGCCCCGGACCTGGGACGACGTCCTCGCCGCCGCCCGGCAGGTCAAGCAGCGCCGCCCGGACGCCATCGCCCTGGACCTCGCCCTGGGCAAGGCCGAGGGCGAGTCGGTGAGCATGCAGACCGTCGAAATGCTGTTGTACGGCACCGAAACCGGCACCCTCTACGACGACCGGCAGCAGAAGTGGATCGCGCCGAGCAGCGGTTTCGCCGACGCGATGGGCTTCCTGTCCACCGCGCTGGCCGAGGGCCTGACGCAGAGCGGAGCGCAGATCGCCGATGCCCAGTACGACAAGGTGTTCCGCGATGACCTGACCCGCGAGGGCAAGGTCGCGATCCGGCTGGACGGCAGCTTCGCCTCCGGGAACTGGGTGAATGCCGGCTGGCAGGACTGGAGCCGGACGATGGCGGCGACGCCGATGCCCACCCAGCACGGGCAGCCGCCGGGCACGGTCACCCTCTCCGGCGGCTGGACGCTGGCGATCAGCTCGTCCAGCCGCAAGCAGGACGACGCGTTCGAGTTCATCAAGCAGGCGATGACCAAGGACAACGTCGTGGAATACGCGGCGGCCAGCGGAAACCTGCCGGCCCGCGCGGACGCCGCCGCCGATCCGCGGGTGGTCGGCGCCAACCCGCTCAACCCGTTCTGGATCGGCCTGCTGGACAACACGCACTACCGGCCCGCGCTGCCGGAGTACCCGAAGGTCTCCGAGGCGATCCAGCAGTCGGTGCTCGACGTGGTGGCGGGCAAGCCGCCCGCCGAGGTCGCCGATCGCTGGTCGGAGCAGGTGTCGCGGATCGTGCAGCCGGCGAACACCCGGCCGGGCTGATGGCGGCGCGGGTGGGGCGCTGGCTGGTGCCGATGGCACCCGCGCTGCTGCTGCTCGGCCTGTTCGTCGCCGGTCCGATCCTGTGGAGCGGCTACGTCTCGCTCACCAACGCGGCGCTGACCGGGGCCGCGGCGACGGCGCCGGAGTTCGTCGGGCTGGAGAACTTCCGGCGGCTGCTCACCGATCCGGCGCTGTGGCATTCGGCCTGGCTGACGGTGGTCTTCACGGTCGGCTCGGCGGTCATCGGGCAGAACTGCCTGGGCATGCTCATCGCCGTGTTGACGCAGCACCGGAGCCGCTGGGTGCGCAGCGCGGTCGGCACCGTCGTGGTGTCGGCGTGGGTGCTGCCGGAGCTCGTCGCGGCCTTCGCCGTGTACGCGTTCCTGAACGCCGACGGCACGCTGAACCGGCTGCTCACCGGCCTCGGGCTCGGCGCGCAGGACTGGCTCTACAGCGCGCCGATGGTGGCGGTGATCCTGGGCAACGTCTGGCGGGGCACCGCCTTCTCGATGCTGGTGTACCAGGCGTCGCTGTCGGAGGTGCCGACCGACCTGGTGGAGGCCGCGGAGGTCGACGGCGCCGGGGTGTTCCGCCGGTTCTGGCACGTCACGCTGCCGATCATCCGGCGTTCGGTGCTGACCAACCTGATGCTCATCACGCTGCAGACGATCGGGCTGTTCACGATGATCTACGTGCTGACCGCCGGCGGCCCGGGCGCCGCGACGCAGACGCTGCCGCTGCTGATGTACGACTCGGCGTTCGAGTTCGACGAGATCGGTTACGGCGCCGCGATCTCCCTGGTGCTGCTGCTGATCGGCGGCCTGTTCGCGGTCGCGTACGCCAAGAGCCTCCGGGAGGAGGTGTGATGGCCTCGGTGACCTCCGCGCGGCGGCGCTCGGTGTCCACTGTGGTCAACCTGGTGCTCGCGGCCATCGCCCTGGCGTTCCTGGCTCCGCTGCTGTGGCTGGTCACGGCCGCGTTCGACGCCGACGCGCCGCTGGCGGCGCAGCTGCCCGCCGCGCTCACCCTTGACAACTTCGGCCAGGTGCTGAACTGGGAGACCAGTGTTGGTCCATTGTGGAACGGCCTGCTGATGAGCGGCGGCGCGGCGGTGATCTCGGTGGTCGCCGCGGTGCTGTGCGCCTATCCGCTGTCGCGCTACCAGCTGCGGTTCCGGCGCCCCTTCCTGTACGTCGTGCTGTTCGCCTCCGGCCTGCCGATGACCGCGGTGATGGTCCCGGTGTACAGCATGTTCGTGCGGCTGGAGCTGATCGACTCGATGTTCGGCACCACCCTGTTCCTGGCGGCGACGTCGCTGCCGATCGCGATCTGGATGACGAAGAACTTCATGGACGGCGTCCCCATCGCGCTGGAGGAGGCGGCGTGGGTGGACGGCGCGTCGGCGATGCAGGCGCTGCGCGCGGTGGTGCTGCCGCTGATCGTGCCCGGCTTGGCGGTGGTCGCGATCTTCACGTTCATCACCGCGTGGGGCAACTTCTTCGTGCCGTTCATCCTGCTGCTGGACCCGGCGAAGCAGCCCGCGTCGGTGGGCGTGTTCACCTTCTTCGGCCAGGGCGGCCTGATCGCCTACGGCCAGCTGGCGGCCTACTCGATCCTCTACACGGCCCCGGTGATCGCCCTGTACCTGATCGTCGGCCGAACCCTCGGCGGCGCCTTCAACCTGGCCGGCGCCATCAAGCACTGATCCGCAATTTCCATTGAAATCGAAGGTTCAATTTCAATGGAAATTGCGGGAAGGGGTGGCGCCGAAGCCTGGTGGGGCCCGTCAAGCGCCCATCCGCCGCATGATGGCGGCGACTGCGGCGGGGTGGGTGAGCTGCGGGTTGTGCCCGGCGTCGGGGATGGTGGTGACCGCGGCTGATCCCGGGGCGCTGATCAGCGGATCCTGTTGTCCGGCAACGATGTGGACCGCGGTGTCGCCGAGCAGGGCGCGGAGGGCGGCGCGTTCGGCGGGTTGGTTCGCGGCTCTGAGCCAGCGGGCGGTGCGGCGGGCGACGCCGGGTCGACGCAGCTGGGCGGCGGCGCTCGCAACGGCCTGGCGGGCTTCGGCGGAGGGCGCGCTGCTGAGGAGCGCAGCCGCGAGGCGCGGGACGGAGATCCGTTTGAGCAGCGGCGCGGCGAGCGCACGAAGCGGCTTCGAGGCTTCGGCCTGGAGGAAGTAGGGCGAAACCAGGAGCACGCCCGCGATGCGGTCGGGATGTGCGGCGGCGAAGCGCAGTGCAGGCGCGGTGGCCGCCGAGTGGGCGACGATCACGGGCCGGGTTCGCACGGGTGCCAGCAGGTCCGCGAGCCAGTCCAGCGGCGTGGCCCCGGTCGGGCCCGAGCGGCCGAGGCCCGGCAGGTCGGCGACCAGGGCGCGAGATTCCCCCAGCTCGCCGAGCACGCCCCGCCAGGACTCGCCGTCGAGCGGAAGCCCGTGCAGGAGCACGAAATCGGGCGAGGTCCGGTCGCCGGCGAGGTAGGTCCGGGAGCCTGCGACGTCGTGGAAGCCGCCGGGGAGCGCGGTGGAAGCCGCGCCGAACCGTTCCGCCACGAGCCGGTCCGCCCAGCGGCGCAGCGCGGTCCCGGCGGGCGGCTGCCGGAGCCCGGCGGCCTCGGCGACCCGCTCCGCCGAAGCGGTGTCGTAGCGGTCCTCGATCAGGAAGGCCAATGTTTCCGGGTCGGCGCCGGTCAGCGCGGTCGGGAGGCGGCGGACCAGGGACACCGGCACGCGGGTCCGCGGCGCGCGCACGCCCAGGTGGTCGGCGAGCATCCGGACCACGTCGGGCAGGTCAGGGGTGTCCGCGTCGAGCACCCAGTGCCGGCCGCCGGGCTCCGGGTCGTGCTCGGGGACGGCGGCCATGAACCTCGCGAAGTGGTCCACGGTCACGACGGGGACGAACGTGCGCGCGGTCCCGGGCAGCGCGGGCAGCCGCCCGGTCCACAGCTGGCGGACCAGTTCGGCCAGGCCGATGTACTGACCGGCCTCGCCGGTGGCCGAGTGGCCGATCACGCTGCTGGGATTCACCACCGTCAGCGGGACCGCCAGCCGGGCGGCGACGACCCGCACGGCCGCATCCGACTCGAGCTTGGAGCCCTCGTAGGCGCCCTTGTCCCGGTAGAGCGCCGCGAGTTCGGCCTCGGGGAGGGGATGCCGCGTCTGCCGGTCCAGCCCCACCCGATAGCCCGACACGTGGACCAGCCTGCGCAGGTCGGGGCGGGTGGCGGCCCACCTCAGCACGTTGAGGGCGCCGTCGACGTTGGCCGCCCGGGCCTCCTCGCGCTGCAGCCCGAACCGGTAGAGGGCGGCGGTGTTGAAGACGTCCCGCACACCGGCGAGCCGCTCGTCATCGGCCGAGCTGAGCCCCAGGCCGGGACCACCGGTGAGGTCACCGCCGACGACCACGAGCCGGTCGTCGGCCGCGCCGCGATCGCGCAGCCACCCGCGCAACTCCGCCTCCCGGCTCGTCCCGCCGCCATCCCGGAGGACGGCCGCGACCGTGCGGCCCTGGTCCAGCAGGTGCAGCACGGTCCACCGGCCGATGAATCCGGTCGCGCCGAACACGACCACGTCCGGCACCCCAACAGGCCTGCCACTCTCGATCACCATGCGAAAAAAATTAGACCGGTCTACATATTTTGTCCAGCACCCACCGCCGACCTCCCCCCGCCATCAGAAGCGTCACCACGCCGTTTTCGCGCGAAACCGGCGCTCCGCGTGAGGGGGTGGCGCCGTTTTTTCTCGAAAAAAGCGCCCCCCCGCGCGCCCCCCCCCCCCCCGCGGACCAGCCGGTCT
>NZ_JBWKKH010000015.1:161283-203343 GCF_056431645.1 Saccharopolyspora sp. NPDC045839
TCTTTTCTTCTCCCCCCCCCCCTCCCCCCTCCCCCCACCCCCGCCCCCCCGCCGTTCTCGTTCTCGTACAGAACCGTGTCTCTGTGGGGGGCTGTTCTCCCCTCCCCCCCCCCCCCCCCCCCGCCACCCGGCGCGCCTACCGCCCGCCCGGGACCTGGCCGGTCCCGTCGACCACGCCGCGCTCCAGCACGGCCTTCGTCTCCACGAGCGACCCGGCCGCGCCCAAGCTGCTGTCCTCGGCGAGCACGGTCCGCTTCCCCAGGTAATCCAGGGTCTGCGGGTCGAAGATCCACTGCTTGCGCATGCCGGCGTCCTCGTCGAGGTAGCTCACCACCAGGCCGGTGCGCCCCTCGGCGTCCCGCGCCTGGCCGCCCAGCTCCACGCCGGGGATCTTCGCCGCCGCCTGGTACACCGCCGCGGCCAGGTCCGGCGGCAGCAGGGCTTCCTGGATCAGGTCGCCGAGCTTGTCGAACGTCCGCCGGTCCTTGTTGCCGCCGCTGCCGGAGTTCTCGCGCGCCCAGGCCAGCAGCGCGTCGGGATCGGTCGGCAGCTTCTGGAGCTCTTCGTAGGTGGGCGTCTGATCAGCGTGCTTGATCAGCTCGAACATCGGCTCGGAGCCCTCGCGGATCGCGCCGACAGGAGTGCCCGGAGCGACCTGCCGCTGCGCGAACCAGATCTCCCGCTCCTGCACCGGTCCCAGCACGAACGGCCCGCCGGTGTCGCCGTCGGCGGTGGAGTCCGCGCCGACGCTCCTGATGTAGACGTACTGGTCGGGCCGGACCTGGGGCTCGGGCTTCGCGGCGGCCGCCGCCGAGATCCGGCCCAGTTGCTCGGCCGCTGCGGCCTGCCCGGCGTTCGGGCCGGACTGCAGCACGAACACGCCGGCGGTGATGGCGGCGATCGTCAGCGGAACGGCGGCCAGGGCCCACCGCCTGCTCCGCGCCGGGCGGGCGTGGGTCCGGGGCTGCTGGTGGATCTCCTGCATGAGGTTCTCCCTGAGGACGGTGAGCCGCTCGCCGGACAGCTCGGGCTCGGCCGGGGACGGCAGCAGGTGAGCGAGTTCGGCGCGGTCGACCTCTTCGCGCGACCCGCGTCGCATGGCCTTCATCGGTTCCTCCCTTGCGGCGAACGGGACGCCATCGGGCGTCCACCCCCTTCCTGTCCGGCTGCGGTCGCGGGTTCCGCCGCCACGCGCAGGTTCTGCATTTCGGCGTCGGCGAGCTTCTGCAGCCGCGCGCGGGCGCGCGACAGCCGGGAGCGCACCGTCCCGACCGGGACGCCGAGGGCTTCCGCGGCGGCCGCGTAGTCCAGGCCGGACCAGACGCACAACGTGAAGACCTCGCGTTCGCCGCGGCGGAGCTTGGCCAGCGCGCGGTGCGCGGCCGCGACGCGTTCGGCGTCGTCCATCCGGCCCGCCACGTCGTCGGCGAAGTCCGGGACGGCGTCCTGCGGCCGGGTCCGGGCCAGCGCGGCCTGGTGCCGCCGCGCCGCGCGGGAGACGTTGCGCTGGACGTTGGTGGCGATGCCGAGCAGCCACGGCAGCAGCGATTCGCCGTCGGCGTGCACCCGGTCCCGGATCCGCCAGGCCTCCAGGAACGTCAGCTGGGTGATGTCCTCGGCGGTGGCGTGGTCGGTGAGCCGGGCGGCGTGGCGGAAGACGGCTCGGGCGTGTTCGTCGAATAGCCGCGCGAATGCGGCCGGATCCCCGGCCCGCACCCGGCTGCGCAATGTCTCTCCCACGTCCAGTCCTGTCCGCGGCGAACCCCGAGTTCCAGGTGACCTGGATCACCTTTCGAAGTCGGGGTGCGATTTCCCGAGAAGTCGACGTTCATCGGGGTGAACGTACATTTCTCGAGAAATTGCGTTCCTGCGGCCGGACGCTCCTGACATTTGTCACGGATAGTTTCGACAAGCGGCAGTACCTCGCTCTTGTGTTCACCTGATCGAATGATCTTGCAGCTTTGAGTGAACGCAACGTGAGAGGGGACTCGATGCGAAAATCCTTGCGCGCGTTAGGGGTTACCGCAGCCCTGGGGGTGCTGCTGGTCGCCGCCCAGCCCGCCCTCGCCCAGCAGGCGCCACCCCCGCCGCCGTTCGAGGTGCCGGCGAAATTCGCGGAACAGCGGATCCAGTGGGCACCGTGCTTCCCGTCCGAACTCCCGCCGGGCCTGCCGCCGGGATCCGAGCGCATCCAGTGCGGCGCCATGACCGCGCCGATGGACTGGCACAACCCGGACAACGGCAAGGAAATCAGCATCGCGGTCACCAGGCTGTCGCCCGCCGACGGCCCCAGCGACCGCGCGCTGTTCACCAACCCAGGCGGCCCCGGCGGCGCGGGTCTCGAGATGCCGTTGGCGATGCTCAACATGGGCATCCCCGAGGTGATGAACGCCTTCGACGTCTACGGCATCGACGTGCGCGGCACCGGCAATAGCAGCACCGTCTCATGTGGACCGCAGGATGCGGTGCCCGGGATGGACGTCAAGGACCGCAGCCCGGAGAGCATCGAGCGGCTGATGGACATGACCCGGCAGCTGGCCGCCGACTGCCAGGAGCACAGCGGCGAGCTCGGCCGCTACGTCACCACCGAGCAGACGGTGGCCGACTTCGACCTGCTCCGCCAGGTCGAGCAGCGCGAGAAGATCAACTGGTACGGCGTCTCGGGCGGCACCTGGCTCGGCGCCTACCTGGCCACCTACTTCCCGCAGTCGGTGGACAAGGTGGTGCTCGATTCGAACGCCGAGTTCACCGGCAGCTGGCAGGACGTCTTCGGCTGGCAGCCGATGGCCTTCGAGCGCCGCTGGCGCGAGGACGTGCTGCCCTGGCTGGCCGCGCACGACGCGACCTACCACCTGGGCACCGATCCGCAGCAGGTTCAGGCCACTGTGGACGAATTGCGCGCGGCGCTGAAGGCGAATCCGCTGCCGTCGCCGGACGGCCCGCCGGTCGACCACAACGCGCTCGACAACCTGGTGGCGCAGAGCATGTACTCGAAGTTCGCGTTCCCGCAGCTGGGCGGCACGCTCGCGGCGCTGCGGGACGGCGCGGGCGAGGCCGCCCCGGTGCTCGCGCAGGCGCGGGCCCGCACCATGCCGATGCAGGCCGATCCGAACGACAGCATGGCGGCGACGTTGTACTCGATCCGCTGCAACGACACGCGGTTCCGGGGCTCCCCCGAGTCGGTGGTGGCGCGGTCCGGTGTCGAGGGGCGGCTGTTCCCGACCACGGGCTACTACTCGATCGTGCAGCCGTGCGTGTTCTGGGAGCGTCCGGACGTGAACCTGCCGAAGATCACGGGCAAGGGCCTGCCGCCGGTGCTGATGCTCCAGTCGGAGAACGACCCGGCGACCGCGTGGGAAGGCGCGGAGGTCGCGCACCGGAAGTTCCAGGGCTCGCGGATGATCACCGTCCGCGGCGAAGGCGACCACGGGGTCTTCGGCATCGGCAACACCTGCGTGGACGACGCGACCACGGCGTACCTGCTCGACGGCGCGGTGCCCGGGCGCGACCTGACCTGTCAGGGCACGCAGGCGCCGGAGCCGGCGGGGACGCGCAGCCTCGAGTCCGGCGGCCGGAGCCTGCTGGACGAGCTGGATCGGCTGTCGGGCCTGCTCGGCTGATCTCGGAAAAGGCCTTGGCGTCGCGCAAAAAGCTCGCGGGCGGGGAGTGGATTCGATCCGCTCGCCGCCCGCGGGCCGTTGAGATGCCTTGCGCTCATCGCAGTTGTGGCCTCCTCCGGATCGGAATGGTGTCCCGGTGCAGCCGGTCGATCTCACCGGCCTCCGACTGCTCGTCGACTTCGGCGTCCTCCCTGCGCAGCGAAACGAACACCGCAGCGACCGCGATCAGGGACAACGCCAACATGGCCAGATCAGCCATGACACACCCCCTCGTATCGGCGCGCCGTTTTCGGCGGTAATCACTGGGACGCACACAGTGTCCGCCGGGTTGCTGATCGTTTGGAATCCCCGGATCTGCTCCCCCCGTCTGCGTAGATCCACCCGTCGGCGAAAACGAAAACGGCGTTTCCCCGAAAGAGCTTCAGCTCTCTTGGGGAAACGCCGCACGAATGCGCACACTGCGCCGGAGTTCCGCGCCGGACGGGTGGACGCGAAGCTTCCCACGTCGCTTCGCAGATCCACCCGTCCGGGGGTCGCTCGGTCAGTGACCGAGACGCTGTTTCAGGGCCTCCAGCTCGTCGCGCATCGAGCTCGGCAGCGAGTCGCCGACGGTGTCGAACCACTCCTCGATGAGCGGCAGCTCCGCCTTCCACTCCTCGACGTCGACCTTCAGCGCCTCGTCGACGTCGGACGTCGGCGTGTCCAGCCCGGTCAGGTCGAGCTCCTCGGCCGACGGCACCCGGCCGATCGCGGTGTCGGCGGCGGCGGCGTTGCCCTCCAGCCGGTCCACGATCCACTTGAGCACGCGCGAGTTCTCGCCGAACCCGGGCCACAGGAAGCGCTTGTCGTCACCGCGGCGGAACCAGTTCACGTAGAAGATCCGCGGCAGCTTGGTGGCGTCGGCGGACTTGCCGACGTTCACCCAGTGCTGGAAGTAGTCGCCGACGTTGTAGCCGATGAACGGCAGCATCGCCATCGGGTCGCGCCGCACGTCGCCGACCTTGCCGGCCGCCGCGGCGGTCTTCTCCGAGGACAGGGTGGCGCCCATGAACACGCCGTGCTGCCAGTCGAACGCCTCGTTCACCAGCGGGATCGTGGTCTTGCGGCGCCCGCCGAAGAGGATCGCCGAGATCGGCACGCCGTTCGGGTCGTCCCACTCCGGCGCCAGGATCGGGCACTGCGACATCGGCGTGCAGTACCGCGAGTTCGGGTGCGCGGCGTTCTCCCCGTTGTCCGGGGTCCAGTCGCGGCCCTTCCAGTCGGTGAGGTGCTGCGGGTCGCCCTCGTGGTCCTCCCACCAGACGTCGCCGTCGTCGGTGAGGGCCACGTTGGTGAACAGCGAGTTGCCCTGCTCGATGGTGCGCATCGCGTTCGGGTTGGTCTTCCAGTTGGTGCCCGGCGCGACGCCGAAGAAGCCGGCCTCCGGGTTCACCGCGTAGAGGCGGCCGTCCTCGCCGAAGCGCATCCACGCGATGTCGTCACCGAGGGTCTCGACCCGCCAGCCCGGGATGGTGGGCTGCAGCATCGCCAGGTTGGTCTTGCCGCAGGCCGACGGGAACGCGGCCGCGACGTAGTAGACCTTCTCCTCCGGCGAGATCAGCTTCAGGATCAGCATGTGCTCGGCCAGCCAGCCCTCGTCGCGGGCCATCGCCGAGGCGATGCGCAGCGAGTAGCACTTCTTGCCCAGCAGCGCGTTTCCGCCGTAGCCGGAGCCGAAGCTCCAGATCATCCGCTCTTCGGGGAAGTGGGTGATGTACTTGGTGTCGTTGCACGGCCACGGAACGTCCTGCTGCCCCGGCTCCAGCGGCGCGCCCACGGAGTGCAGCGCGGGTACGAAGTCGCCGTCCTCGCCGAGCCGCTCCAGGACCTTCGCGCCCATCCGGGTCATGATCTGCATCGACACCACGACGTACTCGGAGTCGGTGATCTCCACGCCCAGCTTCGGCGGCTCGGCGTCCAGCGGGCCCATGCAGAACGGGATCACGTACATGGTGCGACCACGCATGCAGCCCCGGTAGAGCTCCGTCATGGTCGCCTTCATCTGGTTGGGGTCCATCCAGTTGTTGGTGACCCCGGCGTCCTTCTCGTCGACCGAACAGATGTAGGTGCGCTCTTCGACGCGCGCCACGTCCGAGGGGTCCGAAGCCGCGTAGAACGAGTTCGGCTTGTTCGCCAGGCGGGTGAAGGTGCCCGCCTCGACGAGGCGGTCGGTCATCCGCTGCCATTCCTGCTGCGAACCGTCGCACCACACCACCTGGTCGGGTGTGGTCAGCTCGGCGACCTCACGCACCCACGACAACAGGCGCTCGTGCGTGGTCGGTGCCTGGTCGAGACCTGGGATGGTCAATGCGGTCATCGCTCCGCGTCTCCTGACTGGGCGCCACAGCCCGGATTCGCCGACGGGGTCTCCCGTCGGCCTTTACAGGGAAAGCTTCGCCCGCCCCGAAGACCGGGCGAAGTGAAAAAGGGATGCACCGAGGCTAACGGCGGATCGGGCGCGCAATGGAGATCAGCCATGTTCGTTCTCTCACAAGAACGATAAGGGAATCGATTCAGAAGCGATCTGAGTAGTGGTCTGGACGAAAATCTCGCCGTGCCGGGATCGCTTGGATCCAGAATTTCCGGCGAACCGGACGTGTTCGCGAACACCGGGTTACGCGCAGGCATCGACCGAATGGCGGTTGCTCCCCGCCGCGGACGTGAAAAACCCCGCCCGATGCGCATCGGGCGGGGTGGGAATCGAGTCGAGAGGTCAGCCCCAGACCTCGTCGGAGTCGGCCTTGCCGCCCGCTCCGCCGTGCTGTCCGCCGCCCGTGCCGCCTGCACCACCGCCGGCGCCGCCGCCCGCTCCGCCGCTGTGCGTGTCGACGTTGGCCGCGTGCGGCTGGGCCGCGTCATCGAAGGTCCAGGCCGCATCGTCGGTCGCGCCGGTCGCCTGGTTCGGGGCGTAGTGGCCGTCGTCGGTCATCTTGCCCTGCTCGACCACGGTCCACTGGCCGTCGCCGGTGTGGTGCGAGATCGTCACGTCGCCGGTCTGGCTGATCTCCACGACCTGGTCGGCGGACCCGTCGCCGTCGACGTCGGTGACCAGCATGGTGCCGCCGGCCTCGGTCTCCACGACCGCGGTGTCGGCGATGCCGTCCTGGTTGGTGTCCTCGGTGGCCGGGCCGACCTGCATGTCGCCCTGCGGCGTGTCGATGACCATCGCCCGGCCGTGCTGCTGGTCCTCCGGGTCGGCGCCGCCCGGGTGCTGCTGGGGCGCCTCGCCGGCCCACCCGCCGGTCTCCGCGTCGAAGCGGGCCTGCTCGACGACCATGCCATCGCCGTTGATCGACTGCATGACGTCGGCCTGGCCGTCGCCGTTCTCGTCGATGTACGCGACGTAGCCGTCGTCGGTCATCACGGCGACTGTCTCGTCGATGCCATCGCCGTCGAGGTCGTAGTTGGCCTCGGCGGTGTACTCCTCGCCCTCGACGGTGACCTTGATGTCACCGTCTCCCGCGCCGGTCTCCTCGATGTACACGTCCGCAACCTCTCAGCCGCCGATCAACTGCAAAGCCTATGACGCAGGGTAGAGGGCGTGGGTTCCGTAGATGAAGGACCTGGTCTTCCCGAGCCCGGATCGCGACGCTCGGTGCCCGGCCCGCAGCGCACCGAGGCGGGCTCCGGGTCAAAGGTGTCCCTCGCCACCCCCGCTATCGGTCGAAGGTGCCGCCCTTGACCGCGCCGATGAACCGGTGCCAACTGCGCACCGGCACGGCTAAGTGCCCACCGTCAGGATCCTTCGTGTCCCGAACCCCGACGGCATCGACACTGCGGCCGACTTCGACGCACGTACCTTGCCCTTGCGAGCGCGTGGACTTCCGCCAGTTGGTGAATTGCTGGCTCATATTGCTCCTATGCGCTGGTAGATCAGCTCCAGCGACGCTGCCGGATCGGCAGCGTGCGCTCGTAGATGATCCATCATCAACGCATAGTCGGATACGGCTTCAAGGTCTTCGACGTACACGCCGCCGTGCTGGCTCTCCAGGTAGACGACGTCAGCGTCGTCGGCATCGACGTAGCGGAGAATGGTCACCTGGCCGCCGGTTGCGGGCTGCGCGCCTGCTTCCAGCGGCATGACCTGGAAAGTGATGTTCGGCGATTCAGCCACTTTCACCAGGTGTTCAAGCTGTTCCTTCAGGACGTCTGGGCCGCCTACCTTCTTGTACAGGGCTGCTTCGCCCGCGATCGCCCAGAGCTTGAGCGGCTTCTGGCCCCCGAGACGTTGCTGCCGTTGAAGCCGCAGCTCAACGCGCCGATCGACTTCCTCGGGTGAGGATCTCAACAGCGTTGCCTTGGTGAGGGCTCGTGCATATGCCTGGGTTTGGAGCAAACCGGGGATGACGTCGGGTTCGTAAGTGTTGACCTCGCTCGCTTCTGCCTCCAAGCCGAGGTAACGCTCGTGCCATTCGGGAAGAACGTCCACATAGGTCTCCCACCAGCCTTTGCGGCGCGCATCCCTCGCCAAGCCGGTCAGCCGGTCACGCTCATTGCGGGAGATGCCGTAAAGCTCGGCGAGTGCGATGACATCACCGTGAGCTGGTGTTCTTTTCCCTGCTTCCCAACGAGAAACGAGCGATTGGGCTCGCCCGACGAAGTCGGCGACTTGTTGAGTGGTGAGACCGGCGGCCGAGCGCAGGCCGCGTAGATCTTGCGCGAGACGTCGTCGCCGAACCACGGGTGAGGGCTCCATGGCCGTCAGTCTTACGGGTGGAAGCACCCGCATTCCAGCCGCTTCACACTATCGAGATCTATCCCCTGGGGATTATCCCGGACGATCATATCCCCAAGGAATAGGAGGCGGGGATGTTCGAAAGTGCTGGTGTGGACTGGTTTTGGCGCCCAGTGGGCGTCGGTCGTCATGCGTTCGGCGTGGCCGCGAAGCGGGCCGGGCCGCATGCGGCGGTGACTTCCTTCTGCGGCGTGGAGGTCGAAGCGTGGCAAGTGCAGCGACTGCCGCGAGAGCTGGAGTGGATCGACGAGGCGACCTGCATGGACTGCTGGCGGCGCATCAGCGCCCGGTGGGCCACAGGCCCGTGAGCACTTTTTGCTGCTATGGCGACTCTATGGCGACACAAAGTACACACGGGCTCTGGCCAGCGGAAACGTCAACTTCAACGGTAGGGAGACATCGATGTTCTGGCTTCAGGTGAGCACTTTGGTGCTGGTGAACGTGCTGATCGCGAGCATGTTGCTGGTCCGCGCTCCGCGCGCGCAGCACGCCGGTGCGGGCGATGGCGCGTTGAACGTGTGGCAGTTGATCGAAGAGATCGAGGCCGAGCGACAACGGGAAGTGGAGTCCACCGGTCGGCATTGCTTGAACACCGAAACCCTGGCGCGGCTGCGCATCTGACCCACACGACCTGGTCCGGCGAAACTCCCTCCCCTCGCCGGGCCGCATGGTGGCCGGGCGCTTTCGCCCCCGACCCGGCGCCCGGCCACCCCTTGGCGATCACATGTTGTGGACTGCGTCACACCGAATTGAGCTCGAGTCAAGTCGAAGTTCGAGAGTTGAGGTGATCTCGGGGCCACGACAGAGGAGTTCTCATGACCGACGGCCGGACCGCTCTCGTCACCGGTGCCACCGGAAACCAGGGCGGCGCGACCGCCCGCCACCTGCTGGCACGCGGCTGGAGGGTGCGCGCGCTGGTGCGCGATCCGCCAGTCCTGACCCAACGCGCCCGAGCGACGAGCGTTGAAGTGAACGGCCTGTTCACCTCGTCTATTGAGACGAAGGGGCCGTTCACTCCAACACCGGTCGTGTGCGTGGGTGTCGGGTGGATGGAGTGAACGGCCTGTTCGCCTCGTTTATCGGGACGAACGGTCCGTTCACTCCGAACCGGGCTGCGGTCAGGCGGTTTCGGTGTAGAGGCGGGCCCAGCCTTCGGCCGTGAGATCCCGGGGCAGCGCGGGCAGGTCGCGGACCCGGCATCCCGTGACGTTGCGGACGATCTCGCCCAGGCCCCGCCCGCGGCCGGTGAACACCGCCTCCACGAACCGCTGGTAGCGCCCGAGTTCGCCGAAGGGCACCAGCGGCCCCGCGCGGCGAAGGATCCTCAGCACGCCGCCGTCGACCGCCGGCACCGGCCGGAACGAACGCGCGGAAACCTTGCCGCAGAGCCGGAATTCGTACCAGGGCGACCACTGCGCGGTCAGCTGGTTGCCGCCCGCGGCGCGCTTGCGGGCGACGTCCCACTGCACCAGCAGCACCGCCTCCGACCAGCACCGCGCGCCCAGCAGCCGTCGCGTCACCGCGGTCGTGATGCCGAACGGGAGGTTGCCGACCACCACGTGCGGCGCGTCGGGGAAGCGGAATTCGAGCATGTCGCCCGTGATGACGTGCACCCGAGGCCACTTGCCGCGGAGCTCGTCGGCCCAGTGCGGGTCGAGCTCCACGGCCGTGATCGGCCGTCCGGTGCGGGCCAGTTCGCGGGTGAGGGCCCCGCGTCCCGGGCCGAGCTCCACCACGGGAACCGGCGACGGATCGAGCAGATCGGCCATGCGGCGGGCGATGCCGCGGTCGATCAAGAAGTTCTGGCCGAGTTCGCGGCGCGCACGATCGCGCGCCGAATTCCGGCGGGAAGACATATTGGCTGCTCCTGCGTTCGCGGACCGGTTGGAACCGGGCCCTCGCGAGCGCAGGTCAGCGTGGAATCACCGCACGACGAACCGCGCGTCGGGAAACGAGAGCCCGGACGCGGACGGCGGCGCGAAAAGAGATCCGGCGCCGCCTAAGCGGAACGCAGCCGGATGAAGAAAGCACAAGCAGCAGGACAAGCCATGCGGGAGAACGTAGCAACGCACGTGCCGCCGGCGACACCGAATTTTCCCGCTCGGGTTGACCTTGCCCCCAGGGGCGGGGTTTAGCGTTCGTCGAGGTGACAGGAATGCGGATCAGCGATCTGGCCCGGCGGGCAGGTGTGACGACCAAAGCGGTGCGCTACTACGAATCGCTGGGGTTGATCGCATCCGAACGGCTGCCCAACGGCTACCGGGACTACGACGAGACCGACGTACGACTCGTTCGGGAGGTGAAGGCCCTCAGCAATCTGGGCATCCCCGTGGAGCGCACCCGGCCGTTCCTCGACTGCCTCGCGGCCGGGCGGCAGCACGCGGACGACTGCCCGGCCTCGCTCGCCGGGTACCGGGAGGCGATCGACGAGCTCACCGAGCGGATCGAGGCGCTCACCTCCCGTCGCGCGGTGCTGATCGCGCACCTGCAAGAAGCCGCCCACCGCAACAGCTGCGCGACCAGCGGAGAGGACCCGATGAACGACTACCTGAACCTGCCCGCAGACCTGCCCGTGCCCGAGGACGACGGCGCGGCGGACCATCTGCCCGGGATGCGGATGCCGCACCTGGAACTCCCGAGCACAGCAGGCGAGACGGTCCGCGTCGACGCGCTCGGTCCGGGCCGCGCGGTGCTCTACATCTACCCGCTCACCGGTCGTCCCGGCACCGACCTCCCGGCAGGCTGGGACTCGATCCCCGGGGCGCGTGGCTGCACCCCCGAGGCGTGCAGCTTCCGCGACCACCACGAGGACCTGCACAACGCCGGCGCGACCCGCGTGTTCGGCCTGTCCAGCCAGTCCACCGACTACCAGCGCGAGGTCGTCGAGCGGCTCCACCTGCCGTTCCAGATGCTCTCCGACCCCGCGCTGAGTCTGGCCGACGAGCTCGGCCTGCCCACGTTCGAGGCCGGCGGGATGACGCTCTACAAGCGGCTGACGATGATCATCCGCGACGGCGTGATCGAGCACGTCCACTACCCGATCTTCCCGCCCAACGAGCACGCCGAGCACGTCCTGACCTGGCTGCGGGGCAATCCTCTTCGCTGAGCACCCGGTCGCGTGAAACGATGCGGTGATCTTCGGAGGTGGCGGATGCGGATCTACCTGAGCGTCGACATGGAAGGCGTCACCGGCCTCGTCGACGCCCAAGACGTCCAGCCCGCCGGGCGGGACTACGAGCACGGTCGGCAGATGATGGCCGAGGACGTCAACGCGGCGATCCGGGGCGCGATCGCCGCGGGGGCAACCGAGATCACCGTCAACGACGCGCACGGACCGATGCGGAACCTGCGCTCCGACATGCTGCACCCGTCGGCCCGGCTGATCCGCGGCAAACCCAAGAGCATGGGCATGCTCGAAGGGCTCGACGACACCTTCGACGCCGCGCTCTGCATCGGCTACCACTCGCGAGCGGGCACGTCGGGCGTGCTGAGCCACAGCTTCATGGGCCACGAGATCGAGGACATGTGGCTCGACGACCGCCCCACCGGCGAGATCGGCCTCACCCACGCCACCGCCGCCGCGCTCGGTGTCCCGGTGGTGCTGCTCTCCGGCGACGACACCGCGTGCGCGGAGATGGCCGAATGGGATTCCGGCGTGCGGACCGCGGCGGTGAAGTACGCGCGCGGTCGCTTCGCCGCCGAACTGCTGCCGGTCGCCGAGGCTCGCGATGCCATCGAAACCGCGACCACCGCCGCCCTGACCGGCGAGCTCCCGGCACCGCAGCCCGCGCCGGAAACCACGACGCTCGCGGTGCGCTGGCAGTCGGCTTCGGTGGCCGACACGCTGCTGAACCTCCCCGGCGTCACCCGCCGCGACGACCGCACCGTCGCGATCAGCGGCCCCGTTCCGGAGGTCTACCGGCAGTTCCGGGTGTGGCTGAACGTGGCCGCTTCGCTCACCGACCAGCGGCCCTACTGCTGATGATCCGTGTCCGTCCGGATACGGTGCGTTGGGCCTTTTCGGTTGCCCCGGCACCGTTTTGATAACTCTGCGTCGCTTGTTCAGGCCTTGTTCACCTTCGCGTCCAGGAACCATCGCCTGATCGACCTAACTTCCAGATGTTCCCCGACGAGCACCTGGAGGTCCGCTTGCCTTCCCGACCGGACAGCGGGCGGGTAATCCCGCTCCCCCTGCTTTCCCACCACTCCGCGAACCGCGCCTCGGTCACCTGCAAGTACCGCTGCGGCAACGCGTGCGCGCACGAGGCCCCGAACACCTCGGCCAACGCCTACTTCGGCGACATCGTCGAGAGCGTGCTCAGCCGCCGGTCCGCGTTGAAGGCAAGCGGCGTGATCGCGCTGGCCGTCGGCGGCGCAGCGGCTCTCACCGGAACCGCGACCGCCTCCCCGGCGTCGCCGGCCCGCCCCGGCCGCGGGAACGTCCCGGGCACCGATTTCGCCCCGGTCGCCCCGAACACCGAAGACCTCGTGGTCACCGCCGAGGGCTACGACCAGGGCATCGTGATCCGCTGGGGCGACCCGGTGGTGGCGGGCGCGCCCGAGTTCGACTTCGGCAACCAGACCGCGGCGGCGCAGGAAAAGCAGTTCGGCTACAACAACGACTTCGCCGAACTGGTCCCGCTGGACGGCAGCGGCAAGCGGAACCTGCTGGTGGTCAACCACGAGTACACCACCGAAACGCACATGTTCGCCGGCTACGACGAGAACAACCCGACCGAGGAGCAGGTGCGCATCGCCTGGGCCGCGCACGGCCTTTCGGTGGTGTACGTGGAGCGGGAGCGGCGCGGCGGGCTCAAGCCGAAGCCGAGCCGGTACAACCGGCGCATCACCCTGAACACGCCGTTCGAGCTGCGCGGCCCGGCCGCGGGCAGCGACCACCTCAAGACGTCGGCCGACCCGACCGGCACCAAGGTCTTCGGCACGCAGAACAACTGCGCGGGCAGCCTGACGCCGTGGGGCACGATCCTCTCCGGCGAGGAGAACTTCAACCAGTACTTCGCCAACGCCGACTCGGTCACCGACCCGGCGACCAAGGCGCGCTACGCCCGCTACGGCATCAAGGGCACCGCGAGCACCCGCAAGTGGGAGAAGTTCGACAAGCGCTGGGACCTCGCGCAGGAGCCCAACGAGGCCAACCGCTTCGGCTGGATCGTCGAGATCGACCCGCACGACCCGGACTCCACGCCGGTCAAGCACACCGCGCTCGGCCGGTTCAAGCACGAGGGCGCGGCGGTCAAGATCGCCGACGACGGCCGGGTGGTCGCCTACTCCGGCGACGACGAGCGCTTCGACTACATCTACAAGTTCGTGTCGAACGGCAAGGTGAAGCGGGGCAACAGCGCCCACGCCCGCCGGCACAACATGACGCTGCTCGACGACGGCACCCTGTACGTCGCGCGGTTCGCCGGCAACAGCCCGGCGAGCGAGATCGACGGCACCGGCAAGCTGCCGTCGGACGGCGCCTTCGACGGCACCGGCGAGTGGATTCCGCTGGCCAGCGGCAAGAAGTCGTTCGTGCCCGGCTTCACCGCCGAAGAGGTCTACATCTTCACCCGGCTCGCCGCCGACAAGGTCGGCGCGACGAAGATGGACCGGCCGGAGGACATCCAGCCGAACCCGGTCAACGGCCGCATCTACTGCGCGCTGACCAACAACTCCAACCGCGGCTCGACCGGCAACGCGGCGCCGGACGAGGCCAACCCGCGGGTCGGCAACAAGCACGGCCACGTGCTGGAGGTCGACGACGACGCGACGGGCACCAAGTTCCGCTGGGACCTGCTGCTGGTGTGCGGCGACCCGAACGACGCGGGCACCTACTTCGGCGGGTTCGACAAGTCGCAGGTCAGCCCGATCTCGTGCCCGGACAACGTGGCGTTCGACCGGCACGGCAACCTGTGGATCTCCACCGACGGCAACGCGCTGAAGAGCAACGACGGCCTGTTCGCCGTGCCGGTCGACGGCCCGGAGCGCGGTCGGGTCAAGCAGTTCCTGACGGTGCCGCACGGCGCGGAGACCTGCGGCCCGGTGGTCCGGGACACCGTGGTGACCGTGTGCGTGCAGCACCCGGGCGAGCTCGACGGGGCGAGCGCGGACAAGCCGGCGTCGCACTGGCCGGACGGCGGCGACTCGCAGCCGCGTCCGTCGGTCGTGGCGGTCTGGCGCAAGGACGGCGGTGAGATCGGCCGACGCTGATCCACCTTGCGAGCGCGGGGGTCTCCGGCAGGTCCGGAGGCCCTCGTTGCGTTGTGCGGGATTTCGCCCGGTTGCAGGGTCATCAGTACGGTTAACCTCGTGCTGTGGCGGTGTTTTCGGACCAGCGCGCGTTCGCTGCGGCGATCAGCCGCGCGCTCGCCGATGCGATGCCGGGCTCGCGGGTGTCGTTGATCGGCTCGCTGGGGGCCGGAACCGACGACGAGTACAGCGATATCGACCTCGCGTGGGTGGTGCCGGACGGCGCGGTGTCGAGGGCAGCCGATCGGCTGGGCGCGGCGCTCGGTGCGGTCGCCGAGGTCGCGTCCGTGCGGTCGGATCCGGAATTCCAGCGATCCGCGTTGCACCGGTTGGTCTTCGCGCGGTTTCGCGGCGTGCCGTTGTTCTGGCGGCTCGACCTGCAGATCTGGGCCGCATCGCACGCCTTCGACGCCGACGTTCCGCGGGCGAGCGGCACCGACTGGTCGCTGCCGGAAAGCGCGGCGATGAACGCGCTCGGGGCGTGCAAAGCAGTGCTGCGCGGGCGACCCGAGACGGCGGAAGGCTTGCTGTCGCGGGGTTTTCGCCGCATCGGTGAGCCGGATCCGGCCGGTGGATGGGCACAGCGCATCGCCGCGCTCGTCGATGCGGCCGCGGCTCGGGAACCGCGACTGCACGAGCTCGCTTCGGGCATCCATGCGCTGCTTCGCAGGTACCGCAACGACCTTCGGCTGTCGACGGGGTGAGGCCGAATGGATCTGGAGATCGTGCCGTTCGGTGACCGCCGACGCGCGATCCGGGGGAGTGGGCACGGCGCTGGTGTCCGGCGTCCTCGGCTGGGCGTCCCGCCGAGGCTTCCGCAGCTGTGGCACGGAGTGGTCGTCGGCGAATCCGGTCAGCGACGCCTTCTGGCGCGGCCGCGGCTTCGTGCCCGCGCTACACGCTCACCCGGCTGATCGACTCTCGCGTCGCCTGGGCCGACACCGCCCTGAGCTATCGCTATTTCTGAGCCGTGTTGGGCAGGCACGCGGCTCGCACCAGCGGTCATCGTGCGCCGGTCCGGTTGTCCGTCAGTAAACTACACGGTTCAGTTGAGATGATGCACTGATGAGTGTAATTTCGCGGTGAGACCCAGAGGAGGATCACCATGTCCTACCCACCAGACCGGTACCGGGGCGACGTCGGCGAGATCAGCGCTTCCTTCCGCCCAGCGAACGCCGATCCGGAGCTGGCCAACCCGTCCGGCACCAGGACGTACTACCTGGCCACCGGGAAACCGACCGGCCGGACCCACGACATCGCCACCGACGGCGAATTCGGGCTCTACCACGTGGTCGACCTGGCTCCCGGCGCCGGAACCGGCACCCACTTCCACAAGGCGATGTCCGAATCGTTCTTCGTCACCGACGGATCGCTGCAGGTCTACGACGGGGCGACGTGGCGCGAAGCGACCAAGGGCGACTTCCTCTACGTGCCCCCGGGCGGACTGCACTCCTTCTACAACGAGTCCGACGAGCCGGTGTCGTTCCTGATGCTGTTCGCGCCGGGCGCCCCGCGCGAGGAGTACTTCGAAGGCGTCGGGCACATCGCGGCGCTGGGCGACGCCGAGCGAGAGCGGTTCTTCGTGGAGCACGACAGTTACTTCACCGACCTGCGGTCCGGCCCCAAGAGCGGCAACTCCCGGTGAGGCCCGACGTAGACTGCACGGAGTAGTGCAGATCGTTGGAAGGGGGCTCCGGTGCCACCGACCGGCCGACCGGAGAAGCGCCGCGCCATCGAGCAGGCGGCGCGCAAGGTGTTCGGCCGCGAGGGCTACACGCGGGCCAGCGTGGACGCGATCGCCGCAGAAGCGCAGGTGTCCAAGCGCACCATCTACAACCACTTCGCCGACAAGGAACAGCTCTTCCTGTCGGTCGCGCTGGACGGGGCGCACGAGGTCACCGACGCCATCGCGCGGCTGATGGAGCTGCACCTGCGCAAGATCGTCGACCTCGAAGAAGACCTCGTCGCCTTCTGCCGGGACCGGGTCGCTGCGGTGGCGGAGTTCCCGGACCACTTCGCGCTCGTCCGGACGCTGGAAGCGGAGGTGACCCGGATTCCCCCGGCGGTGCTGGAGAAGTGGCTGGCCGCGGGCCCGCAGTCGGCGCACGAGCGGCTCGCGCCGTACCTCCGGAAGATCGCCGACAACGGCCTGCTCGAGTTCGACGACGCAGAGCAGGCCGCCTTGCACCTCAACCTGCTCACCATCACCGCCGTGCTCCAGCGGACGTTCTACGGCTCGATGCCGATTCCGCAGGCCGAGGCCGACGAGCTCATCGTGAGCGGTGTGCGGGCGTTCTTGCGGCTGTACGCCGCTGCTCGCTCCTGACGGGCGCTGTGGCGTCCACTTTGGATGCCGCGCGTCAGCTTTCGGATCGGCCGCCGGTCGAATCCCGCTGCTCCCCGCGTGGCGCCGCGCGGAGGGCGACCACCGTGATCGCCGCCGCGACCATCACGATGCCCACCACCCACAGGCCGGACTTCTGCGAGCCGGTCGCGTCCTTGAGCGCACCCGTGATGTAGGGCGCCGCGAAACCGCTGATGTTGCCCAGCGAGTTGATCAGCGCGATACCGCCCGCCGCTGCCGCGCCCGCCAGGAAGTTGCTCGGCAACGCCCAGAAGGTGGGCAGCGCCGCGCAGACACCGACGGCGCAGATCGTCACGGCGACCATCGCGCTGAACGGATTGCCCAGGTACAGCGCGATCGGGATGGAGATGCCGCCGAGCAGCATCGGCAGCGCGACGTGCCACACGCGCTCCCGCGTCCGGTCGCCGTGCGCGGCCCAGAGCACCATGGCCACCGCGCCGATCACGTACGGCACCGCCGTGATCAACCCCGTTTCCATCGTCGACAGGTCGGTGCCGTACTGCTGCTCGAAGCCCTTGATGATGGTGGGCAGGAAGAAGCCCAGCGCGTACAGCCCGTACGCGATGCCGAAGTACACGAACGCCAGCGCCAGGATCCGCGGGTGGGTAAGCGCCTTCCGCAGCGGCCAGCCGTGCGCCGTCTCGGTCTGCGCGCGCTCGGCCTCCAGCTGCTCGGTCAGCCACGCCCGCTCCTGCGGCGACAGCCACTTCGCCTGGGACGGCCGGTCGGTCAGGTAGAACCAGGTCACCACCGCCAGCAGCATCGCCGGGATGCCCTCGACGAGGAACATGAACCGCCAGCCGGACAGGCCGAAGACCCCGTGCCCGGTGCTGATCAGCGCGCTCGACACGGTGGCGCCGATCGCGCTGGACACCGGGACCGCGGTCATGAACAGCGCGACCGCCTTCGCCCGCTGCACCGCCGGGAACCAGTAGGTCAGGTACAGGATGATGCCCGGGAAGAACCCGGCCTCGGCCACGCCGAGCAGGAACCGCAGCACGATCAGCGCGGTGGGGCTCGGCACGAACGCCATCACCGTCGCGACCACGCCCCAGGTGATCATGATGCGCGCGAGCCACTTCCGCGCCCCGAAGCGGTGCAGGGCGAGGTTGCTCGGCACCTCCAGCACCAGGTAGCCGATGAAGAAGATGCCCGACGCGAAACCGAACGCGGTCGCGGTCAGCCCCAGCTCGTCGTTCATGCCGTTCGGGCCGGCGAAGCCGATGTTGACCCGGTCCAGGTAGTTCACGAAGTAGAGCAAGATCAGGAACGGCATCAACCGCACCGCGACCTTGCGCAGGATCCGGTTCTGGGCACCGGCAGGGGCGGTGTCGACACTGCTCACTCGGGTGACCTAAGCCTCATACCCCCAATGGGTCAAGGGGTAGTCCGCTGATTGGGACGGCCGGTCGCCGGGCCGAAACCGTACGGCGATACCGTTAGGACATGCCCGAACGCCCAATTGCCCTGGTCACCGGCGCCTCGCGAGGCATCGGTGCCGCCGTCGCCCGCTCGCTTTCCGACACGCACGACCTGCTGTTGGGCGGGCGCGACGCCAACGCGCTGCAGGAGCTCGTCGACGAGCTCCCCGGCGCCGAATCGTGGCCCGTGGAACTCACCGACCACGACGCCGTGGCCACTGCGGTCGCCGACATCGAACGGCTCGACGTGGTGGTGCACAGCGCCGGCCTGGTCGAGCTGGCCTCGGTCGCCGAAGCCTCCAGCGACTCCTGGCGGCGCACCTTCGAGCTGAACCTCTTCGCCGTCACCGAGCTGACGCGCCTGCTGCTGCCCGCGCTGCGCGCCGCGAAGGGCCACGTGGTGCTGGTCAACTCCGGCGCCGGCCTGTCCGCGAAGCCGAACTGGGGTTCGTACGCCGCGAGCAAGTTCGCGCTGCGCGCCTTCGCCGACGTGCTCCGCGCCGAGGAAGCCGGGTACGGCGTGCGGGTCACCTCGGTGTTCCCGGGGCGCACCGCCACCGACATGCAGCGCACCGTCCGCGATCAGGAGGGCGGGGCGTTCGAGCCGGACCACTACCTGCGCCCCGAGTCGGTCGCCGCGCCGATCGTGTCCGCGGTGCGGGCCACCGGCGACGCACACCTCACCGAGATCGTCATCCGGCCGTCCTGAGGCCCGCTCCGCAAGGGCCGACCCGCATGAGCCGACACTGCGCTGCGGGTACCTAGGGCCCTCTGCGGGAGCCGCAGTCTCGCTGTGGCCGCTCCGGCGTGGCGAAAGCCCTGGTCGCTACGCCGGAGCCGTCCAGCCGGACGACCTCACCGCAGTCCGAGCAGCACCGCATGCCGGCTGATGCCGCCTCGCGAAGCGCGCCCTGCCCCGGAACCGGTTCGAAGCATCCGGTCCGGACAGGTGGTCCCGGTTCAGCCCCGGATGTGCTGCGCGGATTTGCGTGCCGTGGCCTGCACGGTGCGCCGGTCCACGCGCGTGGGCTCCCGCTCGTACAGCACTTCTTCACCCGCGACCCAGACGTCCCGGACGCACCGGGAACCGGCGGCCCACACCACGTTGGCCAACACCTGATCGTCCGGCGCGTCCAGGCCCGTGGCGAACGCCGGGTTGTCGATGTCGAGGTGCACGATGTCGGCCCAGCGCCCGGGTTCCAGCGCACCGATGTCGTCGCGGTGCAGCGCCTCGGCCCCGCCTCGCGTCGCCGCGAGCAGCGCCGCCCGCGAGCTCAGCGCCGTCGCATCGCCCGTGACCGTCCGTGCGAACAGTCCTGCCAACTGCACCTCCTCCCACAGATCCAGATCGTCGTTGCTGGATGGCCCGTCGGTGCCCAGTCCCACCGGAATGCCGGCGGCCAGCATGTCGACCAGCCGTGCGGTCCCCGACGCGAGCTTCGCGTTGGATCCCGGACAGTGCGCCACGCCCACCCCGCGACGCGCGAACAACTCGATGTCGTCGTCCGACAGGTGCACGCCGTGCGCGGCGAGCACCCGGCCGTCGAGCACGCCGAGCTTCTCCAACAACGCGGGCACCGAACCGAACTGCTTGCGCTGCTCGGCGTCTTCGGCGGCGCTCTCCGCCACGTGCGTGTGGACCAGGGCGGCACGCTGTTGCGCGGACTCGCCGATGGTCTGCAGCGCCTCCGGCGGCAGCGTGTAGGCCGAATGCGGTCCGTACGCCAACTCCACCCGGTCACCGGGGCCGAACCGGAGGCCGTCGGCGTCGATCCACCGGTTGATCCCGTCGACCATGCCCTGCCAGCCGCCGAGCTTCTCCAGCGCTGGCGTGGAGATCACCGCCGATGCGAACACCACGCGCGAGCCGACCGCCAGGGTGGCCTCCACCACCGACTCGCCCATGAAGTACATCTCGGCGCTCGTCGTGACGCCGGCCCGCAGCATCTCGACGCACCCGAGCTCCATCCCGGCGCGGACGTCCGCCGGGCGCAGCCGAGCCTCGGCGGGCCAGATCACCTCGTGCAGCCAACGCAGCAGCGGCAGGTCTCCACCCATCCCCCGCAGCAGAGTCATCGGGCTGTGCGCGTGCGCGTTGATCAGGCCCGGCAGCAGGATTCCGCCGCATTCCCGGACGGTCGCGTCGTTCGGGCGTTCCGGCGCCCCGACCCGCGGCCCGCAGTACACGATGCGGCCCTCGGCGTCGACGTCCACCACGGCGTCCCGGATCACGGAGCAGCCGGGATCGCAGGGCAGAACCATCGGTGCGTGCAGGCGCAGTGCGATCGACATGCCCGCATTCTGCCCGACGCTTATCCGCCGCCCGCCGTGCTCATGACAAGCACCATGATCACCCCCGCCAGTCCCGCGATACCGCCTAGCACCGCCATGAAAAAGATGTCTTGCGTGCGCCTCGTCATGACTCCAGAATCGCCGGATTCCGGCCCCTGGACCTCGGCTGATCGGCCCGTCGACCTCGTTCGATCGGCCAATCCCAGCCGACCGTTCGACCGACCCCGAACGGGTAGGCGCAGCAGGCGGGTCCGGCCGTGCAGCAGCGCCGGCGGAACAGCGCCGCTGCTCGCCGGGCCATGCTGGTACACCGCAAGAAACCAACGGCGTGGCACACAAAGGCGGCGCACGAGCCGCCAGGAATCGGCCGGCTAAGCCGCGCCAACGCGCGCCACGGCGGAGATCATTCGTCCATGAGTCCGCTGCGCCAGGCCCAAGCCGCGGTCTCCACCCGGTTGCGGGCCTTGATCTTGCCCTGCGCGGAGGCGAGGTGCGTCTTCACCGTCGACAGCGACATGAACAGCTCCTGGCCGATCTCGCCGTTGGTCAGGCCGCGCGCGGTCGCCCGCACGACGTCGAGCTCGCGTTCGGTCAGGTCCACGGTCGGCGCCTGCACCGCGCGGCGTTGCACCTGGGGCTGCGAGAAGTGCTTGAGCAGGCGCACCGTGATCTGCGGCGAGACCAGCGCATCGCCGCGCTCCGCGGCCCGGATCGCCTCCAGCAGCAGCGTCGGGCCGGCGTCCTTGAGCAGGAAGCCGCTCGCTCCGTTCCGCAATGCGCTGTCGACGTATTCGTCGAGATCGAAGGTGGTCACGACGACCACCTTGATCGGGTCGGTGACATCGGGGCCGGCCAGCTGCTTGGTGGCCTCCAACCCGTCGATGCCGGGCATCCGGATGTCCATCAGGCACACGTCCGGCCGCTTCTCCCGCGCGACCCGGACCGCGTCCACGCCGTTCGCTACGTCCGCCACCACTTCGATGTCGTCCTGGGATTCCAGGATCATCCGGAAACCGGCGCGCACCAGCTCCTGGTCGTCGGCGATCAACACCCGGATCATCGCTGTCCCACTCCCCCGCTCTGCTCCGCCAACGGCAGAACTGCTTCGACGCACCAACCGATGTGGTCTCCGGGACCGGCCCGGAACCGGCCGCCCAGCAGCTCGATCCGCTCCCGCATCCCCACCAAACCGTATCCGCCCGAGCCGCCGACCGGTTGTTGGCGTACCGCCGTGCCGTCGTCGGTGATCCGCGTGTAGATGTTCACCGGGTCGGCGTGGACGTCGATCTGCACGTAACTCGCGTCGAGCGCGTGCTTTTCGGCGTTGGTCAAGGATTCCTGCACCACGCGGAGGGTGGAGCGGGCGACCTCCGGCGGGATCTCCCTGCCGAGGTCGACGCGCAGGTCCACAGTGGTCGGCCGGTGGTCGCCGACCGGAACCCGCCGAGTGGCGTTCACGAGGGCTTCGAGGTCCGCTTCGAGGTCGGTGGTGGCCTGCTCGGTGGCTGTCGACGCGCCGGCCGGTTCCGCGCCGCGCATGCTCGCGACCAGCCGGCGCATCGCGGTCAGCGCCTCGGTGCCGCTGTCGGCGATGCGGGCCAACGCGTCGGTCGCCGCCTTCGGGTTCTTCTCCGCGACCATCTGGGCTGCTTGGGCCTGCACCACGATGCCGGTGACGTGGTGCGCCACCACGTCGTGCAACTCCCGCGCCAAGGCCATCCGCTCGGCCTGCTGCGCGTCCGACACCGCGCTGCGCACGGTCTTCGCGCGCTCCGTGTCCCGCGCGCGGAAGTACAGCCCGGTGCCGACGGAGATGACCAGCAACAACCCGCCCATGAAGACCGGTTGCAGGTAGTCGTTGAATTTGTTGAGCGACGACGAGTCGACCGGTATCACGAACAGGGCGAACAGCGCCGAACCGACCAGCGAGACACCCGCCAGCAGCGCGCGCTGCGGCTCCGCGTGCCTGGTGGCGTAGGTCATCAGCAGCATTCCCGCCCCGGTGGAGGCGAACGGGATTCCGCCGATCATGCTGACGTCGGCCGGGAGCCCCCAGAAGCGCATCATCAACGCGGTCAGCACCAGCGCCGTGGCGCCGAGCACCGCCGCTTCGAACGGCCGGACCGGCCCGACGACGGCCAACACCGACATCACGACACCGCACAGCAGCAAGACCACGCCGCTGACCAGCGAGTCGTACCCGGTCTTCGTGAATTCCAGGAAGACCAGTGCGCTCAGCACCGCGATCACCGGCCACTGCCGGCGCACCAGCGCACGCAACGGGGTGTCCCGGGACTCTTCCGGCGCGGACCGCCGGCTGCGCAGGTAGATGCCGGTGCCCGCGGTGAGCATCAGCTGGAGGAAGCCGAAGCTCATCGTCTGGCCGAACACCATCCCCGGGTAGGCCCACGACGAGTCGAGGCGCACCAGCACCGATGCGACGCAGGCCACCACCAGCGCCGCGGCGACGGGAATGGCCTTGCGCAGCGGGCGGAACCGGAACAGGTAGAGCACCAGCAGCAGGCCCGCCAGGTTCTCGGTCGGGGTGATCTTCTCCAGCCCCAGGGAGTGGAAGTACGCGCCGTTCAGCTGGCCGACCACCGTGTTGCCGCACAGCACGGCCGTCGCCGCGAGCCCGCACCAGACCGGCGCGCGGCGACCGAGGATCGCCAGCACCGCCATCGCGGTGATCCCCGGGATCAGCACGATGTCGTCTTCGAACAACCCCAGCGTGTTCCCCAGCCAGATCAACCCGAGTAGCCCGGCGAAGATCCACTGCTCCCGCAGGAGATCACCGAGCCGACGCCACCACGGGGCGGTCGGCCCGGGTCCGGGGCTCGTCGCGAAGTTGCTCACGGCTCGACCGTAGCCGGTGGCCCGATTCGAACACCTTGGCCGAATGGTTCGAATGCCCTGACCGATCGGCCGACCCTCGCGTGTCGATCAGCGGCCCCGAGGCCGATCCGGAATCGGCCGCCGACCGCCAATCTCGAATCCAGCAGGTCCCGCACCGGTGGGGCCCCGAGATCCGGACCGCAGCCCGAACACGAGCAACCGCAGGCACGGCGAGCACGGGCCAGCACGGCGACGAACGGCGTTAGCGGCGCGAAACGAGCAGGAGGAAGGAAGATGTCGGCTTCAATCGTCGACCGGCGGCCCGGGGAGCCGTTCCTGGTGGGGCGCGGATTGGTCAAGAACTACGGCTCCTACCGGGCGCTGGCCGGGGTGGACCTCGCGATCCGCACGGGCGAGGTGATGGCGATCGTCGGGCCGTCGGGCTCCGGCAAGACGACGCTGCTGCACGTCCTGGCCGGGATCCTGCGCCCGGACGGCGGCGAGGTGCTCCTCGACGGGCACCGCATCGACCAGCTCGGCGAGGCGAAGCGCAGCGCGCTGCGGCGCCACGAGTTCGGGTTCGTCTTCCAGCAGGGCATGCTGGTCGGCGAGCTGACGGCGGAGGAGAACACGGCGCTGCCGCTGCTGCTGGCCGGTGCGAACCGGAACCAGGCGTTGGCGGGCGCGCGGGACTGGCTGGGCCGGCTCGGCCTCGGCGGGCTGGAGAAGCGGCTGCCCGGCGAGCTCTCCGGCGGTCAGGCGCAGCGGGTGGCGATCGCGCGGGCCCTCGCGCACAGCCCCAAGGTGATCTTCGCTGACGAGCCGACCGGTGCCCTGGACACCCGCACCGGTGCGGAGACCACGCAGGCGCTGTTCGCCGCCGCTGCGGCGACCCAGGCGGCCGTGGTGATCGTGACGCACGACCGCGAGCTGGCCGGCAAGACCGGCCGGATCGTGGAGATCCGCGACGGCCTGATCGCCGGCGGGGTGATGGTCGGATGAATCCCGTGCAGCTGGCGCTGCGGGTGTTGCGCGTGGACTCGCGCAGCCGCCTGTCGGCGCTGCTCACCGCGGCCGGGGTCGCGGTCGCCACCGCGCTGGTCCTGTTCCTGGCGACCCTGCCGAACGCGACCGACGCCCGAATGGACCGGGCGGCGTGGCAGCGCGGCGCCGCCGATCCCGCCGGCGCGGTTTCGCTAGCGAGCCTGGACTTCTTCCAGAACGAGAAGATCATCCGGCTCGACGTGTCGGGAGACCGGCCCGCGGAGGGGGGCGCGCCGGCCCTTCCCGCCCCCGGCGAGGTACTGCTGTCGCCGCGGTTGGCGGAGCTGGCGAAGCAGCATCCGCGCGAAGAGCTCGCCAACCGCTTCGACGGCAACGTCGTCGGCGTCCTGGACGAGGCCTCGTTGAAGTTCCCGGAGCAGCTCGTCGCGGTGGTCGGGCACCAACCGGGCACGCTGGACGCCGCCGAGGCCGAGAACTCGGGCTGGATCGCGGCCGGTACCGACGACTTCCTGCTGAAGTTCCTGTCCGGGGTGGGGATCGTGCTGCTCGCGATACCCAGCCTGGTGCTCGTCGCGTCGGCGGCCAGGCTGACCGCCGCTCGCCGGGAGCGGCGGCTCGCGGCCCTGCGGCTGGCCGGTGCGACGCCGGGACAGGTGGTCGGTGCCGTTGCCGCCGAGACCACCATCTCCGCGGCGGCGGGAACCGTCGTCGGTCTCCTGCTGAGCTGGCCGCTGCGGTTCGTGGGAGCGCAGGTCCCGTGGGGCGGCGGCACCTGGTTGCCGAGCGACTTCACCCCGTCGGTGACGACGGTCGTCGTGGTGGCGGTCGTCATTCCGCTGCTGGTCGTGCTGGCTGCGGTGCTGGGCCTGCGCCGGGTCGTGCAGGCCCCGGTCGGCGCGGCGATGAACCAGTCGCGGAAGGCGCCCAAGGCGTGGCGGCTGCTCGCGCTGCCCGCGGCAGCGGCGTTCTTCGCGTTCGGGCTCGCCACCGCCGAGAAGACCGGTGGCCTGACGTTAATGCTCGCGGCGCTCGCGGCGGTTCTGGTGTCCGCCTCGGTCGTCGGGCCGTGGTTGACCGGCGCGCTCGGCAAGCTGTTCGCCACCACGTGGCGACGGCCTGCGATGCTGCTCGCGGGTCGGCGGCTGCGCAGCGATCCGAAGGCCGCCTACCGATCCGTGTCCGGCATCGTCCTCGCGGTGTTCGTCGGGTCGATGGCGCTGACGCTGCTGCCCAGCTTCGAGACCTTCGCGGGCGGCGGCCGTTCCTTCAAGGACTCCGTGCTGTACGTGGACGTTCCGTCCGCGACCGCGGCCGACCAGGAGAAGCGCATCGTCGGCGAGCTGGAGCGCCGCGGTGCGAACGCCACGGTCGTGAGCGCGAACCAGGTCACCCTCGAGACCTCCGAAGGCGGGGCGTACTCCGGCCTGGTGATCAGCTGCCCGGATGCCGCGGCCGTGACCCGGATGGCCGTCGGCGTGTGCGCGGGCCCGCCGGCGATCCGCGCTGATCCGGCCACTCGGATGCAGACCTCTGGGCTGCGCCTCCGGGCCTACCCGGCCCCGGGCTCCAACGAGGAGCCGAAGACGTTCGACCTGCCCGCCAACGTCGTGACCCGGCCGTTCGGCGGCCAGGACCCCGAGCTGAGCGGTTCGGTGCTGATCGACCCCGAGCTGGTGCCGGAGGTGGCGAACGTCGGCGAGTCGACGCTGGTGGTGAACCCGGCGACCGACGCCGACCGGGAGAAGGTGCGGACCGCGCTGGCCGCGGCAATGCCCGCCGAGACCTTTCTGAGCCGTGAGCTGCGGCTGGAGGACCAGCAGACGATGCTGGGCGATCTCAAGCGCGTGACCGCCATCGGCCTGGGGCTGGCGTCCCTGATCGCGGGCAGCAGCGCCGCGATCACCGCCGCGTCGTCGGTGGTCGATCGCCGGCGCACCTTCGGCGCGCTGATCGCCGCGGGGACCCCCGTGCGCATGCTGGGGCGCGCTCTGCGGACCGAGGCAGCGCTGCCCGCGCTGGTCGCGACGCTGACCGCAGGTGCGGGCGGCATCGCGATCGGGGCCTCGATGCTGACCCTGTTCGGGGATGACACCCCGGTGGTGATCAGCAGCTGGATCTTCGCGCCGGTCGTGATCGGTGTGGCCGTCGCGGTCCTCGCCGCCTCCACCAGCGGCCCGATGCTGCGCCGCATCAGCAGCGAGCCCATCGCCGACGAGTGATGGGCGAGTGCCCTGTCAGCAACCATCCGGCCAGTTCCGCCCGCGCGGGACTGGCCGGATGGCCATCCGGGGCCGACCACATGACCGATCCGCCGAACCTGTCCCGAACGTGATGCTTGAAGAGTCGGAAGGAAAGACCAGGGAGGTCAGAGATGCTCGCCAACATCGTTTCTGGAATCGGAGCTTTCATCGCCCTCGCGGTGCTGCTGCTCATGTCGCTCAGCTCGGTTCTCCCCGAGATCATGGACCGCGTCGCGGCCCGGCGAGGTGCGTCGAAGGCCGGTGCGGGGGTCAGTCCTCGGGCAGGCCGGTTCCCAGGCAACGCCGGTTCATCCGGGCCAGCACGTCGTACCGTGGCCGGCTCGGTTCGGGGGACTGGAAGCCACTCGGTGCTCCCTGCCGGGCACGCCGGGTCGCTTCCTTGGTGACGGTGAACATCGGCCGGGAGGCATCGGTCCGGGGCGCGGAACGCAACCAGGCCAGCCGGTGCAGTGCCTCGCTGTGGTGGTCGGTGATCGTGACGCGCGCGGAGTCGAACGAGAACAGCACGGCCCGGTTGATCTCGACGATCGCCCGGTCCCGCCACAGGGTTCGTTCGGTGGAGGTGTCCATGCCCAGCCGTTCGGCCACGTGCCGGGTGACGCCGTACGCGTTCTCGTCGGCCAGCCCGCGGGTGCCGATCTCGGTTCCCACGAACCAGGTGTTGAACGGCGCGGCCGGGTACCGGATGCCGCCGATGAGCAGCTGCATGTTGCTGATCAGGGGCACCGTGTGCCAACGGAGGCCCAGCTCGACGAACCATGGGAGCTCCGGGTGCTCCAACGGGACTTCCTGCACGACGTCCCGCGGAACGGTCACCGGCTTGGGGCCTTCGTGGGCGGTTTCCACCACCAGCGGCAGGTGGTCGAAGCGCCCGCGCTGGGTCGGCGGTTTCCAACCGAGGCGCTGGGCTTCGGCGGTGAATCCGCTGTACCGGGCGTCGCCGAGCACGCCGCCGTCGGACAACGCGTAGCCCGCGTACCGGACGACCTGTTCGTTCCAGATGCACGGGCCGGGACCATCCGGCGAGTCCGGGGCGAAAACCGTGATCAGAGGCTGGATCCGGCCCGCGTTGGTGGCCAGCCGGAGATGCTCGAAGCATTCGCTGGCGATCGCTGAGGCGTTGCGCAGGCCGCGAAGATCGCGGACCTTCAGCCGGCGCCACGGCACACCGCTCGTGCACCACCCGCTGTCGCGCAGCGCGACGCGTGCGCCGTAGGCGAGTTCCTCGCTGGTGTGGCGGTAGGTACCGGTGTCGGCGAACTCCTGGCGTATCTCGGCCAGGCGCTGGGACAGGGAGCCTGCCTCGGGATGAGCGTCGTGGAAGGCCCGCAGGAACTGCTCGGCCGCCGAGATATCCGTGGTCGGTTCGGACCGATCGGCGATGAGTCGGCTCGTGCTGGTGGCGTATTCGCCACCGGTGTCCGGCGGGCGCTGCTGGGTCGGGATGACTTCATCACGGATATCCGTCACGGGCCGGAACGTAGTCGCGATCGCCGCTCACGCGTCACTGCATGAGCATTCTTCTTTTCGGTGAATTCACAACACCACGATCGCGCGACAACCCACTCATCGTGACTTCCATCGACGCGCAGGTCACGACGCTTGATCGCCCAATTGAGTGAACATCCTGCTGTTTGTCGTGGACAGCCAGGCCAAGTGCGGTGTCTGATCACCGCCAGCATCCGGCCTCCCGCGCGGCAAAGCTGGACGCGTGACGGCGATGAAGACGAAGATGCAGGTGCTGGAGGGCATGTACGCGGCGGAGGCCGAGTACCTGGCGGCCGGCGGGCCCGGCGAAGCGAGCTTCGAACCGCTCGCCGAGTTCTTCTCGCCCCAGGTCGTCCTGCACCAGGCCGAGGCGCTGCCTTACGGCGGAAGCTGGCGGGGCCACCAGGGCATGGAGCGGTTCTTCCTCGAGATGAGCCGAACCTGGGAATCGTTCGAGATGCTGGCGCAGGACTTCCTGACGCCGAGCGACACGACCGGGCCGCTGGTGGTGCTCACCCAGGTCCGAGCGCGCTCCCGGGCGACCGGCCGCCGGCTCGAATTCCCCATCCTGCAAACGATCGAGATCCAGGACGGGCAGATCATCGACATCCGCCCGTTCTACTGGGACACCGCAGAGATCGCGGAAGCCTGCACGAACGCGTGACCAGCGCTCGTCCGAGCCGGTTGACATTGCGCGCAGAGAGCGGAAAAGCCTTGGACGCGAGGGCGAAACGCTTGCTGGGATAGCCGGATGAGCTCCTTCTGGACGGGCCGGCTCGTTCGGCTGCGCGGCATCGAGCCCGAGGACTGGCGAGCGTTCATGCGGATGGACTCGCACTCCGAGCACCAGCGATCGGCGGACACGCTCTACCCGCCGCGCTCGGCCGACGGATACCGCGCGTGGACGGCCGAGCAGTCCGCCGCGCAACCGGTCGGCGACTCGCTCCGCTTGGTGATCGAGGCGCTGGACAGCGGTGCGCTGGTCGGGTCCGTCTCGACCCATGACGCGGATCCGCGCACCGGCCGGTTCTCCCACGGCGTGGCGATCGACGACCAGTACCAACGGCGTGGCTATGCGGCCGAAGCGGTCGTGCTCCTGCTGCGCTTCATGTTCGGCGAGCGCCGGTACCACAAATGCGAGGCGCAGATCTACGCCGACAACGAGGCGTCGCTCGCGCTGCACCGCACGCTCGGTTTCATCGAGGAAGGCCTGCTGCGCGAACACGAATTCTTCGCCGGTCGTCACCACGACCTGGTGGTCATGGGCGTGACGGCCCCGGAGTTCGCGGTGCGGCACGGTCTCGGCGGAGCGCCTTCCGGCGACCGGCGCGACGAGGCCTAGCCGAGCAGGTTGGGCTGGTCGATCACCCAGAGCCAGGTGCCGTCGGGCTGACGGCGGGCCACCTCGACGGTGACGCCGCCGTCTGCCAGCCGCACGGAGGTGAGCGCCAGGTCGCCGTTCCGGATCGCGGGCTGCGTCGCGCCGGGCGCGAACTCGGGCTTGGCCGCCACGAGCTGCTCGTACGCCGCGCGGATCTCCCGGTGCCCGACAACTCGCCCGGTCGGGACGATCAGCACGGCGTCGGGCTCGTACAGCGCCACCAGTCCGTCGACGTCGCCGGCGTTGAGCCGTTCCAACACGAACCGGTTGAGGTCCTCCGGCTGCGCTGCGCGCTGGCGGGCGCTGGTCATCGCGCTCGTCCCCTTCTGCTCAGAGAACTCGTTCCGAGCACACGATGGCAGAAAGGCCCGACACGACAACCGATCCCGGGCGGCAGCAGCTCACCGAGGTCTGCCGCGGAACCGGCTAGATGCGCTCGAAGATCAGGTCGTGGATTTCGCGGCCTTCTTCGTGCGCCCGGTTCTCGAACTTCGTGACCGGTCGCCACTCCGGCCGCGGCGCCCAACCGCCCGGCTCGTCGGCGTACCGGTTGCGCAGCTGCGGTTCCGCCTGGCAGACCTCCAGCATCTGCTCGGCGTAGTTCTCCCAGTCGGTCGCGAGGTGCAGCACGCCGCCGGGCGCGAGCCGGGATGCGATCAGCCGAACCGAGTCGGGCTGCACGAGACGGCGCTTGTGGTGGCGCTTCTTCGGCCACGGGTCGGGGAAGTAGATGCGCACCTCGGCCAGCGACGCGGGCTCGATGTGGTCGCGAAGCAGCACGATCGCATCGCCGCGCAGCAACCGGAGGTTGGTGATCTCCAGCTTTTCGGCCCGCAGCATCAGCTGGGCCAGCCCCGGCTTGTAGACCTCGACCGCCACGTAGTTGGCGTCGGGCTGGGCGGCGACGAGCTGCGCGGTCGTTTCGCCCATGCCGGAGCCGATCTCCAGCACCGCCGGCGCGGAGCGGCCGAACCAGGCCGCGAGGTCCAGCGGGCCCTCGGGCAGCGCGGTCACCTCGGAACCCAGCTCGGACCAGTGGCGATCCCAGGCGCGCTGCTGGCCCACCGTCATCCGCTCGCCGCGCTGGACGTAGCTGACGACGGTACGACGAAACGGAACCTGCTGGTCAGAGGCATTCACGGGGACTCAGTATCGCAAACCGGTGATGGGCCCCGACGACCGAACCCACTCGTCCGGGAGGCGGGGCCGGTGGATCACCAGGATTCGATCTGCCCCAGCATCGATACCAGGCCGGTGGACCGCTTGACCGGCACCGGAACCGGCTCGGTCTCGCCGTGCGCCGGCACCACGTTCAGCCAGCCCCGGTGCTCGTCGGTCAGCACCACGGTGGTCGGCATCCGCATCGGAGCCCGGTCCGAGGGCGCGAACTCCCAGTACCCGGCCTCGCCGATGCCGGCCCAGGGCACGAAGACCCAGCCCGGTCGCGCACCGAGCACCGCGTGCGCCTCGTCCTCGATTTCGAACGCCGCTTTCCGCGATTCGATCTCGCCGCGATCCAGCGCCCGCAGCCACCACGGGGCGGGCAGCCGGCGCTTGGCGCCGTGCAGCTTGCGGAACAGCTCGAGCACCTGGTGTTCGGGCGCGGTGTGGATCCAGCTCCGCCGCAGCGATGCTGGTGTCGCCGCCTCCAGCGCGGGTGGATGTGCTTCGGTGGCCAGCGACCATTCGAGCCTCGGCACCGGCTCCAGCTGGACGTCGTCCGTCGAACGAACTCGCGCACCGTCCTGCTGCGCCGGAACTGCCGGGATTTCCTTCGACTGCACCATCGGCCCACCCTTCTGCTGTTGAGAAAGTTGCGAGCCACGAACTCGCCCTCGGCCAGCGCATGCCCCCAAGCGACGCTGGTTCGGGACATCCCTTACTCAATGCCTTACCACAGCGAATGCAAAGAATGACGCGAGCATACCGTTTGTGTCAAAAGTCACATGTTTACAACGTGTTCGGTCGACCCCCCGCAGGTCGACTCGACAAGTCACCCGGATGCGGTTGGAGTGGGGGGGTGCCAGACCAGACGATCCAACAGGTGGAGATCGACGGCGGTGTCGTCGTCGGCGTGGACAGTTCCGCATCGTCGCTGCGCGCCTTGATCGTGGCGGCCGAGGAGGCCCGGCGCCGCAGCGTCCCCTTGCACGTCGTGCGGGCCTGGAGTTTCCGGACCGCACCGCGACCGGCGGACTGCCCGCCGAACGTCGTGCCGAGCATGGACGAGTTCCAGCAGTCGGTCTTGGCCGACACGGAACGCATCGTGGCCAACAAGCTCGGCGAACATCCCGATCTCCCGGTCCACATACACGTCGTCCACTCGCCGTCGCCGCAGGCGCTGCTGTCGGCATCGCGGGGAGCGGACCTGCTGGTCGTCGGCCACCGCGGGCGCGGCGGGTTCGCAGGCCTGATGCTGGGCTCGGTCGCCGAGCAATGCGTCCGGCACGCGGCCTGCCCGGTCCTGGTGGTCCGCCCCAGCGTCTGATGCGGGACGCCGCGCGAGGTCGTCGGAGCCGCTGCGGACATCCGGAAAGCACAGGGCCCGGGCCATCCCCCGAATGACAGCCCGGGCCCTCCCCCGTCCCGACCGCCGGCGCCCCCGAGCGCTGTTGCAGTCGGTCGAATTCGGTTGTGCCAGTCGGCCCCGTCGTCAGCCTCGCGCGGTGTCCACAGCGGACCCTGCGGTGCCGCACGCACCGGGAGGCGACGTCTGCGGCTCGATCTTGCCGCTGATCCTATCGGTTGACGTGATCAGACTCTCGGCCGGGCCGGGTAACGTTTTGCTATCCCGCGCCCAACTGGGCATTTCTATAGTTGATCATGGTAGGTTCCGCAGCCGCTTCGGTTCTCGCTGGTCAGGCGTCGCGCCGCCGAACGATGATCAAAGCGATCACCCACAGGACCACCGCGACGGCCGCGAAGTAGGCCAGCGCGCCCCACGGGCCGAACGGCATGTCGCCCACCCCGTCGGTGCCCGAGATGAAGTGGCCGGCGGCGTTGAACGGCATCCACTTCTGCACGTCGGCGCCGATCTTCGGGATCAGTCCGACCAGGCTCTCCACCAGCAGCGGCCAGAGCAGCAGCAGGGCGACCGCGCCGGCCGTCTGCCGCAGCATGGCGCCGACCGCGACCGCCAGCACCGCGCCGATCGCGAACACCAGGCCGACGCCGGCGACCTGGCGCCAGTCGTCGCTCGTGGCGAAGGCGAGATCCGCGCCCGGTGCCAGTAGCTTCGCGACTCCCCACGAGCCGAATGCGGCCGCCTCGCCGATGATCAGCGCCACCAACGCGACGACGACGGTCTTGGCCAGCAGCGCGGCGGTCCGGTTCGGCACCGCCTGGAGGGTCGCCCGGATCGTGCCGAACCGGTACTCGGTGGTGATCGACAACGCGGCGAGCACGAGGATCACCATCAGGCCGAACTGGTAGCCGGCCTGCGTCATCGACAGCGACATCTCGTTCTCGAGCTGGGACGCGAACAGCGTGGTGAAGCCGATGGTCAACGCCAGCGCGAGGAAGGCGCACCACCACGGCGACCGGGTGGAGAAGAGCTTGATGCGTTCGACGGCGAGCAGGGTCATCGGGCCACCCCCGAGGTGTTCAGCGCGGACGCGGCGGCGCCGAGATTGGTCTGGTATTCAACGGCGTTGCCGGTCATCTGCATGAAGGCCTCCTCCAGCGAGCTCCGCTGCGCGGTGAGCTCGTGCAGGACGATCCCGTGCTGTGCGGCGAGTTCGCCGATCTGCTCGGTCTCGGCCTCGTCGACGACCAGCGTGTCCTGGGCCGTCGACCGCACGCTCAGTCCCTGTGCGCTCATGAGCTGCTGCAGCTGTGCTGCCCCCGGCGAGCGCACCAGCACGCCCTGGGTGCCTGCGTTGTCCACGAACTGCTGGGTGCTGCACTGCGCGATCAGCTCGCCGCGGCCGATCACCACGAGTTCCTCGGCCGTCAGGGCCATTTCGGAAAGCAGGTGGCTGGAGACGAACACGGCGCGCCCCTCGGCGGCCAGGCCCTGCATGAACCGCCGGATCCAGTGGATGCCCTCCGGGTCCAGCCCGTTCACCGGCTCGTCGAACAACAGGATCTTCGGGTCGCCGAGCAGGGCGGTCGCGATCCCGAGCCGCTGCGACATGCCCAGCGAGAAGCCGCCCGCCTTGCGGTTCGCGACCTCCTCCAGGCCGACCATGCCGAGGACCTCGTCGACGCGCTTCACGGGCAGGCCGTTGGACTTCGCCATCCACAGCAGGTGGGTGCGCGCCGACCTGTTGGGGTGCACCCACTTCGCGTCGAGCAGCGCGCCCACGGTGCGCAGCGGGTTCTTCAGCTCGCGGTAGGGCTTGCCGTCGATGCGCACCTCACCGGACGTCGGCCGGTCCAGGCCGAGCATTATGCGCATGGTGGTGGACTTGCCTGCCCCGTTGGGGCCGAGGAAACCCGTGACCCGGCCGGGCTTCACGGTGAACGACAGGTTGTTCACCGCGACTTTCGGGCCGTAGCGCTTGGTGAGGCCGATCGCCTCGATCATGATCACTCCTGTAAGCCGACAATGCCGCGGCCCAACCGGGCCACACCACAAAGGGTGCCTGGCCGACCCGTGCGCCTGCATCGGCCCAGCGTCTGGACCTCGGGTCAGACCTGAGTCGTAGTAGGCCCCGTCCTGCGGGATGACAGCCTCAGGGGTGTCCCGGAGATCTCACCGGAACCAGCGGTCCAGGACCGCTGCCAGCCCGTCCTCGGCGACCGGCCCGGTGACCTCGTCGGCCGCGGCGCGCACGATCTCCGCCGCCTGCCCCATCGCGACGCCGTGCGCCGCCCAGCGCAGCATCTCGATGTCGTTGTCCCCGTCACCGGCGGCGAAGGTGTCTTCGCTCGCGATGCCCAGTTCGGCGCGCAGCTTCTCCAGCGCCGAGCCCTTGGTCACGCCTTCCGGCACCACGGTGACCCACGGCTCGTAGTGGTCCACGGTGTAGGTGCAGTTGGGCAGCCGGACCCCGGCCATCGCCGCGATGAGTTCGGTGGGCTCGTGATCCACCCAGTTCGCGATCAGCCGCGGCACCGGGTGGTCGACGAGTTCGTCCAAGGTGGCCAGCTGCTGCGGTCCGTGCAGCTCGTCCTCGGAGAACTTGCTGGTCACCAGGCTGCCGGCGCCGATGTCCTCGCTCGCGAAGATCGCCCCGGGCAGCCGCCTGGTCAGTTCGGCGAGCACCGGCCCCGGTTCGAACGTCTCGATCGACACGGGTTCCCGCGCCGCCACGTCGACCCGCACCGCTCCGTTGGAGCACAACGCGAATCCGCTGGTCAGCTCCAGCACGTCCAGGATCGGCAGGGTGCCGAGCGTGCTCCGGCCGGTCGACACCACGACCTGGGTGCCCGCTTCGACCACGCGGCGCACCGCGGCCTTGACCTCGGCGGAAATCGCTTGGGTGGCGGGGTCGAGCAGGGTTCCGTCGATGTCGAGGGCGATGAGTCGGGGTTTCCACGCGGCGTCGCTCACCACCGCAGGCTAGCCGTCCACCAGCGCGTTCGTGGGTGGCTGGAGGCGCAATTCACGCCTCACCCGGTTTGACCAGACCGGTTTCGTAGGCGAGCACCACGGCCTGCACCCGGTCCCGCACGTCCAATTTGGACAGAATGCGGCCGAGGTGGGTCTTCACGGTGGCCTCGGACAGGAACAGCGTGCCCGCGATCTCGGCGTTCGACAGTCCTTTCGCGACCAGCACCAGCACCTCGCGCTCCCGCTCGGTCAGCACGTCGAGCACCGACGCGTCCCGCAGCCGGCCGCCGCGCTCGCCGAGGAACCGGTCGAGCAGCCGCTTGGTGACGCTGGGCGCGACCACCGCGTCGCCGCTGGCCACCGAGCGCACCGCTGTGACCAGGCTCTCCGGCGGGGCGTCCTTGAGCAGGAATCCGCTGGCTCCGTTGCGCAGCGCGGAAAGCGCGTACTCGTCCAGGTCGAAGGTGGTCATCACCAGGACCTTCGCGCTGTCCGCCGCGACGATCCGGCGGGTCGCCTCGACGCCGTCGAGCACCGGCATCCGGACGTCCATCAGCACCACGTCCGGCCGCAGCCGCTCGGCGAGCCCGATCGCCTCCTCGCCGTTGCCCGCCTCGCCGACGACCTCCAGATCATCCTGCGCGTCGAGCACCATCCGGAAGCCCATGCGCATCAGTTCCTGGTCGTCCACCAGCAGCACCCGCACCATGCCGTACACCCTATCCGAGCTGGGGTTTCGGATTTCTCAGCGACCTTTCACGGCCGATTCCCCAGGCTGCGCGCCCGGATCGAGCGGCAGCACCGCGTGCACCCGCCAGCCGCCCTCGGGCCGCGGACCGGCCTCCAGCGTGCCGCCGTAGACCGCGGCGCGTTCCCGCATGCCGATGAGCCCGTTGCCGCCGGGGGCCAGCCCGGACGGCTCCTTCCGGATGCCGTCGTCCAGCACCTCGATCTCGATGCGCTGCCCGTCGTTGTCCACCCGGACCGAGGTAGTGGTGCCCGTGCCGCCGTGCTTGACCACGTTGGTCAGCGACTCCTGCACGATCCGGTAGACGCTGAGCCCGATCCTGGTCGGCAGCCCGGCGAAGTCGCCGGTCAGCTCCATCGACACGGCGAGCCCGAGGCCGCGCACCCGGTTCACCAGGTCGCTGAGGTCCGCGGCGGTGGGCTGCGGGATGCGGCCGGGGTCCTGCTCGTCGCTGTCGCGCAGCACGCCGAGCAGGCTCCGCAGTTCGCCGAGGGCCTCGCGGCCGGTGCTGCCGATCGCCTGCAACGCGCGCTCGGCGAGATCCGGGTTGCTGCGCAGGGCGTATCCGGCGCCGTCGGCCTGCGTCACCATCACGCTGACCGAATGCGCCAGCACGTCGTGGATTTCCCGGGCGATCCGGTTGCGCTCCTCGGCGACCGCGATGCGCGCCTGCTGATCGCGTTCGAACTCCAGGTTGCGCAGCCGTCTCTCCACCTCGGCGTGGTACGCGCGGCGGGCGCCGATGAACTCGCCCAGCACCCAGCAGAAGCCGGCAAGCATGACGAAGAAGAGCACCTGGACGAAGATCAGCTCGGCCAGGTTCCCTTCCCGCTGGCCGCCCGTGAACAGCCGCGCCAGGTAGAAAGCGCCGGTCAGCGCGGTGTAGAGGGCCGCGATCCGGCGTCCCTCGCAGGCGACCAGGGTGTAGATCATCATGCACGGCGCGATGAGGGCCACGGTCGAGCCCGGGCCGGTGTTGACCACCGACATGATCGCCATGCCGAGCAGCGCGACGTACGCCGACTGCACCGGCCAGATGCGCCGCACCGCCAGCGGCACGGTCAGCAGCACGCCGGCCACGACGTACAGCCAGGCGGGCATGCCGATCGTCGGCTTGCTCTCGCCGTCGAGCTCTCCCAGGTGCACGAGCAGCATGAAGGTGGCGATCCCGCTGTCGCCGACCAACGGGCGCGCCCGCAACCAGAGGCTCAGTTTCCGCACTTAGCGAGGTTAGGCGCAGGATCCGTGGTCAGGCGTCATCCCACGGGCTCGACCCGGGTCAACCTCAGGTCGCACGCGCGGAGGTGCCTCGTCGTAGGCGGGGATCCGACGGCGGCCTGCTGGGCGACCCGGTGATCGCGCGCACTTGGTCCGGTTCGGTGGGGGTGCGTGGCAGGATGTAGCGCGCAGCGAGATCGCACGATCGGGAAGGTCGGACTTGAGTACGGCAACCGAGCAGCAGCACTGGCCTGGCCCGTTATCCGCGGCGGTCGCCCGGCTGTGCACCGGGTTGCAGCCGCAGGTGTCCGAGCGGACCGCGGCCGGCTTCGCCGAGGTGCTGCGCAGGCTCTCCGCGCCGCTGCAGGTGGCCGTCGCGGGCCGGATCAAGTCCGGCAAGTCCACGCTGGTCAACGCGCTGATCGGGCGCCGGGTCGCGCCCACCGACGTGGGCGAGTGCACCCGGTTGGTCACCCGCTTCCAGTACGGCACCGTGGACCGCGTCGAGGTCGTCTTCCACGACGGCAACAAGCAGGCCGTGCCCTTCGACGCCGACGGCGGCATCCCGGCCGACCTGGGCGTGGACATCGACGAGGTCTCGCACCTGGAGGCCTACCTGACCAACGCGGTGCTGCGCGACCTGACGGTGATCGACACCCCCGGTCTCGGTTCGCTGGACGCCGCGTCCGTGGCGCGCACCGAAGAACTGCTGGGCACTCGCAAGGAGGACGGCGACGATGCCGACGCCGACTCCGATCTCGATCCGGTGTCGCGCAACGCGGTCGCGGGCGCCGAGGCAGTCCTCTACGTCGTGACGCAGGGCGTCCGGGCCGACGACGAGCAGGCCCTGGCCGCGTTCACCGCCGCCACCGCCAGCCGCGAGGCCGGGCCGGTCAACGCGATCGCGGTGCTGAACAAGGCCGACACCATCGAGCCGAGCTCGGTCGAGGACTCGGGCGGCGAGGTGTGGAAGGCCGCGTCGCTGCTCGCGGAGAAGCAGGCCGAGCTGCTCAAGCCCAAGGTCGCCGACGTGCTGCCGGTGATCGGCCTGCTCGCGGAGACCGCCGAATCCGGCGAGTTCACCGCCGCCGACGCGGAGGCGCTGCGCGGCCTCGCCAAGCTGGACGAGGCGACCCGCGAAACGCTGCTGCTGTCCGCGGACCTGTTCACCAGCTGGGAGTGCGACGTGCCGGCCGGCACCCGCAACCGGTTGCTGGAGCGGATGGACCTCTTCGGGATCCGGAGCGCGCTGGAGGCGATCGACGCCGACCCGGAGATCACCGCGGGCGCGCTGCGGCGCCGGTTGCTGGATTCCTCCGGGCTGGCTTCGGTGCTGAACCGGCTGGACACGGTGTTCCGGGCGCGGGCCGACGGGATCAAGGCCGCGGCAGCGCTGGCCTCGGTGACCGCGCTCGCGCACGCCTCCGGCGACCAGGGCGAGCGGCAGCGGGTGCACGACGCGATCGAGGTGCTGCTGGCCAAGCCGGAGGCGCACCAGCTCCGGGTGCTGGAGTCGTTGACGCTGGTCGCGGCCGGTGCGGTGGCGATGCCTGTGGACCTGGCCGAGGAAGTGATGCGGGTCGGCAGCAGCAACGACGTCGGCGAGCAGCTCGGCCTGCCCGGTCGGCCCCGCAACGAGCTGACCGACTACGCGCTGGAGCGGGCGAACTGGTGGCGCTCGTTCTCGTCGTTCGGCGCCACGCCCGCGCAGAGCCGCATCGCGCACGTGGTGCACCGGGCGTACTTCCTGATCTGGCAGCAGTTGCGGTCCGGGTGATGGCGATGCGTGGCTGGCGGCGCAAGAATTCACCTGAAAGTGGAACCGGTGGTGTTCCCGACGCGTCCGATCCGGACGAGGGCACGGCAGTTGCCCCGGACGCCGACGCAGAGGTGGGAACCGACATGACCGCCGTGACCAGCGATGTCGTCATTGATCAGCTGGATCGCGCGCTGACCGAGCGGGCGACGCTGATCCAGCTGTGCATGTACGCGATGGACCGGGCGCGCAGCGCGGGAGTGGTGGAGCGGCTGTCCGAGGGGCTCAGGGGCATCGGCGTTTCGGCGCTGCGGCCGGACGGCACCCGCTTCGACCCGGCGCACCACGAGGCCGGTGGCATCACGCCCACCGACGACCCGGCCCTGGACGGCGTGATCGCCGAGACCGAGGTGCTGGGCTTCGCCGATCGGGACCGCGTGCTGCGCGCCCCGGTGGTGACCGTCTACCAGCTGCGGCAGCAGTGACCGCCGCGGGAACCGCGCCGTTTTCGCGCGAAAACGGCGCCTCTCGTGAGGGGAGTCCGACGGTTTCGCGCGAAAACGGCGGGCCGGTCGAGGGCGACCACGTCGGGGTTCGAGAGGAGCGAGGCGCATGACTGCACCGGGCGTCGCGGTCACCGTGGGCCTGCCGCAGCAGGTCAAGCAGGCCAGGGAGAAGCTGCACGCGTTCCTGCGGGAGGCCGACCCGACCACCGCGGAGTGGGTCGAGCAGGTTCGGCGCGGCCGCCAGAAGACGCCCAGCGTCGTGGTGGTCGGGGAGACCAACCGCGGCAAGAGCTCGCTGGTCAACGCCCTGCTGGAGCACCCGGGACTGTCCCCTGTGGACGCACAGGTGGCCACCACCACGTACCTGGAGTTCACCCACGGCGAGCAATGGGCGGCGCACGCCTGCTACCCCGGTCAGCAGGAGCCGGTGCCGTTCGACCTTGCGGAGCTGCCGAACTGGGCCAGCGCGGGCCGCGAACTGCCCGAAGGCCAGCTGCCGCCGCGCTACGTGCAGATCACCGCGCCGCTCGACGCGCTGGCCAGGGTGACCGTGGTGGACACGCCGGGAGTCGGCGGGCTGGACGCCCTGCACGGCGAGCTCGCGATGGAGGCGGCGGCCTCGGCGACGGCGCTGCTGTTCGTCGTCGACGCGTCGGCCCCGTTCACCCGGGGCGAGCTGGAATTCCTGCAGAAGATCGCCGAGCGCGTCGAGACCGTCGTGTTCGCGCTGGCCAAGACCGATCAGCACCGAGGCTGGCGGCAGGTCTTGGAAGCGGACCGGAAGCTGCTGGCGGAACACGCGCCGCGGTTCGCCGACATGCCGATCTTCCCGGTGTCCGCCCGGATGCAGGAGCTGGCCGAGAAGGCGCCCAGCGAGCAGGCCGCGGACATGCTGCGCGAGAAGTCCGGCATCGTCGAGCTGCGCACCGAGCTGGAGCGGCTGATCGGCGGGCGGGCCGCAATGCTCGGCGAGGCCAACACGATGCGGGCACTGTCCACTGTGCTCGGTGAGCTGGTCGCGAAGCTGTCGGCGGAGAAGCGCGCGCTGACCGTCGGCGAGGACGAGGCGGAGTCGCTGCGCGCGCGGCGCGACGAGCTGTCCACCGCGCGGCGGTCGTCGACGCGCGGCTGGCAGGTGAAGCTGCGCGGCGAGATCCAGCGGACCCGCGTCGAGACCAGCCACGAGGTGGCCCGCCAGGTGCGGGAGGTGCAGAACTGGTTCCGCCGGGCCATCGACAGCGCCGACCGCAACCAGCTGGCCGAGCTGCCCCGCCACGTCGACGCGGCGTTGCAGATGGCGTCGACCCGGGTGGCGGCGACGCTGTCGGCGCGGCTGGCCGCGGTCGCCGAGCAGTCGTTGAAGGAGCTGTTCTCCGCCGAGGAGCTCGACGTGATCCGCTCGCAGTTCGCGCGCGGAGCGCAGGCGCCGATCGCGTTGCGGCCGCCGGACAAGCGGCCGCCGACCGCGGAGGACAAGCTCCTGGTGTTCATGGGCGTCTCCGGCGGGCTCGGCGTCGGCCGGGCGGCCGCGATGCCGCTGGCGGGCGGCCTGGGCATCGCGGCGCTGAACCCGGTGGTGCTGCCGGTGACGATCGTGCTCGGGCTCGGGGTCGGCTGGTGGATGGCGCGGACCCGCAAGCACGCGGCGGACAAGCAGCACCTGAAGCAGTGGTTGACCGAGGCCATCGCGGATGCCCGCTCGGCACTGGACCAGCTCGTGGCGGAGCAGCTGATCGAGGCGGAGCAACAGCTGTCGCTGGCCCTGGACGACGCTCTGACCAGGCGCATCGAGGCCATCGAGGGCGAGCTGCGGGAAGTGGACAAGGCGCTGAAGATGGACGCCGCGGAGCGCAGCCGGCAGCTGCAGACGGTCAACCGGCGCCTCACCGAGGCGACCGCCGGGCGGGAACGAGCCGAGAACCTCCTGGGCAGCATCCGGAACCTCCGCGACACCGCGTCCTGAGCCGGGGCTCACCACCCGTGCGCACTTCTTGTCGCTATGGCAGCAAAAAGTACGCACGGGCCGTAGCGCGGCCTGCGGAGACGGGCAAGAACCACGAACGAATCTCCGAGTCTGAAACGTCGTTGCCGGGAGCCGGTGACCGGGCGCGTGGGGTCGGGGGTATCGCGCCCGGTCACCGGGGTGGGCCGGTGCGGGTGGGGGTTGGGGGAGGTCTCCGCACCGGCCCTGCTCGGGTCTCGTAAGTGGCTTGGACTGCATAGCGGCCCAAACCACTCACGAGCGTTTTAGGCCCGCAGGTGGTGCCGCCCGGTGGGTTCGTCGACCGAGGTGGGCTCGTCGTCGGGGTCGGTGTTGGGGAATTCCGGTGGTATGCGGGGATGTTCGTGTTCCCACCTGTGCTCTTCTTTTCGGCTTTCGGCTTCGATGTCGGCGATGAGATGCCACACCGTGTAAGCACCTTCCCCACCTCCCGCGTGCTGCCCCGTTGTCGCGAAGGCGATGGCGCGTGCGGGGATCTGGGTGGTGAGCATGGCGAGGATCAGCAGGTTGAACAGAATGAATGTGCTGAGCTGAATCCAGAACATCGGTTGGGTTCCTTTCATGGTTTGGAAGGTGGGGGTGTTTTGGGGGGGGGGGAAGATGTCGTTGTGTGTGTCTGTTCTGTTTTTTCCTACAACC
>NZ_JBWKKH010000016.1:0-30272 GCF_056431645.1 Saccharopolyspora sp. NPDC045839
CGCCGCGCCAGATACCCGATACCCAGCACAAACACGAAATACAACGCCAACAACGCGAAATCCACCGCGTTGGCATCCAGCAGCTGACCCTGAGCTAGCAGCACTGCCACGCCACCTCCAGACCCAACAAAGTCGAACGACAACCACCACACTCGCGACAGCAGCCGGACAGTACCGCACAGTGGGGCGGATCACATCGCTCCGATATCATTTCGTTGGAACTCGACACTAAATCGATCAGGCGATTCCCGCCGGGCGGGCGGCCCGTTCGCGCGCCTCGCGGCACACGGGGCGTGACGAGCCGCGCGACCCGGCACGGCCATGCGAGTGATATGCGAAAATCCGCTCCCCGCAACGGAATGTGACCGGTACCGTCACTGTTGGCACATGCGCAGCGACGGGGGTGGAGCTGTGAACGCCCGGATCGATCTGGCGATCATCGACGGACTGGCGACGGGCCCGAACGAACGGCCCGCGAACGACGCACAACGCGTCCGCGACCGGCCGGAACAGTTCTGGCGGAACCTCGCCCGGCTGCTGACCCCGTGGACCACCACGCGGCTGCGGCCGTGCTGCCACGGCAAGCCGGACCGCGGCTGACGCGAATCCCGCTACGAGCCAACGCCTTTCAGCAGGGTATCCACGACGAGCGCGGCCATCTCGTCGGTGTCGGCGCCCGCCTTGCCCTCCTCGGCGGCCTCGTGGATCAGCGCGTAGTAGACCCGCCGCACCCACTCCAGGTCGACGTCCGCGCGCAGCACGCCGGCGTCCCTGGCGCGCTCCATCAGCCCGATGCAAGCCCGCCGCACCTCGCCGTGGATGCGCGAGACCTCGCCGGTGACCGCCCGGCTCATCGCGAATCCCCAGTCGACCTTCACCCGCAACACGTTCGCGGTGACCTGGTGCAGCGCGACCAGCGGCGGCGCGGCGGCCGGGCGCGCAGCTTCGACCGCGTCGCGGAACTGCTCGGCCGCCCAGGTGGTCATCGCCTCCACCAGCGCCTCCCGGCTGGCGAAGCGCCGGTGCACCGTCGTGCGCGCGACCCCGGCCGCCTCGGCGATCTGCCCCATCGACGCCGCCGGGTCCTCGCGGAGCACGCGTTCGGCCGCCTCCAGAATCCCCCGCGCGGTCCGCTCGGAGTCCGCACGCATCGCTCGTGCCACAACCACCTCCCAGAACCACCGAGACACTACACGGGAGTGCTAGTTCGCCAGCTACTTGCAACAGTTATGTCGCATCTATATAGTCTACCGCATCACTATTGATGCAACAGGGAGTCGGAGCATGGACCTGCAGTTGACCGGGAAGACCGCGCTCGTGACGGGCGCCAGCCGCGGCATCGGGCTGGCGGTCGTGTCCGCACTCGCCGCCGAAGGCGTGCGGGTCGTCGCCGCGGCGCGCACGATCACGCCGGAACTCGCCGCCACCGGCGAGATCGGCCGCACCGCCGACCTGTCCACACCGGACGGACCGGCGGACCTCGTCGAACAGGCCCTCACCGACGTGGGCGAACTGGACCTGCTCGTCAACAACGTCGGCGGCGGCGACGGCGGACTGCTCGGCGGCCTCACCGACCTCACCGAAGACGAGTGGCAGCGGACCTTCGACCTGAACTTCTTCAGCGCGGTCCGCACCACCCGCGCGGCGCTGCCGAGCCTGCTGCGCCGCCGCGGCTCGATCATCAACATCTCGTCGATCGGCGCCCGGGTGCCGCACTCCGGACCGATGCCCTACACCACCGCCAAGGCGGCGCTGACCGCGTTCGGCAAGGCGCTCGCCGCGGAGGTCGGACCGCAGGGCGTGCGGGTCAACACCGTCTCCCCCGGCCCGGCGCGCACAGCGATGTGGGAAGCGGCGGACGGGCACGGCGCGGCGATGGCCGAAGCGCTGGGAGTCCCCCTCGACCAACTGCTCGCCCAGCTCCCCACCGAAGCGGGCATGACCACCGGCCGGCTCGTCGAACCGGCGGAGGTCGCCGCGCTGGTCGCGTTCCTGGCCTCCCCGCACGCGGCGAGCACCGCGGGCGCCGACCACCTCGTCGACGGCAACGCGATCAAGACCGCCTGATCAAGGCCGCTTCGCGCCTGGTGAGCATGGGAACCTTCCTGTCACCCGCGGGCCGACAACGCCCGCCGGTGCCCCGGAAAGGGTGACTCAGAACAGCCGGTACTCGTCCGGCTCGATGCCGCGCAGCTGGTCGTAGTCCAGCACCACGCAGCGGATCCCGCGGTCCTCGGCCAGGGTGCGGGCCTGCGGCTTGATCTGCTGCGCCGCGAACACCCCGGCCACCGGCGCCAGCAGCGGATCCCGGTTCAGCAGCTCCAGGTAGCGGGTCAGCTGCTCGACGCCGTCGATCTCGCCGCGCCGCTTGATCTCGACCGCCACGCTCGCCCCGGCGGCGTCCCGGCACATCAGGTCCACCGGGCCGATCGCGGTCGGGTACTCGCGGCGCACCAAAGACCAGCCGTCGCCGAGGGTCGTGACGTGCGCGGCGAGCAACTCCTGCAGGTGCGCCTCGACGCCGTCCTTGACCAGACCCGGCTCCACGCCCAGCTCGTGCTTGGAGTCGTGCAGCACCTCTTCGATGCTGATCACCAGCTTCTCGCCGGCCTTGTTCTGCACGGTCCACACGCCGGGATCCTCGATCAGCCAGCACGGCGGGCTCATCCAGTTCAACGGCTTGTAGGCGCGGTCGTCGGAGTGGACCGACACCGACCCATCGGCCTTGACCAGCAGCAAGCGCTGCGCCATGGGCAGGTGCGCGGTGAGCCGGCCGACGTAGTCCACCTGGCAGCGGGCAATGACAAGTCGCACCCGGCACAGAGTACGGGCGTCGATCCAGAAGTCGAGCACCCCCGGGGCGCACCGGGCCGGACCTCGTTCTTCCCGCTGAGCGAGATACCGTTACGCCCCGTGTCCTTCGCCCGAACCCTGCTGCGCGTCAAGCCCGCCGAGCAACTCGCCGACGACGGCTCGCACTCCCAGCTGCGCCGGACCCTCGGCCTGGTACCGCTCGTGGCGCTGTCGGTCGGCGCGACCCTCGGCACCGGGATCTTCGTGGTGCTCGCCGAAGCCGCACCAGCCGCCGGTCCCGCCGTGGTCGTCTCGTTCGTGCTGGCCGGCGTGGCCGCGCTCTGCTCCGCGCTGTCCTACGCCGAACTCGCGGGCAGCGTGCCGGTGTCCGGCTCGGCCTACTCCTACACCTACGCCACGCTCGGCGAGCTCGTCGCCTGGATCTGCGGCTGGTGCCTGCTGCTGGAGTACGGGGTGTCGGTCGCCGCGGTCGCGGTCGGCTGGGGCGGCTACCTGAACGAGTTCCTGCAGGGCACGATCGGCGTCACCATCCCCGAGATCTTCGCCGCGCCGCCCGGCGACGGGGGCGTGTTCAACTTCCCGGCCGCGCTGATCGTGCTGCTCGCCACGGGCGTCCTGCTGCTGGGCGTGCGGGAGAGCGCCCGAGCCACCACGATCACCACCCTGCTCAAGATCGCGGTGCTGGTGTTCTTCTTCGCCGTGGCGATCACGGCGTTCCGCTCCGAGAACATGACGCCGTTCGCCCCGGCCGGGTTCGCCGGCATCTCCGTGGGCGCCTCGGCGGTGTTCTTCTCGTTCATCGGCTTCGACGCGGCGTCCACCGCCGGCGAGGAAGCCCGCAACCCGTCCCGCGACCTGCCCCGCGCGATCATCCTGTCGCTGGCCATCGTCACCGCCATCTACGTGCTGGTCGCCTTCGCCGCCGTCGGCGCGGTGGGCGTCGGCGCGCTCGGCGAATCCGACGCCTCGCTGGCCGCCGCACTGCGCATCGTGACCGGCCAGGGCTGGCCCTCGGTGGTGCTCGCGTTCGGCGCGGTCGTCGCCATCGCCTCGGTCGTGCTGACCGTGCTGTACGGGCAGACCCGGATCCTGGTGTCGATGTCCCGCGACGGCCTGATGCCGGGAATGCTGTCCAAGGTGAACCGGCGCGCGGTGCCCGCCCGGAACACCGTGGTGGTCGGCACCGTGGTGGCGCTGCTCGCCGCCGTCGTGCCGCTCAACCAGCTCGCCGAGGCCACCAGCATCGGCACACTGGTCGCGTTCGGGCTGGTCAACATCGGTGTCCTGGTGCTCCGCCGCACCCGGCCCGACCTGCCGCGCAGCTTCCGCACCCCGCTGATGCCGGTGGTGCCGCTGCTCGGCCTCGCCCTGTGCGTGTACCTGATCTTCGGCCTCGACGCGGTCACCTGGGTGACCTTCGCGATCTGGTCGGCGATCGGCCTGGCCGTGTACTTCGGCTACGGCCGCCGCAGGTCCCGGCTCAACGAGCGCAACACCGAACCCGCGAAGTGAGCATGGGAACCTTCCTGTCACTCCCGGCTCGCCGAAGCCGTGGTGCGGGTGACAGGAAGGTTCCCATGCACCAACCGCCGCCCCGCGGTGACAGGAAAGTTCCCATGCTTTCATCAGGGCAGGCGTAGCCACGCGGTCGTGTCGGCGGGGAGGGAGCCCGCTTCGAGCGGGGCGCTCGACAGCAGGACCTCTCCCGGCGGGAGCGGGACGGCCACGGGGCCGGTGTTGACCAGGACCAGGACGTCCTTGGCCCGCCGGAACGCCAGGACGTCGCCGGCGTCGTAGCGCTCGTCCCAGCCGAACCTCTCGTCGCCGCTGAACCCCCGCCGAAGCCGCAGCGCGGCGCGGTAGAGCTCCAGCATCGAGCCGGGGTCACCCCGCTGCGCCTCCACCGAGTAGCCGCCCCAGCCGGCGGGTTGCGGGAGCCACGGCGGCGCGTCGCCGAACCCGAAGGACACCCCGCCTCGGGTCCACGGCAGCGGCACCCGGCAGCCGTCGCGCCCCCTCACCTTGTGCCGGGAACGCGCCCACTTCGGGTCCCGCAGGACCTCCGCGGGCAAGTCCGCGACCTCCGGCAGCCCGAGCTCCTCGCCCTGGTACAGGTACGCGGAGCCGGGCAACGCCAGCGCGAACAAGATCGCCGCGCGCGCCCGCCTGGTGCCCAACTCCAGGTCCGCGGGCGGTTCGGTTCCGCCCGACGCCAGCCAGACCCGCAGGTCGACGTCGGTGGGCAGCCCCAGCGCGGAAACCTGCCGCACCACGTCGTGGTTGGCCAGCACCCAGGTCGCCACGGTTCCCACCGACGATGCTCCCGCAATCGACCCCGACACGACCCGCCGGTACTCCGACGCCCGCCAGCGCACCCGCAGGAACTCGAAATCGAAGGCCTGCTGCAGCTCGCCGGGCCTGATGTAGCGGACCCGCCGGTCGCTGCGCGCCCACACCTCGGCCACCCCTACCAGCGGCGGGTCGAACTCGTGGAACACCCGGTTCCACTCGCGGTACACGTCGTGCACCTCGGGCCGGTCGAGGAACGGGTGGTCGGGGTTGGCGGCGAAGTCGTCCAGCCCCGTGCTGCCCTCCCCGCCGACGACCTCCCGCAACGGCTCGCGCAGGTCCTTGACCAGCGCCGCGGCCACGTCCACCCGGAAACCGTCGACACCGCGACGCCCCCAGAACCGCAGGATGTCCAGGAACTCGGCGCGCACCTCCGGATTCGCCCAGTTGAGGTCGGGCTGCTCGGGGGCGAACAGGTGCAGGTACCACTGGCCGTCCGCCACCCGCGTCCAGGCGCTGCCACCGAACCGCGACTCCCAGCCGCTCGGCGGCCGCCTCCCGCCCGGCCCCCTGCCGTTGCGGAAGACGTACCGGTCGCGCTCCGGCGAACCGGGCCCGGCGGCCAGGGCCCGCCGGAACCACTCATGCCGGTCCGAGGTGTGGTTCGGCACGAGGTCGATCAGCACCCGGATGCCGAGCCCGTGCGCGGCGTCCACCATCCGGTCGAAGTCCCGCAGGGTGCCCAGGCTCGGGTCGATGCCGCGGTGGTCGGTGATGTCGTAGCCGCCGTCGACCCACCGCGACGGGTAGCAAGGCGTCAGCCAGATCGCGTCCACGCCCAGCCAGGCGAGGTGGTCCAACTTGGACGTCAGCCCCGGGAGATCGCCGATCCCGTCGGCGTTCGAGTCGGCGAAGCTGCGGGGGTAGATCTGGTACGTCACCGCGCTTCGCCACCAGGGGTGGGGCACTCGGGCTCGCTCCTCTTGGCTCGGGTCGTGGTTCGAGGTTCTCAGCTTGTGGTTCGGTTCGCCGGGTTCGGGGTTGGAGGGGTCGGGACCTTTAGAGGTTCGGTGTGCTTTGGGGCCATCCCCGCGATGGGTGGATTGTTGGTGCTGCGTGCCGGAGGTCAAGCCCGGCCTCGCGGCCGCCTCTTCGGGGTTTCAGGCTTGACATCCGACCCGCAGCATCAGAGCGGCTTTGTATCGCGGGGATGGCCCGGAGTGGGCTGGCGGGTTCGCGGCTTGCGTTGCGGGGTGGCCGTTTTCGGGTCAGCCGGGGCCGGTGGGGGTTTGGTTTCGGGGTGATCCGTTGTCGGGGGCGGGCCGTTGCGGGGATGGCGCTACTTCGCAGGAAATTGACTCCTGGCCGCCGGACGTGGTGCGCATGGCCGATGGCGGTGTGGGTTTGGTGGTGGATGCGGGTCGCCTTCGGCCTGTCGTGACCGTTTCCCTTGACACGACTCGATTTTTGTCGCCTTCGACTGGATGTTTCACCTGATCAAGCGACCATAAAAACAGTGCGAACACACGTTCGAATCAGGAGAATGGAGGTATGACACCGCTACTGAACACCCAGGACACGACAGTTGAGGCCATGCCTCCACAGTCGGCGGTGTCGTGCACCGATGCTGAACTCGCCACCCGCATTCAGAGGCTGGAGAAGGAGATGCGGGTGCTGATGTGGGAGCAACTGCAGTGCATCGCTGAAGCCGACCATCGCGCCATCCACACCGACACCACCGCCCGATCACTGCAGGTCTGGCTGCAGGGGCTGCTCAACATCGACCCTCGTGACGCGAAAACCCGCGTCACAGTCGCCCGCAACGTCGAAGACCGGCGGAGCCTGTACGGCGAAACAATGCCCCCGGACATGCCCGACACCGCCGCCGCCCTGGCCGAGGGCGCGATCGGGCTGGACCACGCGCGTGTCATCGTCAACGGAATCCGGCGTCTGCCCGACTACGCCCGCTGCCACCAGGTCGCCGAAGTCGAATCAACGCTTGCCGGGTATGCGCGGACGATGCCGCCGAGGGAGTTGGAGAAACTTGCCGAACGCATCCGCTACCTCCTCGACCAAGACGGCGCCTACCGCGACGAGGAAGCCCAGCACGACGCACGCGAGTTGCACTACGCGACCACCCGGGACGGGATGATTGTCATCAAAGCGAAACTGGACCGGGAGACGGGTGCGAAGTTCGCCGCGTTGATCGAGCCCCTCGCCGCACCCCACCCCGAGGTTGATGGGGAGAAGGATCCTCGCACCGCCGGGCAGCGGAACGCCGACGGCTTCGCCGCACTACTGGACTTGGCGCTGGACCATGATGGAATGCCCCGCACCGGTGGACAGCGGCCGCAGATGACGATCGCCATCGACTTCGACGACTTGAAGCGCGGCTTGGAGGTCATCGGCGAGGACGGCATGCCCGGCACCCTCAACACCGAACGCGCCATCACCGCCCACAACGCACGCCGTATCGCCTGCGACGCCGAGGTGCTGCCGATTGTCCTCGACGGCGACAGCCTCCCGCTGGACGTCGGCAGGACGAAACGCACCGCACCCACCCACATCCGCACCGCACTACTCCGCCGCGACGGCGCATGCGCCTTCCCAGGGTGTGACCGGCCGCCGGGGACACCGGAAGCACACCACGTCCAGCACTGGGTCGACGGCGGCGCCACCGACCTCACCAACATGGTCATGCTCTGCGCACACCATCACCGCACGCTTCACAACCAGAGGTGGGACATCGCCATGCGCGACGGGCGGCCCGAGTTCGTTCCACCGCCCACAGTGGACCCCAGGCGAACACCCAGACCAGGCGGCAGAGCACTCCCCGCCCAACACCGCGCGATCGTTGACCGGCACCTGGCGTCGTCGCGTGGTCATGCGAGCGCGCCCTCTGCTTGATCCGGGCCGACGGGGGTCCCGCGTGCGGCATCATGGGCTCATGCAGCAGACGAGCAGCCGCGAGGTTTACGCCAACTCGTGGATGACCGTTCGCGAGGACGGCATTCGCCGGGCCGACGGCTCGGACGGGATCTACGGCGTGGTCGACAAGCCCAACTACGCCTTGGTGATCCCGCTCGACGGCGATCGGCTCCACCTCGTGGAGCAGTTCCGCTACCCATTGGGCTTGCGGCGTTGGGAATTCCCGCAGGGCACCGCTCCCGATCGGCTCGATGTCGCGCCCACCGAGCTGGCCGCGCGGGAGCTGCGCGAGGAAACCGGACTGCGGGCCGAGAAGCTCGTCGACATCGGCGTCCTCGATGTGGCTCCCGGGCTCACCAGCCAGCGAGGCCGGGCGTTCCTGGCCACCGGGCTCACCTCCGGCGAGCACGAGCGCGAGCTGGAGGAGCAGGACATGCGCGCCTCCTGGTTCTCCCGGACCGAGTTCGAGGCGATGATCGCCGCAGGCGAGATCACCGATGCGCAGTCGATCGCCGCATACACCCTGCTTCTCCTGCACGAACGCCGGAACCCGGCCTGACCTGCCGCGGACCTCAACCGCCGGCTCCGGCAGGCACCGGTCAGGCCTCGTCGAGCACCGATCGCAGGAACGCCCGAGTGCGCTCCTGCTCCGGATTCTCGAACAGCTCGGCGGGCGGCTTGTCCTCGACGATCTTGCCCGCGTCGAACATCAGCACCCGGTGCGAGACGTCGCGGGCGAACTTCATCGCGTGCGTCACGCACAGCATCGTGATGTCGCTGGTGCGCGCCAGATCTCGCAGCACGTCCAGCACCTCGGCGGCCAGCTCCGGGTCCAGGGCCGAGGTGATCTCGTCGAGGAGCAGCACGTCCGGGCTCATCGCCAACGCTCGCGCGATCGCCACCCGCTGCTGTTGGCCGCCGGAAAGCTGCGTGGGATAGGCGTCGATCTTGTCCGCCAGGCCCACCACGTCCAGCAGTTCCCGCGCCCGTCGCTCGGCGTCCTCAGTGGACCTGCCGAGCACGTGGACCGGTGCTTCGGTGATGTTGCGCAGCACCCGCATGTTCGGGAACAGGTTGAACTGCTGGAACACCATGCCGATCCGCCTGCGCACCTTCCTCAGGTGCTTCTCGTCGGCGGGCACCAGCCGTCCTCCCCGGCGCACGTGGGTCAGGCAGTCCTCGCCGACGTGGATGGTGCCGCCGTCGACCCGTTCCAGCGTCATCAGCAGCCGCAGGATCGTCGTCTTGCCCGATCCGCTGGGCCCGATCAGCGTGACCCGCTCGCCCGGCCGCACCGCGAAGTCCAGCTCGTCCAGCACCACGTTGTCGCCGAACCGCTTCACCACGCGGTCGAACCGGATCATGTCGTGGCCCGCATCAGATCCCGACACGACTTTCCAATCTCCGCACCAGCAGCGACGACGGGTAGCTGAGCAACAGGAAGCAGATGCCCGCCAAGGTCAGCGGCTCGACGTACCGGTAGGCCTCCGCCCCGGCTTCCTGCGCCGCTCCCACCAGGTCGAGTACCCCGATCGCCAGCAGCAGTGGCGTTTCCTTGAACATCGAGATCGTGTAGTTGCCCAGCGCCGGCAGCACCCGCGGGATCGCCTGCGGCAGGATCACGCTCGTCCACACCCGGCGGGTGGGCAGGCTCAACGCCGTCGCCGCCTCCCACTGGCCTCGCGGTACGCCCTCGATCCCGGCTCGGTAGACCTCCGCGGTGTAGCAGGCGTAGTGCACGCCGAGGCCGATCACACCGGTGGTCAGCGAGGAGAACCTCACGCCGATTCCGGGCAGCACGTTGAACAGGAAGTACAACTGCACCAGCAGCGGCGTGCTTCGGACCAACTCGATGAACACCCAGACCGCCCCGCTGACCAGCCGGATCCGGGATCGCCGCAGCAGAGCCAGGACGAGGCCGAGCGCGAAGGCCACGATCGAACCCAGCAGCGTCGCCTCGAACGTCACCACCAGGCCGCGCAGGATGTCCGGGATGATCCGTCCGGTGAACTCCCAGTCCCAGATCAACTAGACCGCCCCGCCTTCGGCTCGGCCGAGCGCCTTCGACGGCGCGACGGGCTCGCGGCCGACGGCCGCCGCGGCGCGCTTCTCCAGCGCCCGCATCACCGCCGTGATCAGCAGCGCCAGCACCAGGTACAGCGCCAGCATCAGCAGGTAGATCAGCGCGGTCTGGCCGGTGAAGTTCGGTTCGAGGACGTCCCGGCCCTGGTAGGTGATGTCGTGCACGAAGATCAGCGACAGCAGCGCGCTGCTCTTCAGCAGCTGGATGAACAGGTTGTTGAACGGCGGGATCATCTCCACCACCGCCTGCGGCAGGATCACCCGCCACATCCGCTGCGCCGGGCCGAAGCTCAGCGCGACCGCGCACTCGTGCTGTTCCTTCGGCACCGCCCGCACCGCGCCGCGCACGATCTCGCCGCCGTACGCGCCGTGGTTCAGGCCGAGCACGAGGATGCCCGCCCACAGGGGCAGCAGCTCGAAGCCGACCAGCAGCGGCAGCGCGAAGAAGATCCAGAACAGCTGCACCACTTCGGATGTGCCGCGCCAGACTTCGACGTAGCTGCGGGCGATGGCACGCACCCACCGCCACGGCGACAGCATGCCGAGGCCGGCCGCGAACGACAGCACGACGCACAGCGCGATGCCGCACAGCGTCGCGATCACCGTCGCCGGCACACCTTGCAGCAGGACCGAGAGGAAGTGCGAGACGTTCCCGGACATGTCGCCCCCCGTCGCCGGGATCACCTACCGGCGCACAACGCCTCCGTGGTCACGTCGGCCGGTGGCAGGTTGTCGCTGGTGAAGCCGAACGGCTCGGTGATGCGCACCCATTCGCCGCTGTCGTGCAGCTTCTTCAGCTCGATGTTGAACGCGTCGCGCAGCACGGTGTCCGACGACCGGAACACGAACGCGCCCGCCTGCACCTCGGCCTTGCCGTCGATCACCGGTGTGAAGCCCTTGGTGACCTCGACCTGCGCGCCCGGGTTCTTCTTCACCACGTCGTTGAGCGAGATGTTGGTCAACGCGGCGCAGTAGGCGCGCTTGTTGAGGACCGCCTGCAGCAGCGCGTTCTGCGTGTCGAAGACCTGCACCTGCGAGTCGGGCACGCCCAGCCGCTGCGCGTAGTCCTTCTCCACCGCCCCGCTGAGCACCGCGAGCTGCAGCTTCTTCCTCACCACGTCTTCGAACGTGGCGACGCCCTCCGGGTTTCCCCTGGGCACCAGGAACGCCGTCGGCGCCAGGTAGTCCGGGATCGAGAACGCCGCGTTCTTGCAGCGTTCCGGGGTGATGAACATGCCCGCCGCGACCACGCTGAACTTGCCCGCGTTCAAAGCCGGGATCAACTGGTTGAAGTCGACCTGCGACGCCTGCACGTCGTTGACGCCCAAGCCGCGGAACACCGCGCGCGCCACCTCCGGCGCCTCGCCGGTGACCCGGCCGGCCGCGTCGGTGAAGCCGTAGGGCGCTTCGCCTGCGATGCCGACCTGGATGGTGCCGGAGCTGCGAGCCGCTTCGAGCGGATCACCGCCGGCCCCGCCCCCGCCGGTACGCGCGCACCCGCCCAGCACGAGTGCGCCCGCCGCGGCGCAGGAGCCCTTCAGGAAATCTCTTCGCGTCCACCCTCTGCTCGCCATGACCATCGCCCCTTCAACGCGGGAGCAGGGTCCTCGCCCATGGTCACGCCCGAACGGGTGAACCGCAGCTCAGTCGGTCACGCGTTCGATCTCGGCGCCCAGGCCGCGCAGGTTCTCCACGAAGTTCGGGTAGCCGCGGTCGATGTGGAACACGTCCCACACCTCGGTCGAACCGTCCGCGCACAGCCCGGCGAGCACCAGGCCCACCCCGGCGCGGATGTCGGTGGCCCACACCGGGGCGCTGGACAGCCGCTCCAGGCCGCGCACCACCGCGTGGTGCCCGTCGGTGCGGGCGTCGGCACCCATCCGGACCAGCTCCTCGATGAAGCGGAACCGGGACTCGAACAGGTTCTCGGTGATCATCGAAGTGCCATCGGCGACCGCCGACAATGCCAGCGCCATCGGCTGCAGGTCCGTCGGGAAACCCGGGTACGGCAGCGTCACGAAGTCCACCGCGTGCGGGCGGCCGTGCATCACCACGCGGAAGCTCTCCTCCGACGTGGTGACCTCCGCCCCGGCGCTGCGCAGCTTCTCCAGCACCAGGTTCACGTGCCGCGGATCGACACCGCGCACCATGATGTCGCCGCGGGTCGCAGCGGCGGCGAACGCCCAGGTCGCGCCGACGATCCGGTCCCCGATCACGCGGTGCTCGACCGCCTTGAGCGAGGACACCCCGTGCACCGTCAGCGTGGAGGTGCCGGCACCTTCGATCTTGGCGCCCATCTGCTGCAGCATCACGCAGAGGTCGACGATCTCCGGCTCCCGCGCCGCGTTGTCGATCACGGTGGTGCCTTCGGCCAGCACGGCGGCCATCAGGATGTTCTCGGTCGCGCCCACGCTGGGGAAGTCCAGCCAGATCTGCGCGCCGCGCAGGTTCTCCGCCTCGGCCACCACCGCGCCGTGCTCGATGTGGCTGGTCGCACCGAGCTGCCGCAGCCCGTTCTGGTGCATGTCCAGCGGGCGGGAACCGATCGCGTCGCCGCCGGGCAGCGTCACGACGGCACGACGGCACCGGGCGACCAGCGGCCCCAGCACGCACACCGACGCGCGCAGCTTGCCCATCGACGGGGAAATGGCCTCGTGGCTGATCGCCGCCGGAGTCGTGATGTGCACGGTGCCGCCATCGATCGACACCTCGCAGCCGAGGCTGCGCAGCACGTCGGCCATCAGCGGAACGTCGAGGATCTCCGGGCAGTTGACGATTGTCGTCGTGCCCTCCGCCAGCAGCGCCGCGGCCATCAGCTTCAGCACGCTGTTCTTCGCCCCGACGACGTCGACCTCGCCGACGAGGCGCGCCCCGCCGTGTACCCGGAAGTGCTCACTCACGAGCATCGAGGTTACGGCCAACCCCCCACCGCCATCGGAGCGGGTTGCATCGGAGCGAGCATGGGAACCTTCCTGTCACTCCAGCCCCGCAGAACTGGAGCATGGGAACCTTCCTGTCACGCCCGACAGGCCACGGCCGGTTCCGCCTAGGCTGACGGCATGGCTGTCCACCTGACGAAGATCTACACGCGGGCCGGCGACTCGGGCACGACGCGGTTGTCGGACAACTCCAAGGTGCACAAGACCGATCCGCGGCTCATCGCCTACGCGGACGTGGACGAGACGAACTCCGTGCTCGGCGTGGCGTTGGCCACCGCGCAGCTCTCCGACGACGTCGTCGAGGTTCTGCGGGCGGTGCAGAACGACCTGTTCGACGTGGGCGCGGACCTCTCCACGCCGGTCGCCGAAAGCCCGAAGTACCCGCCGCTGCGCATCACCCAGGCCTACGTCGACCGCCTCGAAGGCTGGTGCGACGAGTTCAACGCGCGCCTGGGCAAGCTGGATTCCTTCATCCTCCCCGGCGGCACCCCCGGCGGCGCGCTGCTGCACCAGGCCCGGTGCGTGGCCCGGCGCGCCGAGCGGTCCGCGTGGGCGCTGCAGGAAGCCGACGGCGAGCGCACCTCGCCGCTGCCCGCCAAGTACCTGAACCGGCTTTCGGACCTGCTGTTCATCCTCGCCAGGGTGGCGAACCCGGACGGCGACGTGCTCTGGCGCCCGGGCGGCAACGCCTAGAGGTCCTTGCCGAAGCACCTGCTCAGCGGGTCGTCGTGGTACACCCCGAACTTCTCGATCTCGGTGTAGCCGGAGGAGGTGTAAAGGGCCATCGCTTCCGGCTGCCGGATGCCGGTCTCCAGCACGATGCGCTTGCGACCGGCCAGCGCGGCGGTGCTCTCCAGTTCGGCGAGCATCCGCCGCGCCAACCCGTTCCCGCGCGCATCGGGAGCGATGTACATCCGCTTGAGCTCGGCGTCGCCGTCCCGGAAACCGGGCCCGTCTCCGTCCTGGACTCGCCAACCGCCGGAGGCGACCGCGCGGGCGTCGACGTAGCCGAGCAGGAACAGCCCGCCGGGCGACCGGAACTCGACGGGGTCCACCGGCGTCAGGTCTTCCTCGCCGTAGCGCACGACGTACTCCCGCTGGAGTTCGTCGATCAACCTCTTGGCGTCGGGGTGGTCGTACTCGACCGTCTCGATGCGCATTCCCGCAGCTTAGAGCCCTGGTCAGCGCACCGGTTTCGCGAACCAGTGCTTGGCGTACTGGTTGTCGTTGTACGCCGGAACCTCCTGGTAGCCGGCCGATTCGTAGAGCGCCCGGGCTTCGTGCAGCTCGGCAGCGGTGTCCAGGCGGATCAGCGAGCAGCCGAGCCGTCGCGCGCGCTCCTCCAGCGCCGCGAGCAAGGCCCGCCCCGCGCCCCTGCCGCGCAGCTCCGGCGCGATCCACATCCGCCGGATCTCGGCGATGCCACCCCCGGTGCGCACCGCGCCGCACCCGAGCACCCGGCCCTCGGCGCGAACCACCAGGAAATCCCCCGCCGGCGGCGTGAAGTCGTCCTTCGCGGGCGGGGCGGCGCGACTGGTGTCGAACCCGTCCGGGAACCGGCCGTTGAGCTCCTCGATGTAGCGGCCCAGGGCCAGCTGGGCCTCGGGACTGTCGATGGGTTCGGGTTCGATCGTGAAACTGGCTTGCTCTGTCACAGCGCCAAGTCTTCCCCGCGCACTGATTCACTTCCAGTTACGGAACTTCGGGAAGCGTAAAGTAGAACTTCATGCTCGACCCGTCGCGCCTGCTGGTGCTGCTGACCCTCCGGGAGCAGGGCAGCGTCACCCGCGCCGCCGAACAGCTCCGCCGGACTCCCCCAGCCGTGTCGCAGCAGCTGGCCCGGCTGGAGAACGAGGTCGGCGCCCAGCTCGTCGAGCGGCACGCCCACGGCGTCCGCCTGACCCCGCTGGGAATCCGCCTCGCGGAACAGGCCGAGCGCATCGCCGCGGCGCTCGACGACGCAACGGCCGACGCCGCGCGGTTCCGCGACGAACACCGCAACCGGCTGCGCCTCGGCGCCTTCCCCACCGCCGGGCTCGCGCTGCTGCCGGAGACGCTCGCCGCGCTGCGCCACCGGCATCCGGGCGCGGAGCTCTCCGTGGTGGACCTGGGTCCCGCGGAGGGCATCGATCGGGTCGCCGCGCACCAGCTCGACCTGGCGCTGGTCGGCGAGTACGACGAGCCGCTCGACGTCCCGCCGGGCGTGCGCCTCGTGCACCTCCTGGACGATCCCGTCCACGCCGTCCTGCCCAGCGACCACCCGCTCGCCGAGAGGGCCGAGCCGCGGCTCCACGACTTCCGCGACGACACCTGGGCCTGCGCCCCGCGCAGCCTGCCGAACCGGCGACAGCTGGAGGCCGCCGCCCGAGCCGAGGGCGTCACCCCGAAGGTGGCCTTCGAGTTCGAGTCCTACGCCGTCGCCGAAGCCGTGGTCTCGGCCGGGGTCGCGGTCTCGTTCATCCCCCGGCTCGCCATCGGCGAGGCCGCCGGCACCGTGCACCGGCCGCTCGCGTCCGGGCTGCACCGCCGCATCCACGCCGCCGTGCCCACCAGCACCCGGCACGCCCCGCTCACCGACGTCTTCCAGCAGCTCCTGCACGACATCTGCGCCGAGCTCGGTCGCCGGATGTGAGCATGGGAACCTTCCTGCCACCCATGTGACAGGAAAGTTCCCATGCTGTCAGCGCACGAAAAAGCGGGGCCCGGTAGCGGACCCCGCTGGTCGTTTCAGGATGCCCAGGGCACCGACCGGCCCGGTGGGGCCGATTCGAGCCAGGACAGGAAGCCGGTCAGGGCGTCGGTGTTCATCGCCAGCTCCAGCTCCGGGCCGGTCAGGTCGAGGACCGTCGATCCGGACGGCATCGCATAGGCCTCGGCCATCGACGGCTCGCGGCGCCGCGCGATCTCCACGTTCCGGCGGTTGATCACCCAGTTCGGCCCGGACCGCAGGCTGAGCACGCGGTACCAGGCGAACTCCTCGCCCCGGTAGTGCGCGACACCCAGGTGCCAGCCGCGGCCACCGCCGTCCTTGCTGGCGCGCAGCGCCACGTCGATGCCCCCGACGCGCAGTTCCCGCAGCCGCCGCCACGCGAGCGCCCCGATTACCAGGGCAGCGATCACCAGCAGCCCGAAGGCCACTGCCAGCAACAAGACCGGGGAACCCATGCGCGGCCCGGATCAGGCCGAGTGGCCGGCCGCTCGCAATCGGCTCAAGGCCCGTGCTCGGGCCTGTTCGTCGGCGCTCTTGACGTCCACGCGGGCCTGCTCCACGTCGATCTCGGAGGCGAGCTCCGCGCTCTCCGCCAGCACGCTCACCCCGTCCGCGGTGACCGACAGGAAACCACCGTGCACTGCGGCCGTGACGGTCTCCTTCTCGGTGGTGGTGATGCGCACCACACCACCCTCGATCAGCTCGCCGAGCAGCGGCTCGTGCCCGGGCAGGATGCCGATCTCTCCCTCGGTGGTCTGCGCGACCACCGCGGTCGCCTCCCCGGACCACAGGCGGCGCTCGACGGCGACCAGTTGGACGGACATGTTGGCCACGCGCGTCTCCTTTGTCGGGTGTGTTCCCGCAGTCTATCCGGTGCCACCAGGGCGATCGTGACTGGCCGGGCTGATAATGCCTTGTGGTGGTGCTTTCGCAAGCGGGGTCGGGGTCCGCGCGGACCCCGACCCCGTTGCCGGTCTGCCGACCCCTTCAGCGGGGCCCGGCGCTCACTTCTCGGTGAGCTTCTTGTACGCCTGCTCCAGGTCGTCGAGACCACCGATGGACAGGAACGCCTGCTCCGGGTAGTGGTCGAAGTCGCCCTTGCAGAGCTTGTCGAACGCCTCGATGGTCTCCTTCAGCGGAACGAAGGAGCCCTCCTGGCCGGTGAACTGCTTGGCCACGAAGAAGTTCTGCGACAGGTAGCGCTCGATGCGACGCGCCCGCTGCACCGTCACCTTGTCCTCTTCGGACAGCTCGTCCATACCGAGGATGGCGATGATGTCCTGCAGTTCCTTGTACTTCTGCAGGATCCGCTTGACCTCCTGCGCCACCCGGTAGTGCTCCTCGCCGACGATGGCCGGGTCGAGGATGGTAGAGCTGGACGACAGCGGGTCCACCGCCGGGTAGATGCCCTTCTGCGAGATCGGCCGGGAAAGCTCGGTCGTCGCGTCCAGGTGGGCGAAGGTCGTCGCCGGGGCCGGGTCGGTGTAGTCGTCCGCGGGCACGTAGATCGCCTGCATCGAGGTGATCGAGCGACCCTGCGTCGAGGTGATCCGCTCCTGCAGCTCACCCATCTCGTCGGCCAGCGTCGGCTGGTAACCCACCGCGGACGGCATCCGGCCCAGCAGGGTCGAAACCTCCTGGCCGGCCTGGGTGAACCGGAAGATGTTGTCGATGAACAGCAGCACGTCCTGGTTCTGCACGTCGCGGAAGTACTCCGCCATCGTCAGCGCGGACAGCGCGACCCGCATACGGGTGCCCGGCGGCTCGTCCATCTGGCCGAAGACCAGCGCGGTGTCGGCGAGCACGCCGGACTCCGCCATCTCCACCCAGAGGTCGTTGCCCTCACGGGTGCGCTCACCGACGCCGGCGAACACCGAGGTGCCACCGAAGTTCTTGGCGACCCGTCGGATCATCTCCTGGATCAGAACGGTCTTGCCGACACCGGCGCCACCGAACAGACCGATCTTGCCACCCTGCACGTACGGGGTGAGCAGGTCGATCACCTTGATGCCGGTCTCCAGCATCTCGGTCCGGCCTTCGAGCTTGTCGAAGGCCGGTGCCTTGCGGTGGATCGTCCAGCGCTCGGCGTCCGAGCCGTAGCCCGGCTCATCGAGGCAGTGGCCCAAGGCGTTGAACACGTGGCCCTTGACGACGTCGCCGACCGGCACCGAGATGCCCGCGCCGGAGTCGGTGACGGCCACGCCGCGCACCAGCCCCTGGGTCGGCTGCATCGAGATCGTCCGCACGACGCTGTCACCCAGGTGCTGGGCGACCTCCAGCGTCAGCGTCTTGGCCATGCCTTCCGCGGTGATGTCCACGGAGAGCGCGTTGTAGAGGTCCGGCACCTGGTCTCGCGGAAACTCGACGTCCACGACCGGGCCGAGAACCCGGACGACGCGGCCAGTGCCCGTAGCAGTGCTAGTGGCAGTAGCAGTCATGTCACTCACTTCCTGCTGACGAGAGCGCCTCGACACCACCGACGATCTCGCTGATTTCTTGGGTGATCTGGGCCTGGCGAGCCTGGTTGGCCTCACGGCTGAGGTTGCGGATCAATTCGTCCGCGTTGTCCGTCGCCGACTTCATAGCCGTCCGGCGGGCAGCGTGCTCGGACGCCGCTGCATCCAGCAGCCCGGCGAACAGGCGGGTCTTGATGTACTTCGGCAGCAGGGCCCGGAGCAGGGCCTCCGCGTCCGGTTCGAACTCGTACGTCGACTTGAGGGTCTTCGTAGGCTCTTCGGCGTACTCGACCTCAAGCGGCGCGATCCGCCTGACCGTCGGCTTCTGGGTGAGCATGGAGACGAACTCGGTGTGCACCAAGTGCAGCTCATCCACACCCAGCGTACCGTCCGTGCCCCCGTCGTCGAGGTAGTCGTCGGCACCCGCCAGGAATGCCTTGACCAGCGTCTCGCCCACCTCGGCGGCGTCGGTGTAGGCGGGCCGGTCGGTGAAACCGGTCCAGCTCGCCTCGACCTTGCGCTGCCGGAAGCGGTAGTACGCCTCGCCCTTGCGGCCGATGACGTACAGCACGGGGGTCTTGCCCTGCTCGCGCAGCAGCGACTGCAGCTCCTCCGCCGCCTTGATCACGTTGGCGTTGTAGCCACCGCAGAAGCCCCGGTCGCTGGTCACGATCAGCACGCCGGCGCGCTTCGGGTTGGGGCGTTCGGTCAGCAGCGGGTGGTCCAGCGTGCTCACGTCGGCCAGCGCGGTCAGGACGCTGGTGATCTCGTCCGCGTACGGGCGAGACGCCTCGACCCTGGCCTGCGCCTTCATGATGCGCGAGGTAGCGATCAGCTCCTGCGCCTTGGTGATCTTCCGGGTCGATTTGACCGACCGGATGCGGTTTCGCAGTTCCCGAAGTTGAGCCATGGCTATCCGGTCACTTCTTCGGGGCGGGGCGGTTGACCTTGACGGTCTCCTGGCCCACCTCGTCGGCCGCCAGCGCCTCGGCTTCCGGCTGCTCTCCCGGTGCGACCGGGGAACCGTCGGACGAGGTGAACTGCTTCTTGAAGTCCTCCACCGATTCCACGATGAACTTGACACCGTCGTCGGAGAGCTGCTTGGTCTCGACGATGTCCTTCAGCACGGACTCGTGGGTGCGTCGCAGGTGCGCCAGGAACTCGGACTCGAAGCGGCGCACGTCGGCGACCGGCACCGAGTCGAGGTGCCCCTGGGTGCCCAGGAACAGCGACACGACCTCTTCCTCGACCGGGAGCGGCGCGCCCTGGCCCTGCTTGAGGATCTCCATCAGGCGGGCACCGCGCTCCAGCTGCGCCTTCGACGCGGCGTCCAGGTCGGAGGCGAACGCGGAGAACGCCTCCAGCTCGCGGAACTGCGCCAGGTCGATCTTCAGCGACCCGGTGACCTTCCGCATCGCCTTGATCTGCGCGGAACCACCGACGCGCGACACCGAGATACCGACGTCGATGGCCGGGCGCTGACCCGAGTTGAACAGGTCGGACTGCAGGAAGCACTGGCCGTCGGTGATGGAGATGACGTTGGTCGGGATGTAGGCCGACACGTCGTTGGCCTTGGTCTCGATGATCGGCAGACCCGTCATCGAACCGGCGCCCATCTCGTCGGAGAGCTTCGCGCAGCGCTCCAGCAGACGCGAGTGCAGGTAGAACACGTCGCCCGGGTAGGCCTCGCGGCCCGGCGGGCGGCGCAGCAGCAGCGAGATCGCCCGGTAGGCCTCGGCCTGCTTGGTCAGGTCGTCGAAGACGATCAGGACGTGCTTGCCCTGGTACATCCAGTGCTGGCCGATGGCCGAACCGGCGTACGGGGCCAGCCACTTCAGACCCGGCGAGTCGGAGGCCGGCGCGGCGACGATGGTGGTGTACTCCATCGCCCCGGCGTCCTCGAGGGACCGCTTCACGCCGGCGATCGTGGAGCCCTTCTGGCCGATCGCGACGTAGATGCAGCGGACCTGCTTCTGCGGGTCGCCGCTGTCCCAGTTGCCCTTCTGGTTGATGATCGTGTCGACCGCGACCGTGGTCTTGCCGGTCTTGCGGTCGCCGATGATCAGCTGGCGCTGGCCGCGGCCGATCGGGGTCATCGAGTCGATGGCCTTGATACCGGTCTGCAGCGGCTCGCCCACGCCCTGTCGCTGCACGACCGTCGCGGCCTGCAGCTCCAGGGGACGCTGCTCCTCGGCGACGATCTCGCCGAGGCCGTCGATCGGGGCGCCCAGCGGGTCGACCACGCGGCCGAGGAAGCCGTCGCCGACCGGCACCGACATGACCTTGCCGGTCCGCTTGACCTCCTGGCCTTCCTCGATCTTCTCGGACTCACCCAGGATGACCGCACCGATCTCCTGAGCTTCCAGGTTCATCGCGACACCGTAGATGCCGCCCGGGAACTCCAGCAGCTCCTCGGTCATCACCGAAGGCAGACCCTCGACATGGGCGATGCCGTCACCGGTATCAGTGACGACCCCGACCTCCTCGCGGCTGACCTCCGGGGAGTAGCTGGAGACGTACTTCTCGATCGCACTGCGGATCTCGTCCGACGAGATCGTCAGCTCCGCCATGTCTCGTTCCTGCCCTCGGTTAGTTCTTGGAAGGGAGTTGGTTTGGGCGCCGCACCGGTTTCCCGGGCCCACGGCCCGTGGTCTTAGTCGGCGAGGTCGCGCCGCAGGGACTGCAGGCGTCCCGTGATGCTGCCGTCGATGACCTCGTCGCCGATCCGGATCAGCAGCCCGCCCTCGACCGCGGAGTCGACCTCCAGGTGCAGGGCGATCGGCCGCGAGTAGATCCGCTGCAGCGTGCTCGACAGCCGCTGCTGCTGCTCATCGCTGAGCGGGATCGCGGACCGGACGTGCGCCACCGAGCGCTCACGGCGCTTCGCCGACAGCTCGGCCAGCTCTTCCAGCCCCTCGCTGACCCGCCGGCCGCGCGGCCGGGCCACCAGCTGGCGGACCAGTTCCAGGGTCACCGGCTCGACCTTGCCCTCGATGAGCTGGTCGACGACGGCGTACTTGCCCGCCTCGTCGCCGGTCGGGTCCGACAGCAACCGCTCCAGGTCCACCTGGGAGCCGATGATGCGACCCAGCCGGAACAGCTCGTCCTCGACGGCGTCGAGCCGGCCGGCCCGCTCGGCCTGCACCAGCAGCGCGGTGCGGCCCAGCCGCTCCAGCCCGTCGACCAGGTCCTTCGGGCCGGACCAACGGGCCCGGACGGCCTCGACGACCACCGGCAGCGCCCGCGCGCCGAGCTTGTCCGCCAGCAGCCCGCGGGCCAGGTCTTCCCTGGACCGCGGGTCGGTGGAGGCGTCGGCGAGCGCCCGCCGCAGCGTGGACTCGCGGCCCAGCAGGGCGGCCACGCCGAACAGCTCGTCGGCGAGCCCGGTGATCTCCGCAGCCTGGGCCCCATCGGTGGCCTGCAGCAGCTGCAGCTCGGTGGCTGCCAGCGCCTCACGGCTCGCGGCGTTCACGAGGGTGCTCAACTCTCAGCGCCTTTCACTCGGTTAGGCCTTGGCCGATTCGGACGACGCCGGGGCCGAGGCGGCCTCCAGCTCGTCGAGGAACCGGTCGACGGTGCCCCGCCGACGGGCCTCGTCCTCCAGGGACTCGCCGACGATCCGGCCGGCCAGTTCGACCGCCTGGCGGCCGAGGTCCGACCGCAGCTCGGCGACGATCTGAGCCCGCTGGTGCGCCAACTGGGTCTGGCCCTGGTTGATGATCCGCTCGGACTCGGTCTGCGCCTGGGTGCGCATCTCTTCCAGGATCTGCTGGCCTTCGGCGCGGGCGTCATCGCGGATCCGGGCCGCTTCCGCGCGAGCCTCGGCCAGCTGCGACTTGTACTGCTCCAGCGTCCGCTGGGCCTCGGCCTGCGCGGCCTCGGCCTTGCGGATACCGCCTTCGATCCGCTCGCTGCGCTCCTCGTAGATCTTCTCGAAGCGCGGGACCGCGTACTTCCAGAGCACGAACAGCAGCAGGAGGAACGCGATCAGACCGACCACGATCTCCGCGGGTTCCGGGATGATCGGGTTGTGCTCGCCTTCCGCGGCCAGCAGCATCTGCGTCTTCACCACAACGTCTCCCAACGCGTAAAGCCGCTAATCAGGCAGTGCCACCGGCGGAAGCGATGAAGTAGACGACCAGGCCGATCAGCGCCAGCACCTCGACCAGAACGAAGGAGATCCAGGCGATGCCCTGCAGCTGGCCCTGGGCCTCCGGCTGGCGGGCGGTGCCGTTGATGACGGCGGCCCAGATCAGGCCGACACCGATACCGGGGCCGATGGCGCCCAGGCCGTAGCCGATCGCGGCCAGACCGGGGTTGAGGTTGATCGCGGTCTCAGCGGCCTGCGCAAGAACGATGTTGCTCACTGTCACTACCTTTCACTCGGTCCGCTTCTCGGCGCGGATCGACAGGTCCTTTGTTGGGAACGAAGTCTCTTGTTCAGTGGCCTTCGGACAACGCCGCGCCGATGAAGCTCGCGGTCAGCAGCGCGAAGATGTACGCCTGCAGCACCTGGATCAGGGCCTCGACGAAGGTCAGCGCGATGGCGAAGGCGAACCCGACGAGCGAGATCGGCTTCAGCGCGGCCCCCGCCTCGAGCAGCAGGAACTCGCCACCGAGCGTGAACACCAGCAGGATCAGGTGACCGGCGAACATCGCGGCGAACACTCGGATCGCCAGCGCGGCCGGCTGCGCGATGAACTTCTGGAAGAGCTCGATCGGCGACAGCAGGACGTAAATCGGCTTCGGCACCCCGGGCGGGAACATGATGTGCTTGAAGTAGCCCAGGAATCCGTGCCGCGCGAAACCGACACCGTGGAACACCAGGTACACCACGGCGGCCAGCGCGAGCGGGAAGCCGATCCGCGACATCGTGGGGAACTGGATGATCGGGATGATGCCGAAGATGTTGTTCACCAGGATGAACGTGAACAGCGCGAAGATCAGCGGCACGAACGGACGGAAATCCTTGGCCCCGATGTGTTCCCGCGCGATCTTGTTGCGGCTGAACTCGTAGACGAACTCCGCGACGAACTGCCCCTTGCCCGGAACGAGCTTCAGGTTCCGGGTGGCGATCACGAAGTACGCGGCCACGATGATCGCCGAGAGAACGACGAGGACCATCGGCTTGGTGACTCCGCCGAAGATCGGCGGAAGGATAAAGCTATCGGCGCCCGGCGGTTGGAATGTTCCGCCCTCGGCCAGCATCAGCGCGCCCAACTGGGCTCCTTCCGGTTCTCCCGGTGAACTTCACTCTGCCGGGGGAATCGTCACGTTTTGCACTTAACGTACCTGATACGCGATCTGGCACGCGGAGGGGCCCTCCCCACCCGGTGGGATCGAGGGGCCTCCGTGCGCCCCTTGGACCCGCGCTGTGCAGGGAAGGCTTCTGCGGCGGGACGATACCAGCGGGTAGGTAGTCTCCCGACATGTGGTCCGCTTCCACCCGTCCGGCGCAGCGGCCGGGCGCCTGGAAACCGCGTCGAGGGGAATCAGCTTCCCGGCACGATCGTGGGAATCTTGGTGCGCTTGAACGCCACCACCTCGGCGCCCGCCCACACCATCACGGTGGCCAGCATGGTGAACGCCAACGATTCCCGGTGGATCGCATCGACGCCGCCGAGCAGCGTCATCACCACCAGCAGCACGATCATCTTCCCGACGTAGCCGCCGAGCGCGGCGACCATCACGAAGTGCGGGCTCATGCCGCCGGTGAACCGCATCAGCCAGATCGTCAGCAGCGACGAGGCGAACGCCACAACGCCGCCGATCAGCGCGCCGACCAGGCCGGGCACACCGACCAGCACGATCGCCACGACCGCCCCGATGGCCACCGTCGCCACACCCGGCCACAAGGCGGTGCGCAGCATCGCCGAGGCGAGCCGACGCACTGTTTCGGCGTGCGGGTTCACAGCGGGCTCGGCCGGCTCGGCGGGGTTCGGCGTGTCGGTCGCTTCGCTCATCGGGACTCTCGATCGGCTCGGGTGCGCATACGCGGAATCACCGAAATGATAGCCGCCAGCAACACCCCCAAACCTACGACCCATGCCACAACGACCGCGTTGAACAGCGTCAACGACACCGCGCCGAAGGCGATGACGGCCGCCCACAGGTAGATCAGCAGCACCGCGCGGCGCTGCGAATGCCCGATTTCCAGCAGCCGGTGGTGCAGGTGCATCTTGTCGGCGTGGAACGGGCTCTTGCCCGCCCGGGTGCGGCGCACCACGGCCATGATGAGGTCCAGCAGCGGCACGAACAGCACCGCCGCGACGACCAGCAGCGGCGACAGCAGCGCGATGGTGTCGGTCGGGTTCAGGTGGGCGTAGTCCATCCGGCCGGACGCGGACGTGGTCGCGGAGGCCAGCATCAGGCCGATCAGCATCGAACCCGAGTCGCCCATGAAGATCTTGGCCGGCTGGAAGTTGTGCGGCAGGAAGCCCAGGCAGGCGCCGGCGACCGCAGCCGCGATCAGTGCCGGCGGGTAGGCGTTGACGTCGCCGTTCTGCCGGTCCAGCACGGCGAGGCAGAACACGAACGTCGCGGTGGCCGACACCAGGCCGATGCCGGAGGCCAGGCCGTCCAGCCCGTCCACGAAGTTCATCGCGTTGATCATCGCCACGACCAGCAGCACCGTCAGCAGCTGCCCCTGGTTGCTGCCCAGCACCATGAGCTGCCCCAGGTTGCCGTCGGTGCCGCCCCACGGCACCCAGAACACGAACCACTGGACGCCGAAGAGCACCAGGATCCCGGCCGCGGTGACCTGCCCAGCGAGCTTCGTCAGGGAATCCAGCTCGAAGCGGTCGTCCAGCGCGCCGACGAGGACGATCAGCCCGCCGGCGATGACCACCGCCAGGATGTCGTTGGAGTAGTTGAACCCGCGCGACAGCGTAGGCAGGTTGGCGGCCAGGAACATGGCCACCAGCACCCCGCCGAACATCGCGACCCCGCCCATCCGCGGCATCGGCTTGACGTGCACGTCGCGCTGCCGCGGATATGCGACGGCGCCGACGCGGAAGGCCAGCAGCCGGACCAGTCCGGTCAGCAGGAAGGTCGCCGCCGCGGCGGTGAGCATGACGAGCAGGTACTCACGGGCGGGAAGCCCGTTCGGAGCCCATGGCGCGTTGTCCATACCGGTGGCTCACCCGCGCGGGGCCGAGGCCCGCGTGAATTCGAACTTCAGCCCCCAGAACGGATTGCTCAAACCCGGCGCTCCTCATCGCTGTTCACGTTGCGGCTGGCGGAGCCAACGCTATCGGCCCGCGCCCGGACGGGTTTCACCGGTCCGCTTCGAGGTCCTCACCGAGCACCTCGGACAGGTCGGCGAGGCTCACGGCGCCCTCCCGCAGCACCCGCGGCGCGCCCTGCGTGAGGTCGACGATGGTGGAGGCCACCGGTTCGCCGGACGGGCCGCCGTCCAGGTAGATCTGCACCGAGTCGCCGAGCTGCTCGCGCGCCTCGCCGGCGCTGGCGGCCGGCGGCTGGCCGGTGCGGTTGGCGCTGGAGACGGCCATCGGGCCGACCTCGCGCAGCAGGTCCAGGGCCACCGGGTGCAGCGGCATCCGCAGGTTCACCGTGCCCCGGGTGTTGCCGAGGTCCCAGGACAGCGACGGCGCCTGCGGCAGCACCAGCGACAGCCCGCCGGGCCAGAACGCCTCGATCAGCGCCCGCGCCTGCTGCGGGACCGACATCACCAGCCCATCCACAGTGGACCAGGAGCCGACCAGCACCGGCACCGGCATGTCCGGGCCGCGCCCCTTGGCGGCGAGCAGGGCGTGCACTGCGTTGGCGTCGAAGGCGTCCGCGCCGATGCCGTAGACGGTGTCGGTGGGCAGCACGACCAGCCCGCCCGCGCGAACCGTGTTGGCCGCGGCGGCCAGGCCCTCTTCGCGGCTGTCCGGACTGGTGCAGTCATAGACGGTGCTCACACCCGAATCCTGGCACGCCCCCCGTTCGACCCGTTCGAGTGGTGCCGTCGATCCCCGTCCTGGAATATTCGTCCCGAGTAACACCCGGGCGCTCGACCGAGATCCGTTGGGTGTGCCCGCACCGGGCAACGCCGGTGGCGTTCGGGCGTCTGCCGGAAGCGGGCACGGAATTGCGACGAAATGCGAGGAGAGCGAATGACCGCCCCACCCCAGGGTGTCGAGGTCGACCAGATCGAGTTCCCGGCCGGGAAGATCCGCTTCTACCGGGCGGGATCCAGCGGTCCGGCGATCGTCCTGCTGCACGGCGGCGGGCCGGACAACGCGATGCTGGCCTGGCGGCACGCGATCGGCGTGCTGGCCGCCGACCACCGGGTGTTCGCGCCGGATCTGCCCGGCCAGGGCGGCAGCATGCCGTGGCACGGCAGCGCGAACCAGCGCACCTTCGAAGAGGTGCTGCGCTGGCTGCTGGACGCCTGGCGGGTGCCGGACGCCATCCTGGTCGGCCTGTCGATGGGCGGCAGCATCGCGGCCGGTTTCGCGCTGCGCAATCCGCAGCGGGTGCGCGGGCTGGTGCTCGCGGACAGCACCGGCATGCAGCACAAGATGCCGCACCACTTCCTGACCTACGCGCTGCTGCGCACCCGCTTCGCCGGTCCGCTGGCCGCGAAGTTGTTGCGGCTCAACCGGCCCTTCGCCCGCCTGGTGCTGACGCGGGGCTTCTTCGCGGGCGCGCAGACCGTGCCGGACCTGGAGTCCATTGTCGACGAGGTCGTCGCCGAGGCGGGCGCGCGAGGCTCGGTTTTCGCCGACTGGCACGCCGACGCCGTCGACCGGCGGGCGATGCGGATCAACCACCTCCCGCACCTCGACCGCATCCACTGCCCGGTGATGGTGATCCACGGCGAACGCGACGCCATCGTGCCGGTGTCGGCGGCCCGCGACACCGCGGACGCGATCCCGGGCGCGACGCTGCGGGTGATCTCCGGCGCCGGCCACTGGCCGAACCGCGAGAAGCCCACCGAGTTCAACGCCCTGCTCCGCGAGTTCGTCAACGCCCACTGACCCCTGCGGGGCGGTGGGAGCATGGGAACCTTCCTGTCAAACCGCAGGTCAGGGCGCCGGTGGCGGGGTGCGGCGGGCGGTGGCGAAGCGGGGGCGGCCGGCCAGGTCGGTGTGCTCCTGCACGTCTTCGAGAACGCGGCGGGCGCGCAGCAGGGCCGGCACCGAACCGCCGTGGGTGTCGTCGTGCTCGATGGCCACCCCGCCACCGGGACGCAGCAGCCGCGCCGCGCAGCCGATGACGTGCCGGACCACGTCGAGCCCGTCGCGGCCGCCGAACACCGCCTCGTGCGGGTCGTGGTTGCGGACCTCCGGCGGCACCGGGGTGCCCTCCGGCACGTAGGGCGGGTTGCAGAGGACCAGGTCGACCAGGCCCTCCAGCTCCATGAACACCATCGGGTCGGTCACATCGCCCGCGTACAGGTGGATCGGTGTGTCACCGGCCTGCGCCTGCTGGTCGGCGTTGCGGCGCGCCCAGGCCAGCGCGGCGGGTTCCTTCTCCACCGCATGCACGGTGGCGTCGGGGCGCGCGTTGGCCATCCCCAGCGCCAGCGCCCCGGACCCCGTGCACAGGTCCACCACGATCGGCCGGTCAACGCCCTCCAGCGTCGCCAGGCCCCACGCGAGCAGCAGCTCCGTCTCCGGCCGGGGCACGAACACGCCGGGCCCGACGCTGAGCGTCACGTTGCCGAGCGAGGCGTTGCCGGTGAGGTGCTGCAGCGGCACCCGCGCGGCCCGGCGGCGCACCAGGTCGTGCAACGCCTGGACCACCGGCGGATCCACCAGCGGCACCATCATCAGCTTGGTGCGTTCGACGCCGAGCAGGTGCGCGGCCAGCAGCTCCGCATCGGTGCGCGGGCTCGCCACGCCCGCAGCGGCGAGGATGCGTTCCGCCTCGAGGATGGCCAGGCGCAGGGGCTGTCGCGTCACGCGTTCAGCTTAGAGCGCGAGTCGTTCTTTCCTGTCGGCGGCGAGCAGGGCGGCGACGACCGCTTCCAGATCGCCGTCCAGGACCTGGTCCAGGTTGTAGGCCTTGTAGTTCACCCGGTGGTCGGAGATGCGGTTCTCCGGGAAGTTGTAGGTGCGGATGCGCTCCGAACGGTCCACTGTGCGCACCTGGCTGCGCCGGGCCTCCGCTGCCTCCCGTTCGGCCTCCTCCTCGGCGTGGGCCTGCAGCCGGGCCTTGAGCACCTGGATGGCGCGGTGCTTGTTCTGCAGCTGCGACTTCTCGTTCTGGCAGGACACCACGATGCCGGTCGGCAGGTGGGTGATCCGCACCGCCGAGTCGGTGGTGTTCACGCTCTGCCCGCCGGGCCCGGACGACCGGTAGACGTCGATGCGCAGGTCCTTCTCGTCGACCTCGACCTCGACCTCCTCCGGCTCGGGGTAGACGAGGACGCCCGCGGCCGAGGTGTGCACCCGGCCCTGCGACTCGGTGACCGGCACCCGCTGCACGCGGTGCACGCCACCCTCGAACTTCAGGCGCGACCACACCCCGTCTGGGCTGGTGTCGCCGGCCTTGGCCTTGATCGCGACCGTGGCGTCCTTGTAGCCGCCGAGGTCGGATTCGGTCTTGTCCAGCACCTCGGCCCGCCAGCCCTGGCGCTCCGCGAACCGCAGGTACATGCGCAGCAGGTCGCCGGCGAACAGCGCGGACTCCTCGCCGCCCTCGCCGGACTTGACCTCCAGCAGCACGTCGGAGCCGTCGTGCGGGTCGCGGGGCAGCAGCAGTTCGGTGAGCTTCGCCTCAAGCGGCGGGATCGCCTCGGCGAGCCGGTCGGCCTCCTCCGCGAAGGTGGAGTCCTCGGCGGCGAACTCGCGGGCGGTGTCCAGGTCGGACCGCGTCTGGTCGAGCTCCCGCGCGGTGCGCACGACCGGGGTGAGCTCGGCGTAACGGCGGCCGAGCTTGCGGGCGTTAGCCTGGTCGGCGTGCACGCCGGGATCGGCCAGCCGCTGCTCCAGCTCCACGTACTCGGCGAGCAGCCCCTCGAGCTTCGATGTCTCCACTGGCGACCCTCTTCATTTGCTGCGGACGTTCGGACACCAAACGCGGCGACGGCGCCCGTCCCGCGCTGTTCGCGTGGGACGGGCGCCGTCGGTGCAGCTACTTCTGGCGCTTGCCGTAGCGGGCCTCGAAGCGAGCCACGCGGCCGCCGGTGTCCAGGATCTTCTGCTTGCCCGTGTAGAACGGGTGGCAGTTCGAGCAGACCTCGACGGTGATCTGGCCGGTCTTGCGGGTGCTGCGAGTCGTGAAGCTGTTGCCGCAACCACAGTTGACCTGCGTCACCACGTATTCGGGGTGGATGCCACTCTTCAACGGCTTGTCCTCTCTACTTGGCCGCCGGGTCCACGCGGCCGCTGCCGCGCGGTGAACCGGTGCCGGATCAACCCTGCATTCTGCCAGACCAGGGCTCGTGACCTGCAACGCAGGGTGCCCGTCCGGTATTCCGGTGGGCACCGGGCAACCGCCCAACGCATCAGAGGGACCGCCTGCCGAGCGGCTCCGGGCCGAGGGTGCGTCCGGGGTGGTCCGCCATTCATCCTCTACGCGTGCTGCTCTGTTCGGTCCTGGGAAAGCTCACGGTGCGGTCGTGGGTTTCTCTCCCCCTGCTCTTCCTCTGCAGCGCAGCCGGCGTCGCCGCCCTGCTCAACGTGCTGCTCGTGCAGCACGTGAGCTTCGACCAGGACCTGGACCTCTCCGCCCCGCTGCTGTTCGGCTTCGCCGCCGGGCTGACCGTGCTCAGCGCCAACCACGTCCGCTGGACCTCCGGGTGGCAGCGCCGCCTGCGGTTCGGCTACCCGCTGCTGATGGTGGCCTGCGCCCTCGCCCTGGACGGGCTGCGGATGCCGGTCTTCGCCGCGCTCGCCATCGGCCCGGTCGCCGCCGCGCTGCTGGGCACCCTGCTGGTCCGCGCCCACCGCGACCGCGACGCCCCGGAGTGCGCCCGGGCCTGACTCTCCGCCGGTGGGAGGACGGGGAACTTCCCGTTGCCACAAGGGTAGAAAAAGGCCCCCGCCCGCGCCAAGCCACCAGAAAAGGGGTAGGGGAGGGGAAAGGGGAGGGGTGGGG
>NZ_JBWKKH010000016.1:30282-112371 GCF_056431645.1 Saccharopolyspora sp. NPDC045839
CCCTTTCCCCCTCCGCCCCCCGCGTTCCCCCCCCCCCCCCCCCCCCCAACCCCACCCCCCCCCCCCCCCCCCCCCCCCCCCCCGCGCCCCCGGAAATGCGGCAGGGCCCGCACCGGGGTCGGTGCGGGCCCTGCCGTCGGTCGAGGAACCGGGCTGGCGGTCGGAACCGTCAGTCGTCGTCCTTGCCCGGGGTGGTCTTGGCGACCTGCATCAGGAACTCGATGTTGGTGCGCGTCTTGCGCAGCCGGTCCTGCAGGAGTTCCAGTGCCTGCTGCGCGTCGAGCGCGGCGAGCACCCGGCGCAGCTTGTGGGTGACGGCCAGCTCGTCGGGCGAGAGCAGGATCTCGTCCTTGCGGGTGCTGGAGGAGTCCACGTCCACCGCCGGGAACAGCCGCTTGTCCGCGAGCTTGCGGTCCAGCTTCAGCTCCGCGTTACCGGTGCCCTTGAACTCCTCGAAGATGACCGTGTCCATCGTGGATCCGGTCTCCACCAGCGCCGTGGCGAAGATGGTCAGCGAGCCACCGTTCTCGATGTTGCGGGCCGCGCCGAGGAACCGCTTCGGCGGGTACAGCGCCGTGGAGTCCACACCACCGGACAGGATTCGCCCGGATGCCGGGGCCGCCAGGTTGTAGGCGCGGCCCAGCCGGGTGATCGAGTCCAGCAGGACGACCACGTCGTGGCCCATCTCGACGAGCCGCTTGGCCCGCTCGATGGACAGCTCGGCGACCGTGGTGTGGTCCGACGGCGGCCGGTCAAAGGTGGAGGCGATGACCTCACCCTTGACCGAGCGCTGCATGTCGGTGACCTCTTCCGGACGCTCGTCGGCGAGGACGACCATCAGGTGGCACTCGGGGTTGTTGGTGGTGATCGCGTTGGCGATCGCCTGCAGCACCATCGTCTTACCGGCCTTCGGCGGCGAGACGATCAGCGCGCGCTGCCCCTTGCCGACGGGCATCACCAGGTCGATGATCCGGCCGGTCAGGTTGTGCGGCTCGGTTTCGAGGCGCAGCCGCTCGTTCGGGTAGAGCGGGGTCAGCTTGTGGAACTCGGGGCGGTTCTTCGACGCGTCCGGCTCCAGGCCGTTGATGGAGTCGACCCGCACGAGCGGGTTGAACTTCTGCCGCTGCTGCTCGCCCTCCCGGGGCTGCCGGATGACGCCCTTGATGGCGTCGCCGCGGCGCAGCCCGTACTTGCGGACCAGCGACAGCGACACGTAGACGTCGTTCGGGCCCGCCAGGTAGCCGGAGGTGCGCACGAAGGCGTAGTTCTCCAGCACGTCCAGGATGCCGGCCACCGGCAGCAGCACGTCGTCCTCGCGGACCTCCGGCTCGCTGCCGCCGCCCTCGCCGCGGCCGCGGTTGCGGCGGCGGTCGCGGAACCGGCGGCCACGACCCCGACGACCACCCTCGTCGTCATCGTCGTCCTGCTGCCGGTTGTCGCGGTCCCGGTCCTGCCGGTTGTCCCGGTCCTGCCGGTTGCCGCGCTGCTCCTGGCGGTTGTCCCGCTCCTGACGCTCCTGACGGTTGTCGCGGCCGTCCGACTTGCGCTCGCGCTGCTCGTCGCCGCCCGATTCGGCGGCCGCACCGGCCCGCCCGGACGAGCGGCGCCGGCGGTTGCCACCGCGACGGCCGTCGTCCTCGCCGCCGGCGGCCGGCTCAGCGGCCTGCGCGCGGCGGCCTCGGCCGCGGGTGGGAGCCCCGTTGGTGCCGGACTCTGCCGCGGTCTCGCGCGGGGCGGCCTCGGTCTCGGTCTCGTCCAGCGCCGGCTGGTGGGCCTTGGCGGCCGGAGCTTCCTCGGCGCGGGACGGGCTCTTCTTGGTGGAGCGGGCCTTCGGCGCCGTGGTGCCGCCCTGCTTCTCCTTGATGGCGGCGATCAGGTCGCCCTTGCGCAGGCCACCAGTCTCGATCCCCAGTTCCCCCGCGAGTTGGCGCAGTTCGGCAAGGACCATGCCGGAGAGTCCGCCGCGTCGCCGCGGGGTTCCGTTGGCCTCGGATTCCTGCTGGCCAGCCGAAGAGGCGTTCGTCGCCTCGCTGCTCAACAGTTCGGTGTTGCTCACGAATGTCCTTCCTGACCGGACCGCGCCTCCTACGCGACCCAGCGGATTGCCCGCCCGCTCTGGAGTGCGGGCGGCCTGTTTGTGCTACCAGCCCTCTTGCCGGTGTGGTCAGCGCCGCGCTCGCGGCGCGACCGATTTCGGCAATGGCTCGGGGAACCAGCAGCACCGGGCGGTGGGAGGTACCCGGCTCGCGTGGTCCATGTGCGACGCATCCACTCCGATCCACGCGTGCCGATGCACGCTCTGCTGCCGCCTCATTCCAGGAACCCCCGGCTCAACTTCGTGCCCCGGTGGTGAACCGGGAAGCTACGGGACATCGAGTCGGCGTCATGGTCACCTTGGGGGGCCACACCGTGGAACTTAAGGCCCCCACCCCGACATCGGCAACGGATGCGCACCGCCGATCGTCCCGAAGCGAACTCGATTGAGTTGAGAACTCCTGCCTCGGTCACCGCGATCGCCGAACCCGCTAAGTTGATCTTCACCCGTGGCGGGTGGAGTTCAATTCACAGCGGGAGATGCGTCCCGGAAAACGATGTCCCGGGCACGGCACCGGCGCCCTGGGCGCGGTGACTGATTGACCTTGAGGGTAGACGCCCCGTAGTTCGGGTGCAACAACCCCCTGGGCGTGTGGCACGCCCGCTCCGATCACGTCATCGGTAGCCGGCCAGCTGCTGTCGCTGTTGGCGACCGGTGACACTTCCTTTGTACCACTCTTCGCGAGCGCGTTTGCTCCGGGGCCGTGAACAGGGCTTTTCCGTCCCCGTTCACGGCCTCGGGTCATGCCTGCGGCTCGACCCGCACGCCCGCCCGATCGACCGGAAGGCGCAGCTCGTCGAAGCCGTTCGGCGCAATGTCGGCGGGAAGCTCCCCGCCCGGCGGGAACGCCAGTACGGTCGGTCCCGCACCGGACACGGCGGCGGCGACGCCGGCCGAGCGCAACCGGCGGACCAGCGCGATGGTCTCCGGCCACGCCGACTCTCGGTAGTCCTGGTGCAGCCGGTCGTCGGTGGCGGCCAGCAGCAACGCAGGATCGCTGGTGACCGCGTGCACCGCCAGCGCCGCACGCCCGGCCGCGAACGCGGCGTCGGCGTGCGGAACCCGCTCCGGCAGCAGGCCGCGAGTGGTGTGCGTCGACGACTCCGCTTGGGGGACAAGGACGATCGGTGACACGTCCGGGTGCGGATCCATCCGGACCGCTTGGAAGCGCCCGGAATCCTGCCAGGCGACGACGAAACCGCCGAGCAGGCTCGCCGCGGCGTTGTCCGCGTGCCCCTCGCGGACCGCGGCCATCTGCAGCGCGCGGCCGGCGTTTTCCTTGTCCCGCAAGTCGAATCCGGCGAGGCCGAAGGCGGCGGCGACCCCGGCGACGATGGCCGCCGCCGAGGAACCCAGCCCGCGGGAGTGCGGAATCGCGTTCTGGCAGTGCAACCGCAGCGCGGGCGCCGGGAAACCCAGTTCGGCCAACGCCTTGTGGATGACCCGCACCACCAGGTGACGCTCGTCGGTGGGCAGGGCGGCCGCACCCTGCCCCTCCACCGACACCTCGGCGGTGCCCGCGGCGCCGTCGACGACCTGGACGGAAACCTTGTCGTACAACGACAAGGCCATGCCCAGTGCGTCGAACCCCGAGCCGAGGTTCGCGGTCGAGGCGGGCACCGTCACCCGGACGGCCGACACCGGCAATGCGGTCATGCCAGTTCCAGCGCGGTGGCGACCGCGCCCGGGTCCACCGGCAGCGGCTCCACCTCGACCATGCCGGACAACGCGGTGTCCGGGTCCTTCAGGCCGTGACCGGTGACCGTGCACACCACGACCGAGCCGGCCGGGAGGCGGCCGTCGGCGGCGGTGACGAGCAGCCCGGCGACGCTGGACGCCGAGGCGGGCTCGACGAAAACACCTTCCCGCGAGGCCAGCGTCCGGTAGGCGGCGAGGATCTGCTCGTCGGTCACCGCGTCGAACAGCCCGCCGGACTCTTCCTTCGCGCGCACCGCGCCCGCCCACGACGCCGGGCTGCCGACCCGGATGGCGGTCGCGATGGTCTCCGGCTGCGCGATCGGCTGGCCGTGCACCAGCGGCGCGGCACCGGCGGCCTGGAAGCCGAACATGCGGGGCGTCCGCTCGATGACGCCGTCACCGGCGTACTCGGTGTAGCCCTTCCAGTAGGCCGTGATGTTGCCGGCGTTGCCGACCGGCAGGCAGTGCACGTCGGGCGCCCGGCCGAGCACGTCGCAGATCTCGAACGACGCGGTCTTCTGGCCCTCCAGCCGGACCGGGTTCACCGAGTTGACCAGGGTCACCGGGTGCTCGGCGGACGTCTTGCGGGCCAGCTCCAGGCAGTCGTCGAAGTTGCCCTGGACCTGCAGGATCTTCGCGCCGTGCACGACCGCCTGGGCGAGCTTGCCCAGCGCGATCTTGCCCTGCGGCACGAGCACCGCCGAGGTCAGCCCGGCGCGGGCGGCGTAGGCCGCGGCCGACGCCGAGGTGTTGCCGGTGGAGGCGCAGATGACGGCCTTGCTGCCCTCGGCCAGGGCGTGCGTGATGGCCACGGTCATGCCGCGGTCCTTGAACGAGCCGGTGGGGTTGGCGCCCTCCACCTTCAGGTAGACGGTGCAGCCGGTGAGCTCGGAGAGGTGGTGGGCGGGCACCAGCGGGGTGTTGCCCTCCTGCAGGGTCACGATGCGCGCCCCGTCCGGGACCGGAACCCGGTCCCGGTACGCCTCGATCAGGCCGGGCCATCCGGCGCCGGACCGCACCGGCGCACCCTGGATGTTCGTCACGACGATTCACCTTCCACGCGCATCACGCTGACCACCTCGCGCACCACCGGTAGCTGCGCGATCTTGTCCACTGTGGACCTGAGTGCCGCGTCGGGGGCCGTGTGGGTGACCACCACGAGGCTGGCCTCCGCGCCCCGGCCCTGCTGACGCACCACCGAAATGCTCACATCGTGCTCGTTGAACATGGCCGCGACCTGCGAGAGCACGCCCGGTTTGTCGGCCACGTCGAGGCTGATGTGGTAGCGGGTGGGGGTCTTGCCCATCGGGCGCATCGGCAGCTGCGCGTGCGCCGACTCCCGGGGCCCCCGGCCCGCCACGACCAGGTTGCGCGCGACCGCGACGAGATCGCCGAGCACCGCGCTGGCGGTCGGCGCTCCCCCCGCGCCCTGACCGTAGAACATCAGCTGCCCCGCGGCCTCCGCCTCGACGAACACCGCGTTGAAGGCGTCGCCGACGCCGGCCAGCGGGTGGCTGCGCGGGATCATCGCCGGGTGCACGCGAGCGGACACCGACTCGGCGCCGTCCTCGTCGACCACCCGCTCGCAGATCGCCAGCAGCTTCACCGTGCGGTCCAGGGTGCGCGCGGCGGCGATGTCGCCGGGCGTCACCGCCGAGATGCCCTCCCGGTGGACGTCGCTGGCGGTCACCCGGGTGTGGAAGGCCAGCGACGCCAGGATCGCGGCCTTCGCCGCCGCGTCGAAGCCGTCCACGTCCGCGGTCGGATCCGCCTCGGCGTAGCCCAGCCGCCCGGCCTCGTCCAGCGTCTCGGAGTAGCCGGCGCCGGTGGAGTCCATCGCGGACAGGATGTAGTTCGTGGTGCCGTTGACGATGCCCATGACCCGGTTGATCCGGTCCCCGGCCAGCGACTCGCGCAGCGGGCGCAGCAGCGGGATCGCGCCCGCCACGGCCGCCTCGAAGTAGATGTCGGCACCCGAGGCGTCCGCCGCCGCGTACAGCTCGGAGCCGTGCTCGGCGAGCAGCGCCTTGTTCGCGGTCACCACCGACTTGCCGGACTTCAGCGCGGTCAGCAGCAGCGAGCGCGCCGGCTCGATGCCGCCGATCAGCTCCACGATGACGTCGACGTCGCCCTCGACCAACGCGTGCGCGTCGGTGGTCAGCAGGTGCTGGGGCACGTCGGGGTGCTTGTGCGGGCGACGCACCGCCACCCCGGTGACCAGCATCGGCGCGCCGGTCCGCGCGGCGAATTCATCCGGTTGGTCCTGCAACAGGCGCAGCACCTCGGTTCCGACGGTCCCGCACCCCAAGAGTGCGACCCTGATCGGTTCACGGTCCTGGCTCACTCACACCTCCAGCCGGAGCAGGTCGTCCTCGGTCTCCCTGCGCAGCAGCAACCGCGCCTGACCATCACGAACCGCCACGACGGGCGGCTTGGGCAGGCGGTTGTAGTTGCTGGCCATCACGTAGCAGTAGGCGCCGGTGGCGGCGACTGCCAGCAGGTCTCCTGGAGCAATGTCCTCCGGCAACCAGCAGTCGCGCACCACTACGTCACCGGACTCACAGTGTTTGCCCACGATGCGGGACAGCACGGCGGGCGCCTCAGCGGTGCGGGACACCAGCCGGCAGTCGTAGACGGCGTCGTAGAGCGAGGTGCGGATGTTGTCGCTCATACCGCCGTCCACGCTGACGTACTTGCGGTGCGCGTCGCCGCCGAGCGCCACGTCCTTGATGGTGCCGACCTCGTAGACGGTCACCATGCCGGGGCCGACGATCGCGCGGCCGGGCTCGACGGCGATCTTCGGCACGGGGATGCCCGCGTTGTCGGCTTCCTTGCCGACGATCTCGTGCAGCCGAATCGCCAGCTGCTCGGGCGGCAGCGGGTCGTCGTCGGCGGTGTAGGCGATGCCCAGCCCGCCGCCGAGATCCACAGTGGACGCGCTGGCCAGCGCGTCGGCGCCGTGCTCCTCGCGCAGCTCGGCGAGCAGCCGGACCACCCGGTGCGCGGCCAGCTCGAAGCCGTCCACGTCGAAGATCTGCGAGCCGATGTGGCTGTGCAGGCCGGCCAGCACCAGCGAATCTGCCTTGAGCACCCGGTGCACCGCCTCGGCGGCCTGCCCGTTGGCCAGTGAGAAGCCGAACTTCTGGTCCTCGTGCGCGGTCGCGATGAACTCGTGGGTGTGCGCCTCGACGCCGACGGTGATGCGCACCAGCACGTGCTGGCGGACGCCGCGCTCGGTGGCGATGTGGTCCAGCCGGGCGATCTCGTGGAACGAGTCCAGCACCACGGAGCCGACCCCGGCCTCGACGGCGGCGGTCAGCTCGGCGACGGACTTGTTGTTGCCGTGGAACGTGATCCGTTCGGCGGGGAACCCGGCGCGCAGCGCCACGGCCAGCTCGCCGCCGCTGCACACGTCCAGGCTCAAGCCCTCCTCGGCGACCCACTTGGCGACCTCGGTGCACAGGAACGCCTTGGACGCGTAGTGCACGGTGGCCGGGTCGCCGAACGCCTCGGCGTAGTCGCGGCAACGCGACCGGAAGTCGTCCTCGTCGAGCACGAACAGCGGCGTGCCGAAGCGTTCGACGAGTTCGCGGACGTCGATGCCGGCGAGCCGGACGACGCCGTCGGCGCCGCGCTCGCAGTTGCGCGGCCAGACGTTCGGGTGCAGCAGGTCGACTTCGTCCGCGGTCGCCGGGAGGGGTCCCGCGGTGTTGCCGGGCAGCACGACATCGGCGTGCCGCGGCCCGGCGGGATGGGCGCGCATTTACAGCTCCTTCGCGCGGCCTGCCGATGGGCAGGCCGTTGTTGCATTCATCTGCCCCGCGTGCGCCCTACATCTTGTCCGGGGCGCTGACCCCGAGCAGGCCGAGGCCGTTGGCGAGGACCTGGCGGGTCGCCTCGCACAGCTGCAGCCGGGCGATGGTCAACGGGCTCGCCTGGTCGTCACCGGGCTGCAGCACGCGGCACGCGTCGTAGAACTTGTGGTACGCGGCGGCCACGTCCTCCAGGTAGCGGGCCACCCGGTGCGGTTCCCGCAGCTGGGCGGCCGACAGCACCACGCGCGGGAACTCGCCCAGGGTGCGGATCAGGTCGCCCTCACGTTCGTGGGTGAGCAGCGACAGGTCGGCTTCGTCCACCGGTCCGCGCTCGATTCCGAGCGAGGCGGCGTTGCGCTGCAACGAGGACAGCCGGGCGTGCGCGTACTGCACGTAGAAGACCGGGTTCTCGTTGGTGCGCTTGCTGATCAGGTCCAGGTCGATGTCCACCGCGGAGTCCGCGGAGGACCGGATCAGCGAGTAGCGGGCCGCGTCCACGCCCACGGCGTCGACGAGGTCCTCCAGGGTCACGACGGTGCCCGCGCGCTTGCTCATCCGCACCGGCTTGCCGTCGCGCACCAGGTTCACCATCTGCCCGATGAGCACCTCGACGACGGCCGGATCGTCGCCCAGCGCCGCGGCGGCGGCCTTCAGCCGGGCGATGTAGCCGTGGTGGTCGGCGCCCAGCATGTAGATGCACAGGTCGAAGCCGCGGCCGCGCTTGTCCCGCAGGTAGGCGACGTCGCCGGCGATGTAGGCGGGCGCGCCGTCGCTCTTGATCAGCACCCGGTCCTTGTCGTCGCCGTACTCGGTGGAGCGCAGCCACCAGGCGCCGTCGGCGAAGTACACGTGGCCGGACTGCTTCATCTCCTCGACGCACGCGGCGACCGCGCCGGAGGTGTGCAGCGAGTCCTCGTGGAAGAACACGTCGAAGTCGGTGCCGAACTCGTGCAGGCTCTGCTTGATCTCGTCGAACATCAGCCCGACGCCGATGCGGCGGAACGCCTCGTGCCCCTCCGCCTCGGGCAGCTCCAGGGCGTTCGGCTCGGCCTTGAGCACGGCCGCGGCGATGTCGGCGATGTAGTCGCCGCCGTAGCCGTCCTCCGGCGCGGGCTCGCCCTTCGCGGCGGCGATCAGCGACCGCACGAACCGGTCGATCTGCGCGCCCGCGTCGTTGAAGTAGTACTCGCGGGTCACCTCGGCGCCCTGCGCGGCCAGCACCCGGCCGAGCGCGTCGCCGACCGCGGCCCACCGGGTGCCGCCCAGGTGGATCGGGCCGGTCGGGTTGGCGGAGACGAACTCGAGGTTGACCTTCAGCGCCGGATAGAGCTCGCCGCGGCCGTAACCGGCGGACTTGGTGAGCACCTCGCGCACGATCTGGCCCTGCGCGTCGGCGGCGAGCCGGAGGTTCAGGAAGCCGGGCCCGGCGACGTCGACGGAGTCGATGGCGTCCTGCCCGGTCAGCGCCTCCGCGAGCCAGCCCGCGAAATCGCGCGGCGACACGCCGACCTTCTTGGCGACCTGCATGGCCACGTTCGTGGCGTAGTCACCGTGCTCGGGGTTGCGGGGTCGCTCGACCGTCACCACCTCGGGCAGCACGGAAGTGTCCAGGTCCCGGGCGGAGAGGACCTCGACGGCGGTGTTGCGGACCAGTTCTGCGAGCGCGGCGGGAGTCACCTTATGCAGTCTAAGGAAGCGTCCGCGCTGCTCAGCCAACGGGTTGGGGACGAGCAAGCCTGGGATAACACGCCGCGTGATCGACTCGTCACTCTGGTGTGAGAACGTGGTGGCGAGCATTGGACGCACGGCCACCCGCAGCGCCCGGAATCTCTACACTGACGGGCCGGATCCCCCGGTGGTTCTCGGCGAGACGAGGTTTGCGAAGAGCATGGCGAACAGGAAGAGCAAAGCGGTGCGCGGCGCCGTGGTGCACCAGCGGTCGATCCCCTGGATGCTGATCTCCGGCGTCACCGTCGTGGTGGTTTTCGCGGCCGTGATCTTCGGGTACGCGTACAGCCGGTGGTCGGGACAGGAGTCGGTCCGGCAGGCCCAGGCCGAAGCGGAGAAGGCCACCGAGGCGTTCAAGCCGTCGCCGCAGAACCCGGACCCGTCGAAGACCATCCCCGGCGTCACCGTCGTCGACTACCCGGGGCAGATCCACGTCCGCCCGGACCAGCGGGTGGCCTACGACCACACGCCGTCGTTCGGCGGCCCGCACGACGGCATCTGGGCCGACTGCACCGGCGTGGTCTACCCGGAGGCGGTGCGCACCGAGAACATGGTGCACTCGCTGGAACACGGTGCGGTGTGGATCGCCTACAACCCGGATCGGGTCAACGAGCCCGGCCTGGAGCGGCTCAAGGCCCGCGTCGACGGCAAGCCCTACACGATGATGTCGCCGTACCCGGGCCTGGACAGCGCGATCTCGCTGCAGTCCTGGGGCCACCAGCTCAAGGTCGACAACGCCGACGACCAGCGCATCGACCAGTTCATCACCGCGCTGCGGCTGAACAACAACGGTGTCTACCCGGAGATCGGCGGCTCCTGCCAGGCCTACCCGGGCGCGTTCGACACGAACAACCCGCCGAAGTTCGACCCGACCCCGCCCGGCCCGGACGCGATCCCGATGGACGGCCGCGGCGCCAGCGCCGCCACCGGCGAGATGGGCCAGTGACCCGTGTCGGCTGAGGCACGGCGACCGCTGCCGGTCCGCATCTTCGTGGCCGTGGCGGCGGCGGTCGTCCTGCTGCTGCTGGGGGCGGCGCTCGGTCTGCTGATCCGGGTGCCGTCCTTCGACAGCGCCGAACCGCAGCCGACGGCGGTGGACGTCGGCTTCGCGCAGGACATGTCCGTGCACCACCAGCAGGCGGTGACGATGGCGACGCTCGCGCGGGAGCACGCCGCCGACGTCGCCGTGCGCCAGCTGGCGTTCGACATCGAGACCAACCAGCGCGACCAGATCGGCCGCATGCAGGGCTGGCTCAGCCTGTGGGGCCAGTCCGCGCAGGCCGTCGGCCCGCTGATGACGTGGATGACGGAGGACGGCGGCCACCAGCACAGCGCCCCGGCGGCCGCGCAGTCGGAGTCCGGCGGGCTGATGCCCGGCATGGCGACCAGCGCGGAGATGTCCCGGCTGCAGTCGCTGCGCGGGCCGGAGTTCGACGTCTACTTCCTGCAGCTGATGCTGCGCCACCACGAGGGCGGCGCGCCGATGGCGGACTACGGGGCGACGCACGCGGCGGTCCCGGCGGTCCGCGAGCTGGGGAAGAACATGCTCGGCTCCCAGCGCAGCGAGAGCGACCTCATGCGCTCGATGCTCGCCGAACGAGGCGCCCAGCCGCTGCGCTGAGGCGCGAGCATGGGAACCTTCCTGTCACCCGGCGGCCCTCACCAGGTCAAAGCCCGGCAGCGCTGGGCGCATTCGGCGGGCTCGACCTGCAGGGTCGCGTGGTCGATCTGGTAGCGCTCGGCCAGGACTCGCTGGGCCGCCACCAGCACGCCGCCGTGGTCGGCGCCCGCGCCGGTGGTGAGGTGGGCGGAGGCGACCTCCATGCCCGAGGTGAGGGTCCACACGTGCAGGTCGTGCACCTCGGTGACCGACGGCAGCGCGGCGAGATCGGCCCGCAGCTTCTGCAGGTCCACCCCTTCCGGCGCCTGCTGGACGAGGATTCGCAGCGCCTGCCGCGCCAGCTTCCAGGTGCGCGGCAGCACGAAGAGGCCGACGGCGACCGCGACGATCGGATCGGCCAGGTACCAACCGAACGCCCAGGTCACCGCGCCACCGATCAACACGCCGACGGAGCCGATGGTGTCCGCGAGCACCTCGAGGTAGGCGCCGCGCACGTTCAGGCTCTCGTTCGCGCCGCGCCGCAGCAGCGCGAAGACGACGAGGTTGGCAGCCAGCCCGGCGGCGGCGGTCAGCATCATCGGCACGCCGGCGACCTCCGGCGGCTCCTGGAACCGGGCGATGGACTCGTAGAGGATATAACCGGCGACGCCGAACAGCAGCACGGCGTTGGCGAGCGCGGCGAGCACTTCCATGCGGTAGAGGCCGAAGGTCCGTTTGCCCTCGACCGGTCGCCGGGCGGCGGTGATCGCGGCCAGCGCCATGCCGACGCCGAGCACGTCGGTGAGCATGTGCCCGGCGTCGGAGAGCAGCGCCAGCGATGACGTGAGGAACCCGACCACCGCTTCCAGGACGAAGAACGCGAGCAAGATCGCGAATGATGCGGCCAACCGCCGCACGTAGCGGCCGGATGCGCTGACCGCATCGGCGGCCGAGCCGTGCCCATGCCCCTGACCCATCGACCGTCCTCCTCAGTCGTCTCTCCGATACATAGTGAAGTATGCATGAGTGCACGCGTCAAGTCAGGCCGTCCCGCCTATCGAGATGCGAGCATGGGAACTTTCCTCTCACCGGTGACAGGAAAGTTCCCATGTTCCAACCTCACCACGAAGACGCGGTGAACTGCGGGACAGCGGTAACCCGACCCCCGTCGAAGGATGCCCGCCGGGTGCGCTAAGCTAACGATCGTCCGCAGCGACAAGCCCTCGTAGCTCAGCGGATAGAGCACTGCCCTCCGGAGGCAGGTGTCACAGGTTCGAGTCCTGTCGAGGGCGCAACGAAATCGGGTCCTGATGAGTTTCACTCACCAGGGCCCGATTTCGTTATGCGGCAAGCGACATCGACGCGGCGCTCACCTGGTGGTGTAAGCGCCGCCGTTCACGTGCAGGGTCTGCCCGGTGATGTGGCTCGCGCCTTCGGATGCCAGGAAGTGCACCGTTTCGGCGATGTCGCTCGGCCGTCCCGCACGGCCGTTGTGGGTGGCGTCGATCAGGGCGGCTCGCTTCTGCTCGCCAAGTTGCCCGCGGAAGAACTCGGTTTCCTCGATGTAGCCGGGCGCGATCAGATTTGCCGTCAGCCCCTTCGGCCCCACCTGCGCGGACAGGCCCGCGTTCCAGGCCGCCAGCGCCGCCTTCGCCGCCCCGTAAGACGTCGAGGCGTATTCGGCGCCGATGGAACCGATATTGATGATGGTGCCGCCCGGCCGGAGTTTGTCGAGCACGGCCGTCGTGGTCGCGACGGCACTGAGCAGGTTGGCGTCCAGATTCTCCCGCCACGCCGCCATCACCTCTTCGAGACCTTCCGGCTCCCCGGACCGCTGCAGGTCGGCGTTGCCGCCGGCCATGTTGACCAGCACGTCGAGATGCTCCCCGAGCCGGTCGGCCAGGTCGGCCACCTGCCGGGGATCGGTCGCGTCGCAGGCGATCGAACGGACGCCGATCTCGGCCGCGGTGGCCGCCAGCCGCTCCGCGTTGCGACCGGTGATGATCACGGTGTCTCCGTCGGCGCGGAATCTGGCCGCAACCGCCTTGCCGATTCCCGTACTACCTCCGGTTACGAGCACGATGCGCTTCACTGAAAGCTCCTCAACTGATATGTTTAGCGCTAAACGTAACCCGGGAGGCGGCAGATGTCCAACACCCCAGGAGCCGGGGACTACCCGCTCAACCAGGCCGCCACGTGGCCCACGGCGGACATCGCAGCGGCATGGCAACGCGAACTTCCCGGCGTGGACACAGATTCCATCGGGGTCATCACGCCGATCTGGCGAATCGCCAAGGTCCTCGCCGACGAACGGCGGCGCACCCTGAGCAGGCTCGGGATCGATCCGTCCACACTCGACCTTCTCAGCGTGATCCGCCGCGCGGGCCCGCCGTACGAGCTCACGACCCGCGAGATCACCCGCCGGACGCTGGTCACCCCGGGTGCGGTCTCCCAGCGAATCGCCCGGGCCGAACAAGCCGGGCTGGTCTCGCGATCACCGTCCACGGCCTCGCGCCGAGCGGTCGCCGTCCGGCTGACCGACGCAGGCCACAGCCTCATCGAAACCACCGTGCGCGAACTGCTCGAACACGAATCGCAGTTGATCAGTGCGCTCACCGCGGCCGAACGCTCATCCCTGACCGGCTTTCTAGCCAAGCTGGAACACTCGCTCGTCGAGCCGCCGCCGGATGAACGTTGATGTCCTGCTGGGAGCGTGGTTACTCGGCCACCGGCCCTTCGATGCTCCTGAGTCGCTCCGCAGCCAGGGCTGCATGCACCACCGCTCCAAACCAAACAGGACATTTCCGCCCAGGTGACAGGAAGGTTCCCATGCTGCACCTCGGCAACGCTGATGCGCGAAGTGGCGCTCGCTGCTAAAGCTGTCCACTGTGGCCGCCATCGATAAGCTGGGGCCATGGCGGTTGCGAGGCCTCGGTGAGTGTGGGCAAACGGCTCGGGTTGCTGCTGATGATGGTGGTCATCGTCGGCGGAGCGGCCGGGATGGGCGCGATGGCGGGGCTCGGCGCGGCGACGACGTTGGCTGCGCTCACCGCCATGTTCTGCTTCATGGCGGCATCCGGCGGCGCGTTGCGCACCGATTTGCGGCTGCTCGCGTTGCTCGCGCCGGCGATGGTGTTGGCCGTCGCGGTGCCGCGCCTGATGGCCGGGGTGTCGAGCTGGGTCTCGATCGCACTGGTCGTGGTCGTCATGTTCGTCTCCGGTCTCCTGCCGGCGTTGGGCCAACGTTTCGTCCAGGTTGGGCTCGGCTTGGGCATGGCGGCCCTGTTCAGCTACGGATTCCAGCTCACCGGGACCGCCACGCACATCCAGATCGTCGCGGCTCCGGCGCTGGCCGTGATCTGGGTTTTCCTGCTCCGCCTGTTGCTCGGTGCCAGAGACCCGAGCGGGCCGACGAGAGCCGCCCTGGCCGATGCGTTGGCCGACGAGCAGCCAACCGACCCGGCGGAAGCACTGCGCAAATGGCACTCCGACCGGCCGACGCGCTGGACCGGGCAAGTGCTGTTCGCGGCCATGCGCTACCGCACCATCCTCGGTGTCCTCGGCGACCGTCGCCGGCACCTGCCGTCCTATGGCGCCGAAGAGCTGGATGCCGCGCTGGACGCCGCGCGCGAAGAAGCAGCCAGGCTGGCCGACGCCGTGCGCGCTCCCGCCTCGCCCGAGCTGCCTGACAATGGCGGACCGGCAGCCCCCGAGCTTCCCGGCGGCACCAGCGGCCTGGTCTCCCGTTTATGGGAGGAGCTGGATAAGATCCGCACTGCGGCTGCGGCTCGGGATGCCACTCGGATCGCGGTGCCCGCGGCGGTCCGCCAGGTGCTGGTGAAGACCTCGCGCGGCACGCTGTCCTGGCGATCGACCCAACTCCGGCATGCGGTGCGGTGCGCGCTGGGCGTGCTGATCGCGCTCGTGATCGCGAGCTTCCGGCCTGGAGATCCACTCACCGTCGCGTTCCTGATGACGATCTTCGCGATCATGCAGCCGGAGTGGCACGACAGCCTGGCAAAAGCCCGCGAAAGGGCCATCGGTGCGCTGGCCGGTTCCGCGGTGCTGGCCCTGGTGATCTGGCTGCTTCCGCAGGCCGCGCTGGCAACGGTGGCCCTGATCGCGCTGCTGATCGGCTTCTGGTTCATGCGAACGCAGCCCGTGGTGTTCAACGGGTGCATCGTGCTGATGAGCGTCGGGCTCAACGCCACCACGCGCCACTTGGACCCGGTGTCGGTCCTCGTGGAGTACGTGGTGCTGATCCTGCTCGCCCTGGTGATCGGATTGGTCTTCGGGTTCGCCGCGATACCCGGTGTACCCAAGCCCGGCATCAACGAGCGCTTCGCCAACGCCTGCGGCGCGATCCGGAACCTGCTGGCCCAGGTGGCGGATGTCCACCGAGGCGCCGGTCCCAACTCGCACGATCTCGCCCGGAGCTTCCACACAGCCGTCCGAACCCAGCAGGAGCTGGTCACGGCCACGCCCGGTAGCAGGCAACCGCAGCCGGACCAGCAGGAAGCGCTCGACACCGCCTACGACAGCTTGCGAGGCCTGTTCCACCAGGCAACGGCCGTGGTCGTGCTCCCACCTGACAAGTCGACCGCAACCGCCATCGACGACACGCTTCGCCTGCTCGACGACGGCAGCATGGGAACTTTCCTGCCAGAAGTGACAGGAAGGTTCCCATGCTCCAACACCTCCAGCGACCTTGCCGACGGCGAACCGCTCCCCAAGATCTCCGAAACCGAACTGCTCCTGGCGACGATGAACGCCGACGCACTGCTGCTGCGGCAAGTGACACCGACGTTCACAGATTGAGAGGCATCGCCCGCTTCAGCGGGTTCGAGCCGACGGTCGGCGAGCCGACTAGGCGGTGCCGCCGGCGAAGGATCCGGTCTCGTAGAAGTCGTTGATGTGGTCGCGAACGAGTTCGACGGCCCGCGGCGCGTCGTGCTCCTCGATGGCCCGCAGGATGTTCCGATGCTCGGCGCGCACCGTCTTCGCAGTCGCTCGCCAGTCGGCCAGCTGCTCGTAAGCGTCGATCATCTGGCGCTGAATCGCGGTGCGCAGCGAACTCATCAGGTAGGAAGCCAGCGAGTTTCCGGTGGATTCCGCGATCCGCACGTGGAACTCGGTGTCCAGGCGGTTGAAGTCGCGGGCGGTCAAGTCGGTCGCGTCCATCTGGTCCAGGATGTTCCGCAGCGCCTCGTGATCCTCGCCGGTAGCGTTGCGCGCCGCGTCGGCGACCGCCCACTCCTCCAGCATCACGCGGGTCCGGAGTACATCGGTGCCACTGAAGTGCCCGAGCGCCAACTGCATCTTCAGCAGGATGGCGAACCCCTCACCGGGATGACCGACGAACACCGTCCCGCCTTCGGGGCCGCGGCCGGGCCGAACTTCGACGATGCCGAGCGCCTCAAGCACGCGCAGCGCCTCACGCAGCGACGGGCGGCTGACGCCGAGGAGCTGCGAAAGTTCGCGTTCGCTGGGCAGTCTGTCGCCGGGCGCGAGCAACCCGTCCAGCATGCGCTGCTCGATCTGCGCCATGACCTGCTCGTAGGTGCGCACCTTGCGCACCGGTTCCCACGAGCTCTGGCTTGCGGAACTCACGCTTCTCCTCGATTTTCCTGCGGTGCTCCCGGAGACCGCCCCACTCTACGGGCGCAGCCCGCCCCTGCCTGCCGTCAGCCGCGCATCGTTCGTTCCAGCTCACGCCGCAACTGCACCGCCAGCACCGAGTCGTCCACTTCGACGTCATCCCAGCCGACGACACCGCCCTGGGGAATCTCGTTGCGCAGCTTGACGCCGCTGGCCAGTCCCATCGGCAACGCACCGAGCTTCAGCGACATCTCTGCCGGGGCGAGCTTGCCGTGAACCATGTAGCCGCCCTCGCCGTCGAGGGCTTCCCCAGCCTTCAGCGTGCGTTTTGCAACGGAGACGACGTCTCCTCGGAAGACCGTCGGGCACCCGGTCGCCTCTCCGCGCACGGCGGCCGAAGCGATGCTGATGCCCAGTTCCAGCCCGATCATGTGGTACGGCCGGTAGAGCGAGCCGTAGCGCCCGGTCTCATCCGTGCGCACGCCGTACTCCGCGAAGCACTGGACCGCATAGTCGGTGCGCGCTTCGAAGGTGACGTAGACGCCCCAGCGCAGGTCTCGCGCGACGTCGGTGCCGTCGCGGTGGAGGCTGGAGGCGATCTCGACGGTGCCCCGGCGGGTCAACCGGCCCCCGACCTCGGCGGGCCGGAACACCGTTGACAGGTCGTCGACTCCGCAGGGTGGGAAGAGCAGGCCTTCGTCCTGCGGCACCAATCCGGTGCCGTTGGCGACGGCCGCCATCTCGATGGCCGATTTCGTCCCGTCCAGGAACGAGTTGAACATCTTCGGGTTGAAATCCCCGCGATCCAGCTGTTCCCGCGTGAAGCCGTAGTGCTCCCACACCGTGTCCGGAGTGGATGCGTGGTACTCGGGCAGGTACTTCGTTCCCTTGCCCGCGGCCACCACGTCGAAGCCCGCTGTGCGAGCCCAATCGACGAGCTCGCAGACCAGGGCGGGCTGGTCGCCGTAGGCCATCGAGTAGACCACCCCGGCCGCGCGAGCCCGCTCCGCGAGCAGCGGCCCCACCATGCAGTCGGCCTCGACGTTGACCATCACGACGTGCCGACCGGCGTTGATCGCGCGGACCGCGTGGCGCACACCTGCCACGGGGTCGCCGGTGATCTCCATGACCACTTCCAGCCCCGGAGCATCGATCAACGCATCTGCATCGTCGGTGACATGCGTGCTGCCGCTGCGCAATGCCTCGCCGAAGTTCGCGGCCGCGTAACGCCCGGCGGGCCAGCCGGTGCGCTGCAACGCGGCCCGAGCTCGCTCCGGTGAGAGGTCTGCGATGCCGACGACGTGCATGGTTTCGGTGCTCAACGCCTGAGTGAGAAACATCGAGGCGAACTTCCCCGCCCCGATCACTCCGACTCGGATCGGCCCACGATCCCGCGTTCGCTCGCCCAGCAACGCGTGGAGATTCATCAAACCCCTCACTGGACATACGGTCTGACCACAACAGCCGTCCAACGTAATCCCGCCCCCACCCACCGTCAACCCGCCGTAGCGGGCGACAGCATGGGAACTTTCCAGTCATGCGCCCCCGACGTCCCAGCTCAAGCGGGGGGGTTGCCGCCTGCGGCTAGGTTGAAAATGATTATCATTGCTTTACTGGCGCGGCCTCGGGTGGCCCGGATCCGCAGCAAGGGAACCTTTCCGCCGCCCAGGAACGAACACGCATCACCGATCGCCCGGAGAGGACGCGATGCAGCACAACATCGAACACCGCATCGGCGAGTACACCGTCCGCGCCGTCAGGCCATCCGACGTTGATGGCGCGCGGAAGGTCATGCTCGACACCTTCTACAACGAGTTCGGGCACGGTTACGACTCGACATGGCACTCGGACGTCATCAACATCGAGCCCACCTACCTGCAGAATCCCCGGCACGCCCTGTTCGTCGCGGTTCGCGACGGCGAGGTCGCGGCAACAACGGCGGTGCGAGCCAACGGCCCCAGCAGTCCGCCGCATCCACAGTGGATCGCCGACCGCTATCCGAGCGGCGAGACCGCTCAACTGTTCAGGGTTTACGTCGCCAGGGCGCACCGCCGGAACGGTCTTGCACGCGCTTTGGTTGCGATGGCTTGCGACTTCGTCGCCGACACGGCGGGCTACTCCGCGATCTACCTGCACACCAACCCGGCGATCGAAGGCGCCGAGCCTTTCTGGCGCGCGGTGGCGAAGGAGATCTACGACGCGCGTGGCGACGAGCAGCACAGCCAGTCCGTCCACTTCGAGATCCCGATCCCACGCTGAAGAGACCCGCGAACTCTCGCACCAGTGGCAGGAAGGTTCCCATGCTCCAGCCCCTAGACCCCCTGGAGCCACACGAGCTAGAAGGCCGCTGCATGGGAACCTTTCTGTCACTACTGCCCAGCAGTCGCGCTCGCCGTCATTCGGCGACTCGCGACACCGTTTCACTTCAGGGAAAGTTAAGAACCGAAAAAGGTCCGCATCGAAAATGCGGTCCCACAGATGCCCCGAAGTCCTAATTAAGGCTCGTTTATCGGCTGCGTCAGATTCCTTTACGCATTCACTTCAGATGACAACACACTGCCTCTCACCTGCAAGAACACCTATCGATCCAATAATTTCCGTTGAACACGAATAGAATTTTCACCGTGGACGTCGCCTCACTCGCCGAGTCAACATCTGTTCACCCCGAAACGATGCACCGGTGATCGATGCGCGCCGCTCGCGGCCGACGTCGGCACCGGCGGACGACGAGGAGACTCGACGTGAACGTGCGCCGCAAGCCAGCCGCAGCCACTGCTCTTGGCGGCTTGTCCGTCATCGGCACCCTGCTTTCCCCACAGGCCGCCTTCGCCCACGGCGACATGCAGGCACCCGCCGGCCGCGCCTACACCTGCTTTCTAGAGGGAGCCGAGAGCCCCGACTCCGAGGGATGCAAGGAAGTCGTTGCCGAGAACGGTTCCGCCCCGATCTACGACTGGATGAGCAACCGGATCGGCGACGCCAACGGCCGGCACCAGGAACTGATCCCGGATGGGAAGCTCTGCAGCGCCAACAATCCGATGTACTCGGGTTTCGACACCCCGGCCACGGCATGGCCGACCACTCAGCTGCAGACCGGCGACGTCGACCTCGAGTTCAAGGCCACTGCCAAGCACCAGGGCGGGTTCCAGGTCTTCATCACCAAGGACGGCTGGGATTCGTCGAAGCCGCTGGCTTGGGGCGATCTGGTGAAGGTCGCGGACGTCGACAGCCCGCCGGAAACCGCGGAAGGGTACTCGATCGCCGCGAAGATCCCCGAGGGCAAGACAGGTCAGCACGTGCTCTACACGATCTGGCAGCGCACTGACAGCCCCGAGGCGTTCTACTCCTGCTCCGACGTGGTCTTCGGCAAGCAAGGAACCGCCCAGACCAGCGCCCTTGAGGCGCAGCGGCCTGTGGCCACGACTTCGGCCACCACACACCACCACGGCACCCATGCCCCTGAGCAGACTGCGTCCTTCTGGGATCGCGTGATGGGCTGGTTCGCCTGACGTTGCGATCGCCCCGGCGCGAGCATGGGAACCTTCCTGTCAAAAATGACAGGAAGGTTCCCATGCTCCACGTCAGGACGAGCCGATGCCGGTGAGGGCTCGGACTTCCATCTCTGCGGTTCGCTTCTCGCTCACCTGGCCTCCTCCGAGCAGCGTGCCGATGTAGCCGCACAGGAACGAGATCGGGATCGACACGATCCCGGGGTTGCTCAGCGGGAACCACGCGAAGTCCACGCCCGGCAGGATCGAGTCCGGCGATCCCGAGAGCACCGGCGAGAAGATGACCAGAACCGTGCACGAGATCAGCCCGCCGTAGATCCCCCACAGCGTGCCGCGGGTGTTGAACCGCCGCCAGAACAGCGAGAACAGCAGCGTCGACAGGTTCGCAGAAGCCGCGAACGCGAACGCGAGCGCCACCAGGAACGCGATGTTCTGCCCGTTGACGAGGATGCCGCCGAGGATCGACGCGGCACCGATCACGAGCGCCGTCAGGCGGGCGATCCGCACCTCCGAGTCGGGATCCGCCTTGCCGCGCTTCACGATGTTGGCGTAGACGTCGTGGGCGAAGGAGGCGGATGCGGTCAGCGTCAGCCCGGCGACAACGGCGAGGATGGTCGCGAAGGCGACCGCTGCGACGACGCCCAGCAACACCGTGCCTCCGACGCGGTACGCCAGCAGCGGCGCGGCCGAGTTCTCGCCGCCGGGAGCCGAGAGGATCGCCTCGGTGCCGTTGACCGCCCCCGCCCCGTAGCCGATCACGAGCGTGCACAGGTAGAACAACGCCATCGTGCAGGTCGCCCAGACCACGGAACGCCGCGCCTGCAGCGCGTTGGGCACGGTGTAGAACCGCATCAGCACGTGCGGCAGCCCGGCGACGCCCAGCACCAAGGCCAGAGACAGCGACACGAAGTCCAGCTTGGTCGTTTCGCTCTGGCCGTACTTCGCACCGGGCGAGAAGATCCGGTCCCCCAACGGGTTCTGGTCCGCCGCGTGCTGCAGCAGCGAGGTCAGGCTGAAGCCGAACTTGCCCATCAGGAACAGAGTCATCATTGCCGCGCACAGCATGAGCATGGCCGCCTTGATGATCTGCACCCAGGTGGTTCCCTTCATGCCACCGACCAGCACGTAGACGATCATCACCAGGCCCACGCCGCCGATCACCAGCGCCTGACCGCCCGAGCTGTGCACGTCGAGCAGCAGCGCCACCAGGCTGCCCGCGCCGGCCATCTGGGCGATCATGTAGACGAAGGAGATCACCAATGTGGACACTGCGGCGGCCGCGCGGACCGGGCGTTGCCGCATCCGGAAGCTCAGCACGTCGCCCATCGTGAAGCGGCCGGTGTTGCGCAGGAGCTCGGCGACCAGCAGCAGGTTGACCAGCCAGCCCACGAGGAAGCCGATCGAGTAGAGGAAGCCGTCGTAGCCGTGCACCGCGATCGCTCCGGCGATCCCGAGGAACGACGCCGCCGACAGGAAGTCCCCGGAGAGCGCGATGCCGTTCTGCGCACCGGTGAACCGGCCGCCTGCGGCGAAGTAGTCGGTTGCCGTGCCGGAGCTGCTCACGCGGTAGACCATGTACAGGGTGAGCAGCACGAACACCCCGAAGATGCTCATGTTGAGCACCGGGTTGGCGTTGATCATCGCGGGTCCTCCCCGGTCGCGTCCCGGTACAGCGCCACGACGCGCGGATCGATCTGGCGCGCCGCGTACTTGAGGTAGAGGGCGGTGATCAGGATCGTGCTCGCGAACTGGCCGATGCCCATCACCAGGCCGACATTGACCTCGCCGAAGAGCCGGATGCTCATGAACTCCGGCAGGTAGGCGGCGAGGGCGACGTATCCGAGGTACCAGAGGAGGAACACCGCGGTCATCGGGAAGACGAAGCGGCGCAGCCTGGCCCGGAGATCGAGGAATTCGGGGCTTCGCGCGATGGCGGTGTAGTCCGGTGCCGGCCGGTGGGCGCGGGGTGCCGGTTTGTCGATCTGGCCGAAGGTTGCCGGCGTCGCGGGCTCGCCTCCGGGCGTTCGCGGCTGCGGTGGCTGGGTTGCGTTGGGCATGCGTCCTTCCAAGCAGTCGAGCTGCATCGACGTGGTTTCGGTCGATGCTTCGGAGTTCCCCAGTGCTCCGTGGCCGAGCGCCCTGGCTCGCATTCGATCCGGCTTTATCGAGAGTTCGCGGATCCAGGGCGTCGGCGAACCGCGCTGCCCGCGCTGCCAACCGGTTCGGAAGTCTAGCCAGTGAACGCCGCAGCACCGACACGCGCAGCGACACAGCACACACATTGATGAATTCGCCGATCACGGTATGTGGTCGTTTTGCTGTACCGACCCCATGCGCGGGCGCCACCGAAACTGCCCTCCGCAAGCCGAAAACCCTGAGCCGCAGCAAATTTCAGCAGGTCAACAAGGCACTCGACACGCACGACAGGTGGCCGGGCGAATTCTCGGCGCGGTCCTGCAACGAAAAAGTCATTCGTAGCCCCAACATCTACCTATCGGGCGACAAAAGCACTTCTAGAGATCGTCCAGCCGGACACGATCAGTGTTCGCGATTGTCAAGATCAACCACCACCCCAGCCAAAATGATCTCCAACGACATCGAATCAGCAGGTCAGCCAACCGAATTCGAGAACGAAGGAAGATCATTTCATTGCGGTAGTGTTCTCAAAACCGACACCCGGCGAAGACGAATCCGGTGCGGCCGCGATCACCCCCGACATCGCAGGCTCCGGACGCCGGTATCGACGACAGCACCGGCCACCGGCGAAAACCGGCCGCACGCAGCGCCGCCAGCCCTGCAAGAACCTGCCGCGCACACCACAGACGGGCCCAGGCTGCCCACCACATGAACGCGCCGTCGGTGAACACCTCGACTGCGCGGGAAAGGACTGCGTCGTGAGCAGCGGACTCGAAAATCCGGCCGCGAACGCGCCCCGGGCGTCCAGGTGGTCCCGCACCACGCCGAAGGTCGCCGAGCGGATCACCACGTGGCGCAACTGGAAACTACCCACCAAGATCGCCGCCGTCGTGCTCGTTCCGGTGATCTTCGCCTTGGTACTCGGCGTGCTGCAGATCCGCAGCCAGATCAACCAGGCCGACGAATACGCCAAGCTGGACCGGCTGGTCGCGACCGGCAGCGCGGTTCGCGCGGCCACCGACGGCCTGCAGCAGGAACGCAGCAAGGCCGCCGAGTTCCTGGTGCGCGGGCCGGTTTCCGCGCCGGAAGTGCAGGAACGCTTCACCGCCACGGACCAGGCGCTCGACGACATGCGCCAGCGGCTGCGGGCCACCCCGGACAGCGAGGCGGTCCGGTTCGCCCGGCAGGAAACCGACCGGCGCTTCACCGGGCTCGCGCCGATCCGCCAGCAGGTGCTGGGAGGTCACGCCGATCCCGGGGTGACGATCAACACCTACACCGAGCTCATCGGCGTGCTGATGGCGCTCGACCGCACGCTGATCAGCCAGATCTCGTCGTCGCAACTCGTGTCCACGGCCACCACCGCGCACGAACTGGGGCAGATCAGCGAGGAAATGCAGCTCCAGCAGGCCCTGGTTCTCACTGGGCTGACCCGCGGCGGTTTCAGCACCGACAACCTGGCCCGGCTCGCGGCCAGCGAATCCCGCCGCACCTCCGCGGTCAAGGAGTTCCGCGCGGCCGCCACCCCTCAGCAGCGGATGCGCTACGACCAGCTGTACGCGAAGCCCGAGGTGCCGGCGCGGGAAACCTCGGTGCAGCTGGCGATGGCCGAGCGCGACAACACGAAGTCGCGGCTCTCCACGGCGCTGGTGTCGGCAGCGGTGTGGAAGGACCAGTCCCGGACGGCTCATGGCGAGCTCAACGCGCTTCAAGATCACCTGGACCAGCAGCTGCACGACACCGCGTTCTCACTGCAGGACAAAGCGAGCAACATGGCGGGCCTGGAGTCGGTGATCCTGCTGTCGGCTCTGCTGGTCGCCGGCGCGGTCGTCGTCGTGGTCGCCCGGCACCTGCTCGGGTCGCTCGACGTCCTGCGCCGCAGTGCGCTGGACACCGCTAACTACCAGCTGCCGCAGGCGGTCGCCGACATCCGCGCCGGTCACGCCGTCCGCCCCCGCGTCGAGCAGGTGCCGGTGGAGACCTCCGACGAGATCGGCGACGTGGCGCGGGCGTTCGACGACGTGCACACCCAGGCCGTCAACCTCGCCACCGAGCAGGCCGAACTCCGCCGCAGCTACAGCGACTCGTTCATCAACGTGTCGCGGCGCAGCCAGGGCCTGCTGGAGCGGCAACTGCGGCTGTTCGAGCAGCTCGAACGCGACGAGGAAGACCCCGACCAGTTGGCGACCCTGTTCCAGCTGGACCACCTGGCCACCCGGATGCGCCGAAACAACGAGAACCTCATGGTGCTCTCGGGCGCGGACCCCGCCCGGCGGTTCACGCGGCCGACCTCGCCCGCGGATCTGATCCGGGCCGCAGTGTCGGAGATCGAGCACTACCCGCGGGTGATCGTGCAGCCGCTGCCGGACGTCAAGATCGTCGGATACGCCGCGAGCGACCTGGTTCGGCTGCTGGCCGAACTCCTCGACAACGCGGCGAATTTCTCGGCGCCGGAAACCCAGGTCGTCGTCTCCGGGCAGCGGCGCGGCGACGGGTCGCTGGGCATCGACATCGTCGACCGCGGCATCGGCATGTCGCAGGACGAGCTCGCGGCCGTGAACCAGCGGCTGGCCGGTGACGAGGAGATCAAGCTGTCGACGTCCCGGCGCATGGGCCTGTTCGTGGTCGGCCGGCTCGCCGCCCGCCACGGCATCCGGGTGGAACTGCGCCCCGGCCCGGAATCGACCGGGGTGTGCGTCGCGGTCGGCCTCGGGCCGGAACTGCTGGTGGACTCCGTGCCCTCGGCACCGGTCCAGCGGACCAACGGCATCGTGCCCAACGCCCGCACCGCCGACACGCTCGTGGAGGAGTTCGACTGGGAAGCGGCCGAACAGGACGCGGCCGGCAAGCGCCAACTGGTGCGCAACGGTTTCCACCTGTTCCGCTCCCCGAGCAACGGCGCGCCGCAGGTGCCGCCCGAGGACGCCTTCAACACCGAAGAGATCACCCGGGAGCCCGTACAGGCCGCCGAGCACCACAACGGCGCTACGGCCCCGACACCGATCTTCGACGATCTCGCGTCCGCGTGGTTCCGGGCGACCCCGCACGACGCCACCCGCCCCGCCATCCGATGGCCCGCCCCCTCGGCGGAGGGTGACAGCAAGGGAACTTTCCTGTCACCGCCGACAGGAAAGTTCCCTTCCTCTCAGCCCGCCCGGACCAACGGCCATGGTGGCTCGTGGACCTTCGCTAATGACCAAGCCCGGCAGCGGGCCGAGGAAGTCGCGGCGGCAGAACCTTCCGACTACACCGCTGCAGGTCTTCCGCTTCGAGTTCCGCAGGCGAACCTTCTGGCCGGCAGCGCCGACACGGAGTCGGGTGGGCGCGCGCGCCCGCCCCGCGACCCGCACGCCGCCCGCGGCCGGCTGGCGAGCTTCCAGGCCGGTGTTCGGCGCGGCCGCCACCGCCAGCAGCTGACCTCACACAACGGCGCCGCGCCGACGGGAGCATCCGCGCAGCCTGACCCATATCCGCACGCCAACAACGGCACCAACGGTGTCCAGGCCCCCGAGCCGCTGCTCAACCAGGAAACCGCCGACTACACGACTGCCGGGCTGCCCCGGCGAACCCCGAGAGCCCAACTGGTCCCGGGAACGGCCACCGAGCCGGACGTCAAGCCGCGCCGCGATGCGGACGTGATGCGGGGACGGCTGGCCAGCTTCCAGCGCGGCGTCCGCGAAGGCAAGCACAGCCTCCGCGACTCGCCCTCGGCCGACTAGCGCGCCCGTGACACTTCGAATCAGTGCAGAGGACAGGAGGGCCGATGAACGCCCACAATTCCCAGCCGAACCAGTTCGGCTGGCTGGTCACGGACTTCACCGAACGAGTTCCGGGCGTGGCGCACGCCGTGGTCGTCTCAGCCGACGGGCTGCTGCTGACCGCGTCCGCGAAACTGCCCACCGACCGGGCCGACCAACTCGCAGCGGTCGCATCGGGGCTGCTCAGCCTCACCCAGGGCGCGGCGCGCTGCTTCGAAGCCGGGACTGTGAACGAGACCGTGGTCGAAATGGAACGCGGCCTCATGCTGCAGATGGCGATCAGCGACGGCTCGTGCCTGACTGTCCTGGCCGCGCCGCATTGCGACATGGGGCTGATCGCCTACGAGATGGCTTTGCTGGTGGAACGCGTCGGACAGATCCTGACCCCGGAACTGCGCTCCCAGTTGCAGGGAACGAATCGTGTGATGACCGGCCAGTCGGTGTGAGGACGGCATGAGCACAGGTCCGGACGCGTCCGGGCGGCACCGATGGGACGACCGAGAGTCGCCCGAAGCTGACGCCATGGCCGAGGTCTTCAACCGGTTCACCCTCGACAGTGGCCGTCGCGGGCGACGCCGCAAGCGTGCGCGCGACGAACCGGAGCCGCAGGGCCCTCCACAACATGCGGCGGATCCGCCTTGGCCGTCGGCCGAACCGGCTGAAGCGCTGGCCATGTCGGCACCCGAGGAAGCAAGCCCTCCGGAGCCCGAATCCACAGCGACCTACATCCGGCCGTATGCCTGGACCGGCGGGCGCACGCGATCGAACCACCGCCTGGAACTGGAAACCCTGGTGTCCACCAGCGAGTCGTGCCACCCGGCGCGGCTGCAGCGGCTCGAACACCATTCCATCGCCGAACTATGCCGGCACCCGCGTTCGGTGGCCGAGGTCGCGGCCTTGCTCGACGTTCCGCTCGGCGTGGCGAAGGTCTTGCTCGGCGACATGGCCGACATCGGTCTCCTAACCGTGCACCAGACGGTGAACGAAAACGGCAGCACGTCGCACTTGTTGCTGATGGAGAGGGTTCTGAGTGGGCTTCGTCGGCTCTGAACCCCGCAGCGCGGGTCTCGTGGAGGAGCGCGCAAACCGCAAGACGCCAGCTTGACTCGATTACTGAGGTGGGCAGACATGACTCCTGAAACGCGACCCCGACCTGTGCACACCGGTCGGTCCACGACCGCGACCTCGGCGAAAATCGTCGTCGCGGGTGGCTTCGGAGTCGGCAAAACGACATTCGTGGGTTCGGTGTCGGAGATCGTGCCGCTGACCACCGAAGCCGTGATGACCGAGGCCAGCAAGGGCATCGACGACCTGCACGCGACGCCGAACAAGAACACCACGACGGTCGCCATGGACTTCGGCCGGCTGTCGCTGGATTCGGATCTGATCCTCTACCTGTTCGGCACCCCCGGCCAGCAGCGCTTCTGGTTCATGTGGGACGACCTGGTCCGGGGCGCGATCGGCGCCGTGGTGCTCGTCGACACCCGGCGCCTCGCGGACTGCTTCTCGGCCATCGACTTCTTCGAAGACCGGCGGCTGCCCTACATCGTGGGGCTCAACTGCTTCGACGGGACCTTGCTCCACCGGGTCGAGGAGGTGCGCGAGGCCATCGCGATTCCGCCCGACGTCCCGATCGTGACCTGCGACGCGCGAAACCGCGAATCCACCAAGCAGGCGCTGATCAGACTGGTCGAGTACGCCATGCAGTGGTGGATTCGCCGCACTGCTTAGCCGTTGCAGCATGGGAACCTTCCTGTCACCTCAGGCACGAAAGTCCCCTTCCGCACGCTATCTGTCGCCCTGCAGCCCACCGTCCGGCGAGGTGTAGGGGTTGGGGTTCTGCTGCTGGAACAACGAATCGTCGACTGTTTCGGCGGCCTTGTCCTGTTCGCTACCCAAAGTCACCTCGACTTGCCGCGGGTTGCCACCGGCGGAGTCCGCCACCGTGAGGTTGATCTTCGAGCCCGGTGCGTTGGAGCTGATCTGGGCCACCAGGTCCGAGAAGCTGCTGACAGCCCGGTTTCCGACCTTGACGATTGTCTCCCCCGTTTTGAGCCCCGCCTTGTCCGCGGCAGAACCGGGAACGACGGAACTGATGGTCGCCGCGCCCGACTGGCCGTTGGTGCCGGTGACACCGAGTTGAGGCTTCGTCGCCACCCCACCACTGATGAGCTCGTTCGCGACGCGGCTTGCCGTGTCGATCGGGATCGCGAATCCCAATCCGATGTTTCCTGACGCCTTGCTGTTGGACACGATGCTGGTGTTGATGCCGATCACTTGGCCGTCCAGGTTCACCAGCGGGCCGCCTGAGTTTCCGGAGTTGATCGAAGCATCGGTCTGGATACCGTTGTAGATGACGGGCCGACCGTTCTCCCCCTGCACATCGACAGTTCGGTTCAGGGCGCTGACGATGCCTGAGGTCACCGTTCCTTCCAGCCCCAGTGGGGAGCCGATGGCGACGACGGGCTGCCCGACCGCCAGCGTCGAAGATTTGCCGAACTCCGCAGGTGTGAGCCCGCTGGCGTCGTTGAGTTTGATCACAGCCAGGTCGTAGGAGGGTGAAGTGCCCACGACGCTCGCGGTCCGCGTTGTCCCATCGGGCAGGGTGACCGTGATCTCGCCGCCTGAGCCGATCACGTGGTTGTTGGTCAGCACATAGCCGTCCGGGGTGAGCACCACGCCGGTCCCTTCCGAACCGCTTCGGGCTCCGCGAACGGTGATGTCCACTGTGCTCGATGACGCCTTGCCCGCCGCGAACTGTACGGTGCCGGCCTGTGCGTTGATCTGGGTGCCGGTGACAGGATCGTGCTGCGCGATCGCGGAGTTGGTGCCTCCACCGTCGGCAATGAGCATCCCGCCTCCGACCCCGACACCCCCTCCGACCACTCCAGCGATCAGCGCGGCCGCGACCACGCCTTTCCAACGTCTTGGCTCACCTGTTCGAGGATTGGCCGGGTAGGTGCTCGCCGCGCCCGGCAGCGGTCCGGGCGCAGGGCCGAATGATGCAGTGGGAGCGGTTTCCGGCCCCGGCGTGTGTTGCGTGCCATCTCCGTACTCCGGCGATCCGCCGGAACCAGCTGCTGTCATGCCGTCAACCGTGCCGCGCGAAGCTGAGAACTACCTTGGCGCGAGCTGTTGACTTCGTCGGAATTCACCCCCAGCGGCCGAGCCGCGGAATGGGAAGCATGGGAACTTTCCTTTCACCGGATGACAGGAAAGTTCCCATGCTCGAGGCATGGAACCGTGCGGCGGAATGGTCGAGCACGACACGGGGCCGAAGGTGGACGAAATCAAATGCCCCGGTCTCGGCGCCCGGGATAGTGCTCCGCATGCGTACAACGATCACCACGAACTCAGCCATGCCGTCCACCGGTCGGCGGGTATTTCGCGTCGTCGAACTGGAGAAGCTCGGAGTCTCGCAGTCGACGTCCTATCGCCGGGCCCGCCCCGGGGGCCCTTGGATGCGGCTCGCTCCCGGTGTTCTGCTCATCGTGCCTGGGCCGCCGACGGTCCAAGATCGCATCAACGCAGCACTGTTGCGTGCCGGGCCCGGCGCCATGATCACCGGCCTCCAGGCCGCTCGCCTCCTCGGCTTGGAAACTCCTCCGGAAGATGCGGACATTCACGTCCTGATCCCGCACAGCCGGAAGATCCAGAGCTATCCCGGAACGAACTTCGAGCGCACCACCCGTCTACCGGAACCCGTTCTCGTCGACGGCATTCCGGTCGCACCACCGGTGCGTGCCGTCATGGATGGTGCCCGCACTTGGCAGACCTGGGCCGTGACCGAAGCCCTCCTGGTCGAGGCTATGGAGCGCAGGAACCGCTGCAGGCTGGATGACCTGATCGTCGAGATGGAGCTCGGCAGCAGGCGAGGGACAGCGGTTCCGCGTGCGATTCTCCGCGCATTCAGGGGCACGACCACGCCGTTCCCGGGGTTTCCGTCGCGTGCCGCACCGCCGGCGGGTCATCACGAGCGGGAGGCGGCCTGAAAGATCCACGGCGTTGGCCTTGGGGCTGGTGCTCGACGGGTTTCCGAGGCAGCATGCCAGGCATCGACCGCTGTCGTGGGAGGTGCTGTGGCGAGCGCTGGACAACCACCGGTTCTGGTCACTGCCCGCCGGATCGTCACCATGGCCGACGAGCCGTATGTGAACACGGCTCGGCCTGCTCTGGCGATCCAGGGCGAATGGGTCGTCGATGTCGGTGACCTCGGTGACCTGCGCCGCCGCATGCCCGGAGCCGACGTCGTCGACTTCGGTGACGCAACGATCGTTCCTGGCTTCAACGACGCCCACCAGCATCCGACCATGACGGCCGCGAACCAGCGGGGCGTCGATGTGTCCACGGCCAGTTCTCGGGCGGATCTTCTTGAGATGCTCAGGACCCGCGCTCGCGACACACCTCCTGGGCAGTGGCTGCTCGGGACGCGCTACGACCACGGACGGTCGACCGGCGGCACGCCCCTGACTCGGTCGGATCTCGATGAGGTCACCGATGCCCACCCGGTGCTTTTGATCAACATCGGTGCGCACTGGGGTGTGCTGAACTCGGCCGGCCTCGCCGCAGCGGAGCTGTCCGACGACAGCGTCCCGCCACCCGGCGGCGAGCTCACCAAGGACGCTGCAGGTCACGTCACCGGGGTGGTGCACGAACAGGTGTTGTTCGACCTGGCGTATCCGTCGCTGTCACGAGGTCGCCCGGTACTGCCCGATCAGGACCTCGAAGCGGCGTTGGCGCAGTTGAAAGGCACTCTCCGGGCGCTGAACGCCGCGGGAATCACGAGCGTCGGCGACGCGATGGTCGGCCCGGCCGAGCTGTCGCTGCTGCAGGAGGCTCATCAGCGCGGCGAGCTCACGACGAGGGTCAACGCGCTACTCACCTACCGGCATGTCGACACGTTCCACGCTGCCGGGCTGCGCACTGGTTTCGGCGACAACTGGCTCCGGATCGGAGGTGTCAAGGCGTTCGCGGACGGTGCTGTCGCCGGTGGCACCTGCCTGGTCGAGGAGCCTTTCGAAGGCACCGATGATCACGGTATCCAAACACTGGGTACCGACGAGCTCAACGAGCTGGCGTTCCGCGTGCACGCAGCAGGTTCACGGCTTGCGATCCACGCCAACGGCGACCGGGCGATCAAGCTCGTTCTCAATGCCCTCGAACAGGCACGGGCGGCACACCTGGCAATCAAGACCGCGCACCGGATCGAACACTGCAGCATGGTGGATGCGGAAATCCTGGTGCGGATGAAAGCCCTGGATGCCATCGCGGTTCCGTTCGGCAGCTATGTGGCTTTCCACGGCGACAAGCTCCTCGACTACTACGGCGCAGACCGGTTGGAGCGGATGTTCGCGCACCGCAGCATGTTGGATGCGGGTGTCGCTGTGGCCGGCTCGAGCGACTTCCCATGCGGGCCCTTCGAGCCCTTGCTCGGACTTGCCAGCTGCGTCACACGGCTCTCCACGGCCGGGCGAACTGCTGGGCGAGTCCTTGGAGCGTCGCAGCAGATCAGCGCGCGGGAAGCCCTCGCGATCTACACCACCGGTTCGGCTCACGCCGCTGGCGAGGCCGCGTTCAAGGGGCGACTCGAGGCCGGCAACCTGGCGGACTTCGTCGTGCTGTCCGACGATCCCCTTGAAAAGGATCCGAAGCACTTGCCCGATATCGACATCCACGAAACGTGGGTCGGCGGCCAGGCGGTCTGGCGCGACGAGGAGGATCCGTCATGACTCTCGAAGTGACGGCCTTGGCTTCGACCAACAACGAGCGCGACGTCATAGCCGGACGAAGCGCCATGTCCTGATTGGAGAGAGCATGGGAACCTTCCTGTCACCCACGCCTCGAAGGTTCCTTCGCTGAGTCGGATTCAACGGCCGGAGGGATATGTGCTCAGGAAACGAAAATCACTGTGGTGGCTGTTGGGTCCCGTCGTGCTCTACTTGCTAGCGCTTCCGCTTTACAACCGGATCGAACCGGTTGTTCTGGGGCTGCCGTTCTTCATGTTCTGGACGCTGATTGCGACTTTGCTGACACCGGCGTGCATCTGGCTTGCCGCCCGCAAGGATCCGCTGTGGCGAAGCGACCGGCAGCGTACGCGAGGTGATGACGAATGAGCACCAATGCTGCGGTGTCGGTGGGCATCTTCGCCTTGTTCATGCTCGCCGCAGTCGCCTTGGGCCTGCTTTCGCTGCGTGGCCGCGATCGCACGAACCTCGCCGAGTGGTCGGTTGGTGGCCGAAGCCTCGGTGTCGTGCTGATCTTCGTGCTCATGGCGGGCGAAACGTACACGAGCTTCAGCTACCTCGGCGCCGCCGGCTGGTCCTACAACTACGGGATGCCGGTGTTCTACCTGCTGGCTTATCTCGCGATCGGCTTCGCTGTCGGATACGTCGTCGGACCGATCCTGTGGAACTACGCCCACCGCAACAATCTCCACAACATCACCGACATCACCGCGTACCGCTTCAACTCGCCGTGGTTCGGGGCCGCGGTGGCGATCCTCACCACGGTGTTCCTGCTGCCGTACATCCAGCTCCAGATCACAGGAATGGGTGTCGTCGTTTCGACGATCAGCTACGGCACGATCGGCCTGGGAGCTGGATACATCATCGCGTTCGTGGTGACCGAGGCGTTCATCATCTTCTCCGGTCTTCGCGGTAGCGCCTGGGTGTCCATCCTCAAGGACAGCCTGGTGATCATCACGCTGCTGGTCGTCTTCATCTACGTGCCGGTGCATTACTTCGGTGGCCTCGGCCCGATGCTTGATCGGCTCGTTTCGGAACGCCCTGAATGGCTTGTGCTGCCGGGCCATGGCAAGGAGTCCTTGGGCATGCTGTGGTTCGCCACGACAGGGCTACTCAACGGTGTCGTCTACACGATCTTTCCGACCACTGTGGCCGGTTACCTGGGCGCCAAGAATCCGGGCGTATTACGCCGCAACGCGCTCATTATGCCCTTCTACCAGGTGTTGCTATTCGTTCCGATCCTCCTGGGCTTGGCCGCGGTGTTCGTCGTCCCAGGGCTCGACGATTCCAATCTGGCGATGTTCAAGCTCGTCGTCGACTCGATGCCGGCTTGGCTCGTCGGGCTCGTCGGTGTCGCCGGCGCGTTGTCGTCGATCGTTCCGATGGCCGTCTTCATGCTCGTGATCGGCACGATGTGGGGACGGTCCGTCCTGGGCGTGCATCCCCGGACAGCGCCGCACCAGAAGCAGCTGTCTCAGCTGGTCACGTTCGTCGTCGGGTTGGTGGCACTGCTGTTCACGTTCATTTCACCGAGCACCCTGGTGCAATTGTCGGTCCTCTCGTATCAAGGGCTCGCGCAACTCCTGCCGGTGGTCCTCATCAGCTTGCTTTGGAAGCGCATGTCGACCGCGGCGGCCGCGTCCGGGCTCGCTGCCGGGGTGGTCGTCGTCGCATTGCTCGTCATCACTGGAAACGACCCGTGGCTCGGCATCAACGCTGGTCTGCTCGGACTCGCCGCGAACGTCCTGGTCAACGTCGCGGTGACGCTCGCCCGCCCCGCAACCACACCGCCGGAGCGACTCGCCGGGGACGAGCTGACCGAAGAAGCCCCGGTTCGGGCCTGACCAACGAAAGCATGGGAACTTTCCTGTCATCGTGGCAGGAAAGTTCCTATGCTTTCAGCGTCTGGTCAGTTGATGCTGGGCGCGGATTCGGAAACCCCGAACCGGCCGCTTGCGATCGGGTTTCCGCCGATGTCCACGGGGCCCGACGGCACCGGCTTGGCCGTCGGGCACCACTTCTTGGCGATCTCCCATGAGGCGTTGATCAGGGCCTCGGCGTGTGCGAAGGAATACGGCGAGAGACCGGCCACCGACGGGGCTGGCACAACGTAGAGCTCACAGCGCGTCGCGTTCAACTGCAGGTCGAGCCGTGCCGCGGACACCATCGCCGCGCCGAGCGCCGCACCGTTCACTCCGCCGACCGACCGCGGTGGCGTCTTCGGCGGCGGCCAGGTCGCGATCGAACCGATCCCCCGCCTGCGCTGGCTGAACTCGAAAGGCTCGGTGCCTCCGCACGGGAGCACGTAAACGCGCTCTGCCCCGCGCTCGACGGCGCGACTGACCGGCATGAACGCCGCTGGGCCACCGTCCACCAGCCAGCGGTCGCCGACCTTCACCGGCGGGAACATGCCGGGAATCGAGCACGAAGCCACCAGCGGAGGAAGTGCAGGGCCGCTCTCGAAGTACACCGGATCACCGGAGTCCAGATCCGTTGCGGTCACGGTCACCGGGATTTGCGCGTCTTCCAACCGGCGGAACGGCAGGTTGTTGTGCAGCCAGCGCGCCAGCCCGTGATTTCCCATGACGTGGTTAGACAGCCCGATCTTCCCTGCGAGTATCCGGCTGGGCTGGATCGGGAAGACATCTGTGCGCCGCATCGACACCCACAGCTCGCGGAGCTTCGCCGCCCCACGCGGTGTTGGGTCGCCGGCGAGCCATGCCGCGTTCAGCGAGCCTGCAGAGGTCCCGACGAGTAGGTCGGGCTCGATACCGGCCTCGAACAATGCCGTAACCAGGCCGGCCTGGATCGCCCCGAAGGTGGAGCCACCCGGCAGGACCCATGCCGTGCGCATCAGCAATGTCCCTTCTGCGTTCGTCTTCTTCCGAGGCTAGCCGCGCACACTCGCAGCACACGTCAGGCGTCGCCGGGATCACCTCGACGGCGCTGCCGTTTTACCTCCGCACGCCGCTTCTTACCAGCGAGACGACGTTGCTGCGAACCCTTGGTCGGTTTGGTGGGCCGACGCTTCGGGGCAGGCGGGGTAACTGCCTCGGCGAGCAGCCTGGCCATCCGTTCCCGAGCGGCCTGGCGGTTGGCGAGCTGTGCGCGATTCTCGGAGGCTGCGATCGTGAGCACGCCGTCGACGAGGCGGTGGGCGAGGCGTTCCATCGCACGTTCCCGCAGAGGTTCTGGGAGCGACGTCGAGCGCGCGAGATCGAAGGACAGTTCGACCCGCGAGTCCGTTGTGTTGACGCCCTGCCCTCCAGGGCCGGAGGACCGCGAGAAGCGCTCCGAGAGCTCGAGCGCAGGGATCGTCCAGCGGCGGGTGACGGGCAAGTCTGCGGGCATACCAGTCAGCATGCCTCACACTGTTTTGGCCGGTCCTACGGCTGCACCTCGCCCGCTAGAACACCCCGACTCCCTTTCGAGCTGGCAGATCGAAGGCTGGAGCATGGGAACCTTCCTGTCACGCTCTGACAGGAAGGTTCCCATGCTTTCAAAGCTGGCCGCGGGGCTACTGGGCCGGGCGCCAGCCGGTCACACCGCCGGGAACCGGGGCGTCGGGGGCGTATGGCGTGCGGGTGAAGATGAACGTGTTCAGGTCGAGGTGGGTGGGCACACCGTCGCCGTTCCGCCCCACGCGCAGGATTTCGCCCGAGTAGTAGCCGTCCAGCCCGGTCCAGGTGCCATCCGGGTTGGCGCGGAATCGGGATGCCCGCCCGCGCCCCTGCCACGGCAAGAGGTCGAGCAGACCATCGCGGCGCACCCGCAACACGTAGGGCGTCGGCCCCCAGTACCACTGGCCGGTGAGCTCCAAGAGTCGCAAGTCCGCGTCGCCGCGTGGTTCCCACGGGGCCGGGATTCGAGGCTCGTGCTTCGCGAGCAGGTCCAGCAGGTCGGTCGCGAACAGCCCCGTGACACCCGCCGTGGTGTTGGCCATGAAGATCACCCCCGTGTTCTCGGCGGGGTCTGCCCAGACGGACGCCAGGAATCCGGGCATCGATCCTGAATGACCGGCGAGCCGACGTCCGCCATGCCGCAGCAGCTGCAGCCCGAGTCCGTAACCGCCTCGCCATTCGGCGCCGTCGTCGACCGACGCCGGGGATCGCATCTCGGCGACGGTATCCGGGTGCAGCACGTGGCCGCTGTCGCCGATCACGAAACGCGCCCACCTAGCCATGTCGTCGAAGGTCGACCAAAGCTGGCCGGCAGGGGCCATTGCTCCCGCGTCCTCGGCGGGCTCGGGAAGCACCACGTCCGCCCACGGGTGCACGGCGAATCCCTCCGCGTGCGGCGCGACCGGGCTGAGCGTGGTGCGCTTCATCTCGAGCGGCTCGAGGATCTCGCGTTGCAGCACCTCGCCCCAAGAGGCTCCGCGCAGCCGCGACACCAGCTCCCCCAGGACACCGAAACCGACATTGGAGTAGTGGAAGCCGTGGCGAGGCGTTGGGCGCAGCGCGGTTTCGTCGATGCTGGCCACGAGTTCCTCGGCGCTGCCGCCTGGGGTTCGCTCCCACCACTGCCCGGCGGGTTCCGCGGTCAAGCCGCTTGATTGCGAAAGGATTTCACCGATGCTCCGCTTGCCGATCGAGGTGCCCGGAATGTAGTCGTCGAGCTTGTCGGCGAGGTCGAGGCGGCCTTCGTCGCGCAAGCGCATCACGAGCACGGCGACGAAGGTCTTCGTGATCGAACCGACCCGGTACTGGGTGTCCGTTGTGGAGGGCCGGCCGCCGACCTGCCCACGGCTGTCCACCCAGATCGTCTCACCGTCGCGGATCAGCCCCGCGATCAGTGATGGAACACGGTTTTCACTCTGCTCCACGGCCAGGCGACGCAGGAGGGCTCTCTGGGTGGAGGGCAGCAGACTCGTCATGCCCCCATGCTTCCACCCGTGTGAAAAGCGGTGTTGAAGCATTCGGAGTCCCGCGACCGGCCTGCGGCTCGGGTGCGAGTGACAGGAAGGTTCCCATGCTCGCACCGAAACCGGTCAGCGGCGGGTGCGGCGGTTGACTCCTCGGGAGATCCCGGTCGTCTCCACCGGGAACCGCACCGGGAGCTTCCCGAGCAGGACGAGCACCAGGATGAGCAGAGCGAGCACGATCCATCCGCTCCATCCCAGGAGCCCCGTCGACGCGTTGTCGACCGGGTGCCCGGCCATGCTGAAGACCGTGCCCAAACCGGCCGCCGCGTTGAGGAATCCGTGCGCGATGACCGCCGGCCAGACGCTGCGCGACGCGAGCCTGAGCCAGCCCAGCAGCGTTCCCACCAGGGTGCAGAAGCACACCATCATGATGAACGCCACCACGATCGGCAGCGTCGGATAGTTGTAGCCGAGGATCAGGACCGGCGCGTGCCACAGGCCCCACAGCACGCCGGTCGTCAGGAACGCGCCGGGCTGCCCGAGGGGCAGCAGCGCCTGGGTGAGGTAGCCCCGCCAGCCCAGTTCTTCACCGAGCGCGGGGATGACCTGCAGCCAGCCCAGCCCGAAGACCGCGGCGATCTGCGTGAGCGCGAGCATCCCCGGCGACGTTTCGGGCTCCGCGCCCACCACGGCGGCCCCGAACTGCTCGGCCAGCCCGGAGAAACCCGTCCAGTCGGCCTGGTACACCCCGAGCAGGTAGCCCACCATCAGCGCGAGGGTCGCCACCAGCGGCGGCCCCAGCCAGGCGATCAGCGCGTAGGGCCACCACTTCTTGATGCCGCCGGGGTTGGTGATTCCCAGCCCGCGAAGCACCTTCGGCCGCGGGCTGATCCACTTGGTGACCACCAATGCCGCAACCGCCGGCATGAACATCATGAGGAAGAGGACGAGGGGCGCCCAACTCCACGACAGTCCTTCACCGGTCAACCAGAGCGGCAGGGTCAGCAGCCACGCCGGCAAATAGGCGATTGCGACGAAACTGACAACGCCGCGGACGTCCACTCGGTTCTGGTCAGTGCTCACTTCGCCAGTTTGCCAAACCTCGCTGAGAGCCAGGCCCTCCAGGCAAGGGGGCTCCCGTCGCACGAAACGGCGGGAGCTCCTTGTGCACGTACATTGCCGGTGACGGATCACACGCGACAGCTCATCGAGCTCACTCCTTTCGGACGATCGCCCGCAAGATGCGGATCGCGCTCACGACCGAACCGGGTCCCAGAGCGATGCCGAGGAACACGTACGACGACCAGTCTCGACCGCCCCACACGCCCCAGACGAAAAGCGCGATCGACACTGCTAAGTGGACGGCGAGGAACACGACCCTCGTGACCACGCGCTTCAGCGGAGCCAACGCGACTCCCGCGAAAAGCGCCCCCAATAAGATGAAAAGCTCGAGAACAACGAAGAACACGGTTCACCGACTATGTGCGGGATCTGGATGGTGCATCCCGTCCGCGCAGAACGTCATGGCGACATAGTCCTTCAGGCCTGATTAGAGATCAAGATTGATTCCCAACACATTCGCCAAGGCATTCGCATTACTGCAATCACGACACGAACGAACCCCTATGACGGTACCTCGACCGCCGTTTTTCTTCTCATGAAAAAAGCCCGTGCTCACGGTGTGAGCACGGGCTTCATGCCTGAGCAGTGTCAGGGTCAACTGGGCAGAGCCGCCGGCGGCAGGCCTTCGTGGACCTTGGTCATCGCGGCGAACCAGGTCCGGGCCGGCACCTTGCCACCGTAGATGTTGCCGCCGTTCTTCCCGCACAAGTACGGGGGCGCGTCACCGCCGCCGTCGCAGATCCCCTGGGGGGTGCTGCCGTCGGCGTAGGTCAGGACCGCACCGGCCATCTGGGGAGTCGCAGCGAGGAACGCTGCCGACTGGTGCGCCTGGGTCGTCCCGGTCTTGCCGATCATGGGCCGATTCCAGCCGACGCTCTGCGCTGCCTGACGCGATGTGCCGTCGGTGTCGTCCTTGCTCATACCCTGCGCCAAGGCCGCCGCCACCTGCGGGGACACCGCCTGCTCGCATGCGGCCTCGTTGAGCTGCAGCGGGTTGCCGTGCCGGTCCTTGATCTCCTCGATCGGCGTCGGCGGGCAGTAGACACCGCCGCTCATGATCGTCGCCCCGACGTTGGACAGCTCCAGCACGCTCGTCGGGGTGTAACCGAGCGTGAATGCGCCTCGGTTGCCCTTCTTGATCACGTCGGCCTGGGACGGGCCGTTCGAGCCATCGGCTTTCAGGGGAAGGCCGCTGGAGTTGACGCCGTTCATGCCGACCCGCAACCCGAGGCGCGCGGCCATGTCCACAACGTTGTTGAGGCCGGCCCGTTCCGACAGCGCCACGAACGCCGTGTTCGGCGACGTGGCCAACGCCATCTGCAGCGTCCTCGGCCCCGGCTGCACGCCGTCGGCGTTGGAGACGGTGTACGGCGCGGTGCCGTTCTTGTACACGCGAGAGGTGTAGGACGGTGGCACGTCGATCGTGTCGTAGACGCTCATGCCCTGCTCGATCGCGGAGGCCGCGGTGAACACCTTGTAGACCGAGCCTGCGCCGAAGGGCTGCACCCGGCTGACGATGTCGTACGCCGTCTGGCCCTTGCTCGCGTCGTTGCCGTAGTCGCGGTTGGCGACCAGCGCCCGCACCTTGTGCTTGTCCTTACCGGGCTCGACCATCGCCATCGCGTTGGCGATGCCCGCGGTCTGGGTCGGCACCTGGGCTTCGGCGGCGGCCTTGGCCGCGTCGGTGGCCTTGCGGTCGAGCGTCGTGCGGACGGTGTAGCCGCCGGTCTTCAGCTTGTCCTTGTCGATGCCGAGCCGGTTCAGGTAGTCCGTGACGTAGGTGCAGAAGAAGCCGTCGGTGGCACCATCACCGACGCCGGCGCAGCCGTTCGGCGGCCGGCCGAGCGGCGACATCACGCCGAGCGGTTCCTGCTTGGCCTTCTCCGCGTCTTCCTTGGTGATGCGGATGTTGTTGCTCGGGTCCGTCATCAGGTCGATCACGAGGTTGCGGCGCTGCATCGCGTCTTGCGGGTTGCTGTTGGGGTTCAGCGAACCGGGCTGGTTGACGATCGCGGCGAGCAGTGCGGCCTGGGCGATGGTCAGCTTGTCGGACGTGGTGCCGAAGTAGGTCTGGGCAGCCGCGCCGACGCCGAATGTCTGGTTTCCGAACGGCACCACGTTGAGGTATCCGGTGAGGATCTCCTCCTTGGTCATGGTGTGTTCGAGTTCGACGGCGATCTTCGCCTCGCGGAGCTTTCGGGCGATCGTCGATTCCTTGGCCTTCTCGGCCTCCACCTCGGAGTCCGCCGCGACGTGCACGAGGTAGTTCTTCACGTACTGCTGGGTGATCGTGGACGCGCCCTGCGCCGCCTCACCGCTGCTGACGTTGGTCGCCAGCGCGCGCATGGTGCCGTGCCAGTCCACGCCGCCGTGGTCCCAGAAGCGCTTGTCCTCGACCGCGGTGATCGCGGCCTTCATGGTGTCCGAGACCTGATCCGGCGACGTTTCGATGCGGTACTGGTCGAAGAAGTACGCGATGGGTTCGCCGTCCTTGTCCATGATGGTGGACACCTGCGGCATGTCGCGCCTCGCCAGGGAACCCGACATCTTCGACATGGCGTCGGTCGTCTGGTTGACCATCGCCCCGGCCCCGGTGGCCATCGGCAGCAACAAAGCCGCCACCAGCACACCGGCCAGGACGCACAGCCCGAACATCTTCAACAGCACGCCGCCGCGCACGCCAGCCCCAATCACCAAATGTCCACCCGACTCGACCGCCGATCGCAGGGCCCACCTGGGGCCCGCCCCCGCTCGTCCAACGATCGGCCCGGGAGCGTCCCGTCGGCATCGGCCGACGCCCGCTTCTCCCTAGCTGTCAGTCGATTCGTTGATATCACATCCGCCGATCCGCGCGGCGTTGCACCGAACGGCCGAGTCTTCACCGACAGGCCCGCGTTCCCGGCCTGGATCACTACACTTGGTGACCACCGGAGTCGATCACCGCGGAGGAGAAATGACCGACCCGTTCCTGGATTCGCTGGCCACAGCGCTCGCTGGGCAAGCCGCCACCGCGCTCGGCGCTGCCGGAAAGCAGGCGTTGGAAAAGGTCCGCGACCTCCTGCGCCGGAGGTCTCAGAACGATCCGGAGACGAGGGCCGCGCTCGAAGCCGCCGAACAGGATTCGGCGGGTCAACCGCAGGTGAAGGCCCTGGCCGAACGACTGGACCAGGTTTGCGCGGAGGACGCCGAGTTCGCGGAGGAGCTGCGCACGGAGGGTGCCGAGGTGCACGAGGAGATCTCGGCCGCGGACAACGCGGTGGTCAACGTGAACCGCGGTGAGGTCAAGAACCTGATTCAGGCGCGCACCATCGAGGGCAACATCACGTTCAACTAGCGCGGCGATCCGACTTGTTCAGGTCGGCCAGGTACTGGTTGTAGGCGGCGAGCTCCGGATCGTCCTCCGCACCGACCGGCGGCGCCGGCGGCGGCACCAGCGGCCGCTTCCGGTGCACGGCCGGCTGGGCCTCGACCTGCGGCGCGGCTTCTTCCCGGGGCGCGGTCTCCGCAGCTTCCGGCTCCGCCTCGTCCCGGTCCCGGTGCGCTTCCATGCGCATCAGCCGGACCCACAGGAAGATCGTGAACACGCCGAACAGCGGCCACTGCAAGGCGTAGCCGAGGTTCTGGAAGCTTCCCCCTGCTTCGTGCGCACGGTCCCACTGCCACACGGCAAGGAAGCCGGTGGCGACCGTGGCCACGACGAAAAGCGCGTGCAGAAGCAGCCAACGCGGGGTCAACAGGCTGCGGAACACACCCCGAATTCTAGGCCGTCCCGAACGACCGGGCGGCCGGGTGTCGTCACGGGCTGTTCACCCCGATCGCCCGGGGCCGGATTCGCCGATCCGCTGAAGCGCGATTCGGTCGGCTGAAATTCCACGAGATGTGTCCAACCACACACCACAGATCTTACGCGTGGTGACAGGAAGGGAACCTTTCTGTCACCACGACCGCCCCGGCTCGCGGGGCGAGTGACAGGAAGGTTCCCATGCTGCAGCTTTCCGACCGGCGGGCAGCGGCGGGTGACAGAAAGGTTCCCTTGCTCTCAACCCCGCCGGCGGTGGGAGGCGGCCAGGGGTGTGCCGATGGCGATGAGGATCGCCGCGACGGCGAAGGTCACCGGATAGCCGGACAGCGTGACCAGGGCGCCGAAGCCGATCGAGCCGAGGCCCTGGCCGGCGTCGTACGCGATGTTCCACGCGGTGCTGGCCACCCTGGACTCCGTGCGCTCGAACATCACGACCAGGGTGATGTTCTGGACCGCGCCGAACCCGGCCCCGAAGGCAGCCGCGCCGACCAGGGCCACCGGGTCCGCACCCCACGCCGAGACCGCGAGCAGGCCCGTGCCCAGGGCGGCCAGCAGCACGGCGGGCACCAGAACCCTGTTGTGCCCGAGCCGGTCGCCGAGCTGTCCAGCGGCCCACCGGCCGAGCATCGTGGCGGCGCCGAAGGCCAGCAACGCCGCTGGGGCCACCGATCCTGCGATGGCCAGCGGCAGGAACGCCGTGAGCCCGCCGGCGGCGATCGCGGCCGTGGTCATGACGGTCCACGACGGCAGCAGCGCCAGCGGGAACGCCGAGGTGCCGGACCGCTCCACCACCTTGGCCCGCACTCGCGACATGCCCAGCACCGCCGCGGTCGCAGCCACCGGTAGTGCCCCGGCGATCCAGAACAGCGGGACGAAGCCGATCGTCTGCGTCAGCCACACGCCGGCGGGCAGGAAGAGAACGTTCGGCAGCCCGATCGACAACCCGTAGAGCCCAGCCGCCCGCCCGCGTTGCGCAGCGGGCACGAGCTCGGCCACCAGGGCGGCGCCGGTCACGGTGAGAAGGCCGAAGCCGACTCCTCGCAAGCAGGAGACGCCGAGCAGCAGCCACAGCTCGCTGGACAGCGCGTACAGCGGGGTGGGCAGGCCGATCAGCATCGTGCCCAGCGCGAATGCGATTCGGTGGTCGATGCGCTTGAGCAGCCATGGCATGCCCAGCTGGGTCAGCACGGTCACGAGCATGAAGACGGCGTTGGTCGCCCCGGCCGCAACTTCACCCGCACCGCCCGCGACCGCCCACAGCGGGAGGACCGGCACCAGCAGCACATATCCGGCGAAACCGCCGACGGTCGCTACCAGGAGAAGCCGAAAAGACCGGTGCTGCAACGCCGTCCTGTCCTTGGCGGGGGATTCAACCGAGACTCGCACGAGTTCTTGATAGGCCTCGTGGCCATGCTTTGTCCATCCGGTCCAAGAAGTCCGAGATGCGCACTCATGGCCGATTGTGGCTTTCGTCAAGATCGGTTTGGCTTGGGCCGTCACTGCGACGGCGAGGAGTTCCTGCATGAATCGGATGCGAGCACTGGCACTGGCGGCGGCGGTCGCGGGATCGGCGTTCGTTCCCGCGGCGGCCACCGCACCGCTGACGGTGGCGGCCCCGCCGCCGTGCAGCGAGGAGCCCCGGGAGAACCCGATCAGCGAGTTCACCAGCCACGACGAGCTCCTCGTCGAGCTCGACCGGATCGAGCGGGTGAGCGCGGGTCGCGTCGCGGTGGAAACCGTCGGCGAATCCAACCGGGGCCGCGACATGCTCCTCGCGCGCGTCGGTACCGGTCCGAAGGTCGTGCTCGTCACAGCCGAGATCCACGGCAACGAGAAGACCGGGCCGGATGCGGTGCTGGACCTGCTCGACTTCCTGGGCACCTCGGATTCCAGCCGGGCCGAGCAGATCCGCGAGCAGCTGACCGTGGTCGCGATGCCGAAGATCAACCCGGACGGAGCCGCGCTCGATCGCCGCGGCAACGACATGACGTGGCAGGAGGTGCAGGCGCGCTTCCCGCAGCTGGCGGCCGCGCCACCATCCTGGAACTACTACACCGAGCCGCGGCAGGGCGACGACTACACGCAGCGGCCCGGTTTCGACGTCAACCGGGACTACAACCCCGACCTCGACTACCAGCCGCAGCCGCAGGACTTCCCCGGTAGCAGCGACCGGCCAGGCTGGTTCATCAGCCCGGAGACGCAGACGGTGCGCGATGTCTACCGCTCGCTGCAGGCCGAGTTCGGCGCGGTCGACACCTACATCGACCTGCACCACCAGGGCGCCTGCTACACGGTTCCGGGTACCGACCGGTTCGTGACCTTGAGCCTGTCCGGCAAGTTCGTCGCCGACCCCGCCACCCCGGAGGGCGCCGCGTACGCCGAGTTCGCCGACACCTTCCGGCCGGAGTACTCCAAGCAGCTCAACGTGGCCGCGTACAACGCGTTGCAGGCCGCGGCCAACCGCAATCCGGAATTCGGCAACATCACCCTCTACCCGCAGGACACCAACCTGCCGGGCACCGGCCTCGGCACGTTCCAGCTCAATGGCAGCGGCGCGGTGCTGTTCGAGGTTCGCGGCCAGACCCAGACGCTGGGCGAACAGCATCGCGCGATGCTGACCCGAGCCGTCTACATCGGACTCGACGGGATCCTCTCGTCGGTCGCCAGCGGCCAGGTCGAGCACCTCGACCCCGCCGCCTACGACCGCATCCCGCCCACCGACCGCGGCAAGCAGACCATGACCGCCACCACCGACATCGAGAACTGACGAACCCGGCACACGACCCTCGACGCTCGCCGGCTGCGTTCCTGCGCGGCGGCGAGCGCCGTTCGTTCGATACCGGATGCCCTCTGGAAAATCCCTGGTCACAGCGCCTGCCCGGCTGGTGGGTGACAGGAAGGTTCCCATGCTCGCATCAGGTTTCCGGCGGTTGCCGGGGTTTGGTGGTTCGGATCGCGAGCTGGGCACATGCCACTGCGGCCAGCGCCGCCGCCGCGAGCGCGAAGGCGACCGTGCTGAAGGCGGTCACCGCTTCCGGCCCACTCGCTGGCGCCAGATCCAGGTAGATCGCGCCGAAGGCGGCGACGCCCACGGCACCGCCGATCTGCAACGTGGTGTTGAACAGTCCGCTCACGTCCGGTGCGTGGCGGGTTTCGACGACGCTCGTCAGGTGGTCGAGCGTGGCGCTGAACGCCGCTCCGTACCCCAGCCCGCCGAGGCCGAGCAGGACGATCAGCAGGGGCCCGTTGGCCGTGGCGGCCCACCACCGGCCCGAGCCGATTCCGGCGAAGGCGGCGGCGAGCAGCAGATTCCCGGCCGGTGCCGCCGATCTCCTCAAGCGTGCGGGCATCCGGCCGAGCAGCGGGCCCGAGACGCCGAAGGCGGCCACCCAGGACACCAGGACCAGCCCGGAATAGGTTGCGCTCTCCCCCAACCCTTGCTGGAGGTGGAGCGCCAGCACGAACAGCAGCGCGAAGTACGTGGCCCGCACTGTGGTCTGGGCGACCATCGCCCACGCCACCGGTGCCCGCCGCAGCAGGCCCAGCTCGACCAGTGGCCGAGCGGCGCGGCGCTCAACCACGACGAACAGCGCGAACGCGGGCGGACTGGCCGCCAAGCACAACCGCATCCACATCGGCCAGTCCATCTCCCGCCCCAGGATCATCGGGCCGATGAACAACGCGAGCGCCGCGGCCAAGACCGCCGCTCCTGCCAGGTCCAGTCGCTCCATGCTGCGTCCCCGGTCCGCGGGAAGGAAGAACCAGGCGGTCACGAACAGGGCCGCGCCGATGGGCACGTTGATCAGGAAGACCGGGCGCCACCCGGTGCCGAACAGGTCCGCGGAGACCAGCAGGCCGCCGAGCACCTGCCCGATCACCGCACTGCCCGCGAGGGTCACCGCGTAAAGCCCCAGCGCTCGGGGGCGTTCGTCGTCCCGGAAGTTCAGCTGGATTCCGGTCAGCACCTGCGAGGTCATCAACGCCGCCCCGGCGCCCTGCACGATCCGCGCGCATATCAGCAGAAAGGGTGTTGGCGCGAGCCCGCAGCCCAGCGACGCGAGCGTGAAGACCGCTAGGCCGAGCAGGAAAATCCGCCGGTAACCGCGCATCTCGCCCAACCGCGCGCTGGTGATCAGCAGCACCGCGAAGCTGAGCGCATACCCGGAGACGATCAGCTCCAGCTCGGCGCCCGAGGCGGCCAGGTCATCGCGGACCGACGGCGCGGCCACGTTGACGATGGCCACGTCCACGTTGCCGAGGAACATCCCACCCAGCAGCGCGGTGAGCTGCCCGCTGGAGCCGCGCCGCCGCGACGCCGTTTCGGTCATCGAGTTCCTCTTCACCATGTCCCGGCCTGATGCCTGGCATGAGTGAATCGGAGCGCGACGACAGATGCTGGCGAGCTTCGGACACGGAAGTCCGGCTCAGCGCAGTGGGGCTCAGTTCCCGAGTTCGTCGAGCGCCGCCTGCGCCGCGGCGAGCTCCGAGCGAAGTTGCTCGACGCGCAGACGCTGCTGTTCGCGAGCGGCGTCGATCAGCGGTTCCACCGCTGCCGCGACGTCGTCGTGCAGCGCCTTCGCCGCTTGCGCAACCGCGTTCGCGGCGACGGGTGTCGGGCGCACGACGCGCTTCTTGCCGGCGCTGACCTCGACGCTCCACTGGCCGTCCTGGTCCGCCGTCAGCGTCACCGTCGCCCCGCCGATCGGCTTGGCCTGCCGTGGTTTGCGGCGTGCCGCCGACTCCGCAGCCGGCTTCGCCGACGCAGCGGCCGGAGCCGCGGCGGCCTTGGGCTTCGCCGGCGCAGCAGGCTTCACCGCGGCGGCGGGCTTCTCCTGCGCCGCCGGTGGCTTCGCCGCAGCTGGAGCCGATGCCGGGGTGGCAGGGCGTGGCTTCGCGGCCGGTTTCGCCGGCGGCTCGGGTGGCGCCGCTTTCTTGCGAGGTGGTTTGACCTTCGTGACCTCCGCGGCCGAGAAGGACAGCACGTCCTTCGAACCGGCCGGGCGGACCTGGATGAAGTCGCCCTCGGCCGGTTCGCCGAGCGCGACGACCTTGCCGGAGCGGCCTTCCTGGACGCCCACGGCCGAGCCGGTGAACCACACCGTCGGCGTGGTTCCGGCGTTCAGCTCTTCGCGGATTCCGTGCAGCTCATCGGACGACAGCGGTGACATCGCCACCCCTTGCTCAAGGGTGAGCCCCTTCGGGGCTGTTAGACAGTGACGCCACCACTATATCGAACGCCCGTGCGAAGCTTCAACGGGATCGGCCGGCGGTCGTCTCGTAGTCCGCCAGGTCGGCCTTCCGGGTGCGCTGCCAGTACTTCCAGGTGAATCCGGGCCAGATCGTGCGGTTGACGCCGTTCTCGTCGAGGTACCAGCTCCGGCACCCGCCGGCCGACCACACCTCGTCGGCCAGTTCCGCCTGGATCTCGGTGTTGAAGGCGTCCTGCACCGACTTCCGCACATCGATCTGCCCGATCTCGTCGCGGCAGATCGGCCGCAGGCAGCTGAGCACGTAGTTGATCTGCGACTCGATCATGAACACCACGGAGTTGTGCCCGAGCCCGGTGTTGGGCCCCAGCAGGAAGAACAGGTTCGGGAAGCCGGAGACGGTCATGCCGAGGTAGGCCTCCATCCCGTTGCGCCAGGCGTCCTGCAGCTTGCGCCCGTCGCGGCCGACGATGCTCAGGTGGTCGAACGCGTCGGTGACGTGGAAGCCGGTGCCGTAGATGATCGCGTCGACCTCGTGCTCTTCGCTGTCACCGGTGACCACGGATCGCGACCGGACCTCGGCCACCCCGCTGGTCACGAGGTCCACATTGGACCTGTTGAGCGCCGGGTAGTAGTCGCTGGAGAGCAGGATCCGCTTGCAGCCCATGGCGTAGTCCGGGGTCACCGCGGCGCGCACCTTCGGGTCCTTGACGGCCTTGCGGATGTACCGCTTGGACAGCTGCTCGGCGAACTTGCCGAGGCGGCGGTTGAACACCGCTAAGTAGCGCGCTTCGAGGGTCCAGTACAGCGCCGCGCGGGCGGCCCGCTGGACCAGCGGGACGTTGCGGAACAGGCGCTGCACCGACTCCGGGAGGGGCCGGTCGGGCTTGGGCTGGATCCACGGCGGGGTGCGCTGGAACAGGTGCAGCTGCGCCACTTCCTTGGCGATGCGCGGCACGAACTGGATGGCGCTCGCCCCGGTGCCGATCACCGCGACCCGCTTGCCCGCCAGGTCGAAGTCGTGGTTCCACTCCGCGGAGTGGAACACCTCGCCCTCGAAGCCTTCCACGCCGGGTAGTTCCGGGTAGCTCGGGATGTGCAATGCGCCGACACCGGACACCAGCGCGCGACCCTCGTACTCGGTTCCGTCCGCAGTGGACACCGTCCAGGTGTTGGCGTCCTCGTCGTACTCGGCGCCGGTGAACTCGACGCCGTAGTGGATGTGGTCGCGGACCCGGTACTTGTCGGCGCAGTGCTGCAGGTAGTCGGAGATCTCGCCCTGCCTGGCGAACATCCGGGACCAGGACGGGTTCTGCTCGAAGGAGAACGAGTACATCAGGGACGGCACGTCGCAGGCGCAGCCCGGGTAGGTGTTGTCCCGCCAGGTGCCGCCGAGGTCGGCGGACTTCTCCAGCACGATGAAGTCACTGATTCCGGCCTGCTTGAGCCGGATCGCCATCCCGAGCCCGGAGAAGCCGGTCCCGACGATGATCACCGAGGTCCGGTATTTGCGCTGGTCCTGCGTTTGCCGTTGCACCATCAGGTCCTCCTCCGACACCGGAACGACTGACTACCCGGCAGTAGCTTACTACGAGTAGGTTACTTGCGGTAGGGTGTTTCCGTGGAGACGCAGCAGGCACCGACCACCGGACGCAAGCGCATGCCCCGAGCCGAGCGGGAACGCCAGATCCTCGCCGTCGCCGAGCAGGTGTTCGCGGCAGACGGCTACCAGGGCACGTCCATGGACGACATCGCGGCACGGGTCGGCCTGTCCAAGCCGATGCTCTACGAGTACTTCGGCTCCAAAGAAGGGCTGCTGCTCGCCTGCCTGCAACGGGCCAAGCGCGAGCTGCTGGAAGCGACCACGGTCGCGGCGGCCGGCGCAGCCACCCCCGAGCAACTGCTGCACGACTGCCTGCTGGCCTTCTTCAAGTTCAGCGACGACCACGCCCAGGCCTGGGCGCTGCTGCGCAACGAGTCCGCGGTGCCGAGCTCATCGGTGAGCAGCGAGCTGGAATCGATCCGCATGCAGCAGATGGAGTTCACGTCGGGACTGATGGGCGCCGCGCGCCCCGACCTCGATCCGGTGCAGTTGGAGGCGTTCGCGGAGGCGATCATCGGCGCTTGCGAACGCCTCGCCCTGTGGCGGGACCGCCGCCCGGAAATCACCGCCGAACAGGCCACCGGACACCTGATGGCCCTGTTCGCCCCGAGCCTCACCCCGGTCCCCTGACACCACCCGCCCGCAACGCGGCCCAGCCGCCGACTGCCCCCCGGGGCGCCGGTTGAAGCATGGGAACCTTCCTGTCACTCCACGCCGAGCCCACGCCCGCGCCCTTGGAGCATGGGAACCTTCCTGTCATCCGCCCCCGAGCTGGAACGCCACGCGGTGTTGTCGGTGCGAGATCGCGGGGCCGGAGTGCCGAGGCAGCAGGGGCAGAGATTCTGACCTGAGCAGCGGGTCACGCCTCTCGAATTTCACTCGTTCGAGCGGTGATCGGAAGTTGAGAGTCAAGATCCACCGGACGTTCTCCGATACCGAGTCAGCCGTGCCAACACGCCAGACCCAAGGAGAACAGTTTGCGCCCCTGGACCACGCGCACAGTAAAGGCAGCCGTTGTGGCCGCGGGGTTCGCCGCAGTCGGAACCGGTGCCGCCTCTGCCGCGGAGAGCACCGGCCTCCCGAAGCCGGACCTGTCGTCCGTTCCGGACAACATCGGGGTCCGCGCCCCGTTGAACGCCTGCCAGATGCAGAACGGCCCCGGGTACAGCCCGACGAAGGCTCCGTGCGCGGACACCCAGCTGTACGCGAACACCCCGAACCTGGTTAAGAAGGTGGGCGCGGACATCACCACCACCGCCCACGGGATTGGCGGTGAGATGCGGGACGGCCGCCCGGTGCTCGCGCCCGGCAAGCCGAACCGGGTGCTCGGCCACGTCTTCGCCGAGACCACCCGCGTCGAGCAGATGACGAAGACCCGCCCGACCATCGGCGGCTCGGTGACCCCGGACCACCTCGGTGTGGCCTCCGAACGCATTCCGGAAGCCACGCTGCTGGACGCCGAGGTGGGGCCGCGCGAGCCCGGGCACCAGGGCATGTCCACGCTGGACACCGCGGTCGAGCTGACCGCGGCCCAGGGCTACGCGACGGAACCGCTGGCCAATCCGGTCGGCGCGGTCGCCCCCGCTCTGCAGCGCAATCCGCTGCAGAACTCCGGCGAGCAGGTCGCCCTGCCGCAGCCCGAGAAGCTCGTGCCTGCGCTCGAGAAGACCCCGGTGACGTCGGAGCTCAACAGCGGCCTCGGCGGCGGCGCGAGGGATGTCGCGCAGCAGGTCACCGGCAGCCTTCCGAATGCTCCGGTGCACCGGATCACCGGCCAGCTCCCGTCAGTCGGCGACGTGGCCCGCGCGCTGCGCTGAGCACGATCGGATCAAGTGGTCCCGGACAACGTTCCGGGACCACTTTTTCTTTTTCGAGCAACGAACAAGTAACGCTCCACAATGGATTTCTCACTCCATCGTGGGAACTTGCCGGAACACGCCCGGAGCGGTTCGACTTGCGTGCGGGCATGGCGCAAACTCTGCCGCGCGGTCGCCGTTGCACGGGGCCTGTTCCCGCGTTTTCCCGGTCGCCGCATGGGATGAACCCGCAATGTTCAGTCACCTAAGGAGAAGCACAGTGCGTACCGGTGCTCGTATTGCTGGTGTTGCCGCGGCCGCCGCTGCGATGATGGCCATCGCCTCCCCGGCCTTCGCCGACAGCGCGAACAACAATGGCATCAACCTGCTGGACGACAACAACGTCAGCGCCGTTCCGGTGCAGTTGTGCGGCAACAACGTTGCCGTCGCCGGCGCCGTGGTCCCGATCCTGTCGCCGCAGATCAACCACTGCGTCAACGCGCCGATCATCGACCACCTCAAGCGCTGAGCAGGACCAGCGGAAAAGGCGCCGGGCCTGCGTTGGCCCGGCGCCTTTTCACGTCCGCGAGTTCGCCTGCTACGAAGCCTCTCCCGTCATGCCGCCGTGGCGGCGACGATGTCCCCGTCGGGTTCGCCGAGGTCGAACGGCTCCCCCGCCTCTGCGCGGCGGACCAGGGAGGCCGGCGGCTCGAACCGCTCGCCGTAGCGTTCCGCCAGTTCCCGGCAGCGCGCGACGAATCCGGCCAGCCCGCCCGAGTAGCCGTTCATGTACTGCACGACTCCGCCGGTCCAGGCGGGGAACCCGATGCCGAAGATCGAGCCGATGTTGGCGTCCGGCACCGACCGCAGCACGCCCTCGTCGAGGCACTTGACCGTTTCCAGCGCCTCCACGAACAGCATCCGCTCCTTGAGGTCGGTCAGGCTCACCTCGGACGGATCACGCTCGGCCGCGCCGAAGTGCTCGGCCAGTCCCGGCCACAACCCGACCCGCTTGCCGTCGGCGTAGTCGTAGAAGCCGGCGCCGCTGGAGCGGCCCTTGCGGTCGAACTCGTCGACCATGCGGTCCAGCACCAGCTCGGCCGGGTGCGGAGTCCAGGTCCCGCCGGCGGCCTCGACGGCACGCCTGCTCTCGTCGCGGATCTTGCGCGGCAGCGTCAAGGTCAGCTCGTCGAACAGCTGCAGGACGGGCGCCGGGAATCCGGCCTGCGCGGAGGCCTGCTCGATGGACGCCGGGTGCACGCCTTCGGCGAGCATCGAGACGCCCTCGTTGACGTACGTGCCGATGACGCGGCTGGTGAAGAAGCCGCGGCTGTCGTTGACCACGATCGGCGTCTTGTTGATCTGCTGCACCACGTCGAACGCGCGCGCCAGGGCCCGGTCGCTGGTGTGCTCGCCGCAGATGATCTCGACCAGCGGCATCTTGTCGACCGGGGAGAAGAAGTGCAGGCCGATGAAGTCCTCTCGGCGGTGCACGCCCTCGGCGAGGTCGGTGATCGGCAGCGTGGAGGTGTTGGAGGCGATCAGCGCGTCGCCGTCGATGACGTCCTGCACCTCCGAGTACACCTGGTGCTTGAGCTTCGGGTCCTCGAAGACGGCCTCGATGACCAGGTCGCAGCCGGTCAGCGGGTCGAGCTGGTCGGTGGGCGTGATCCGGGCCAGCAGCTCGTCCGCCTTGACCTGCGTCGAACGCCCCTTGGCGATGGCCTTCTCCAGCAGCTTCGCCGAGTAGTCCTTGCCCTTCTCGGCCGCCGCGAGCGAGATGTCCTTGAGCACGACCTGCATGCCGGCCTTGGCGCACACGTAGGCGATGCCCGCGCCCATCATGCCGCCGCCGAGCACCGCGACCTTCTTCGCGCGCCATTCGGGTTCGCCGGCCGGGCGGCTGCCACCTGAATTGATGTGCTGGAGGTCGAAGAAGAACGCCTTGCTCATGTTCTTGGCGGTCTGGCCGCAGACCAGCTCCACGAAGTAGCGGCCCTCGATGGCGAGCGCGGTGTCGAAGTCGACCTGCGCGCCTTCCACCGCGGCGGCGAGGATGTTGCGCGGGGCGGGCAGCGGCGCGCCCTTGAGCTGCTTGCGGAGGTTGGCGGGGAAGGCCGGGAGGTTGGCCGCGAACTTCGGGTTCGACGGCGTGCCACCGGGAATCTTGTGTCCCGGCCGGTCCCAGGGTTGTGCCGCCTCGGGGTTGGCCTTGATCCAGTCCTTGGCGGCCGCGATCAGCTGCTCCGGCGTGTCGACGAGCTCGTCGACGATGCCGGTCTCCGCGGCCTTCTCCGGGCGCAGCCGCTGGCCCTGCAGGAGCACGTTCAGCAGGGCGTCGGCGATGCCGAGCAGGCGGACCGTGCGGACCACGCCGCCGGCGCCGGGCAGCAGGCCGAGGGTGACCTCGGGGAAACCGAAGCGGGCCTCGGGGTCCTTCAGCGCGATGCGGTGGTGGCAGGCCAGCGCGATCTCCAGGCCGCCGCCGAGGGCGGTGCCGTTGAGCGCGGCGACCACCGGCACGCCGAGGGTTTCGAGGCGGCGGAGATGCCGCTTGACGCCGGTGGTGGTTTCGGCGACCCGTTCGGCGTCGCCGGGGCGGGCCTGGACCAGCTCGCGCAGGTCACCGCCGGCGAAGAAGGTGCTCTTCGCGGAGGTGAGGACGACGCCGGTGATGTTGTCGCGCTCGGCTTCCAGGCGCTGCAGGGTTTCGTCCATGGAGCGCTGGTAGCGCTCGTTCATGGTGTTGGCCTGCTGCTGCGGGTCGTCCAGGGTCAGCACGACGATGCCGTCTGCGTCGGACTCCCAGCGGATGGTGTTCTGCTCGCTCATGTGTGATGTGTCCTTCAGCCGATCCGTTCGACGACAGTCGCGATCCCCATGCCGCCGCCGATGCACAGCGTGGCCAGGCCGTAGCGCTGGTTGCGGCGTTCCAGCTCATCGATGAGGGTGCCCAGGATCATCGCCCCGGTGGCGCCCAGCGGGTGGCCCATGGCGATGGCCCCGCCGTTGACGTTGACCTTGTCGTGGGCGACGCCGAATTCCTTCATGAACTTCAGCGGGACCGCGGCGAAGGCCTCGTTGATCTCGATCAGGTCGATCTGGTCGATGCTCAGGTCGGCCTTGGCCAGCGCCTTGCGGACCGCCGGGCCGGGGCCGGTCAGCATGATCGTCGGATCGGCGCCGCTGAGCGCCGCGGCGACGATCCGGGCGCGGGGGCGCAGCCCGGTGCGTTCGCCGAGGGATTCGCTGCCGATCAGCGCCAGCGCGGCGCCGTCGACGATGCCGGAGGAGTTGCCGGCCGTGTGGACGTGGTCGATGCGCTCCACCCAGTGGTACTTCTGCAGTGCGACGGCGTCGAATCCGCCGAGCTCGCCGATGTCGGCGAAGGACGACTTCAGCCCGCCGAGGCTGTCGGCGGTGGTGTTGGCGCGGATGTGTTCGTCGCGGTCGAGGACGGCGACGCCGTTGCGGTCGGTCACCGGGACCACGGAGCGGGCGAAGCGGCCGTCGGCCCAGGCCTTGGCCGCGCGGGTCTGCGACTCGGCGGCATAGGCATCCACAGTGGACCTATCGAAGCCTTCGATGGTGGCGATCAGGTCGGCGCCGATGCCCTGCGGCACGAAGGAGGTGGCGAAGTTCGTTTCGGGGTCCATCGCCCAGGCTCCGCCGTCGGAGCCCATCGATACCCGGGACATGGATTCGACGCCGCCGGCGAGCACGGCGTCCTCCCAGCCGGAACGCACCTTCTGGGCGGCGATGTTGACGGCCTCCAGGCCGGACGCGCAGAAGCGGTTGATCTGCACACCGCTGACGGTGTCGGGCAGGCCCGCGGCCAGCGCGGCGGTCTTGGCGATGTCGCCGCCCTGATCTGCGACGGGCGAGACCACGCCGAGCACGACGTCGTCGATCAGCGCGGGGTCCAGGTCCGGGTGGCGGCGCTGCAGCTCCTGGATGAGGCCCACCACCAGGCTGATCGGCTTCACCCCGTGCAGCGACCCGGTTTTCTTGCCGCGACCGCGTGGTGTGCGGATCGCGTCGTAGACGAACGCCTCGGACATGTGTGGCGTGCCTCCTCGTTGCGGCAGGTGCTCCACCCAGAGTGTGACACCAACACTGTCACAGTCAATGGGTGTGGGGCTTGCCGAGCGATCAGTTGTGCCCGGATGGGGGCTGGGGCGGTGCGAGCATGGGAACCTTCCTGTCATCCCGCCCCGAGCGGCGCCGGAGCGAAACCGGTCAGGAAGCCGACTCCACCTCGCTCAGCTGCTCGCGGAATCGGGCGCAGATCGCTTCCACTGCTGCTTCGTCCGGCATCGCGCTATCGGTGAACATCGCCATCTGCAGCTCCGGCCCGTAGCCGTCGAACCGTTCCATCAGGTCGCGGGTCGCGGGCTGCACGACGAAGTGGATGTGGCCGGGAGTGCCACCGGAATGCGACCACAAGCAGACGTAGACCTGCTCCGGGCGCACGACCTCCTCGACCGCTTCAGCGACGCGCCGCAGGAGCGGGCCGAGCTCCGCGCTCTCCGCATCGGTCAGCTCTGCGATGTACAGGACGTGGCGGAATGGCTTGACCAGCAGCGTTCCCACGCCCAGCGGGCCCACGCAGTGCTCCACCACCCTGGATTCGGTCTGGTGCACTCGGCCGCCCGGGAGCCTGGCCGCACCGTTGGAGAGGTCGCAGGCCAGGCACTCGCCCGATGCTTCACGCCGCGCATCCACAGCTCTGCCCCTCCCTGCCGGATCGACCGCGCTCGCGGCCGATCGCTGCGTGCCGGTGACAGGAAGGTTCCCATGCTCGCGTCCGCGCCTCAGGAATGACAGGAAGGTTCCCATGCTCCATGCGTGGTGACAGGAAAGTTCCCATGCTCGCAGCCGACGCCGCCCGGGTCGCAGAGAGGATGCTGCCGATCGAAGGGGGCACGGGCTCTCGCGCGCGAGCGGCAAGAGCCCTGCGAGGCCGGGGCGTCGGCCTCGCAGGGCTTCGGGTCAGCCGCGCAGGAGGGTCTCGACGCCCTGGCCGCGGATGGATGCGTCGAGCACCTGCACGGTGTGCGCCATCGCCAGGCGTTCGCCGCGGCGCTCGAGCGCCGTGCGGATCTGCATCGAGCACCCCGGGTTCGCCGTCACCAGCAGCTTCGCGCCGGTGGCGAGGACGTTCTCGGCCTTGCGATCGCCCAGTTCGCGCGCGGCCTCCGGCTGGAGCAGGTTGTAGACGCCTGCGGAGCCGCAGCACAGTTCGCCCCGGTTGATCTCCTTGAGCTCCAGCCCGGGGATCGCGCGCAGGAGTTCGCGCGGCTGCGACCGGATGCCCTGGCCGTGCGCCAGGTGGCAGGCATCGTGGTAGGCGATCTGCACGGGCAGCGGGTGGCGCTCGGCGACCGGGCCCAGCTCGGCGAGCAGTTCGGAGATGTCGCGCACCCGCGCGGAGAAGCGTTCCGCCCGCTCGGCGTATTCCGGGTCGTCCTGCAGCAGTCGCGGGTATTCCTTCAGCGTGGAGCCGCAGCCGGCCGAGTTGATGACGACGTAGTCCACGCCGGATTCTTCGAAGGCGTCCAGCAGCTGGCGGGCGAACTTCACCGCTTCGGGTTCGCGCCCGGAGTGCTCGCTGAGCGCGCCGCAGCAGCCCTGCGCCGGCGGGATGACGACGTCACAGCCTTCTGCGGAGAGGATGCGCGCCGTTGCCGCGTTGACGTCGGGGAAGAACGCGCTCTGCACGCAGCCGGTGATCATGCCGACGGTCGCGCGTCGCTTGCCGCGCGCCGGGATCCGGTTTCCCAGCTTCGGCGCGCGACTGATCGGCGGCGCCAGGGATTCCATCACCTGCAGCCCGTCCGGCAGCTTCGCCAGCAGCCCGGACCGCTTGAGCAGGTTGCCGATGCCGAGCCGCTGGTACAGCGCGAGCGGTCCGCGCATCGCCTTGAGGCGGCGTGGGTACGGGAACAGCGTGAAGATCGCCGTGCGCAGGAGTCGTTCCCAGCGTCCGCGCTGGTGGTTTCGTTCGACCTGGGCCCGCGTCTCGGTGATGAGCGTGCCGTACTGCACCCCGGACGGGCAGGCGGTCACGCAGGCCATGCAGCCGAGGCACGCGTCGAAGTGACCGACCATCGTATCGGTCATGGGCTCGCCTTCGAGCCCTTCCTTCATCAGGTAGATGCGCCCGCGCGGCGAGTCCATCTCCTCGCCCCACAGGTCGTAGGTAGGGCAGACGGGCAGGCAGAATCCACAGTGGACGCAGTCGTCGACGAGCTCGCGCTGCGGCGGGTGCAGCGCGTCGAAGGCGCCCGGGCGGGCCGGGGTCTCGGTCATCAGATTCCTCCCACGAACCGGCCGGGGGCGAGCCGGTGTTCCGGATCGAACTGGTCCTTGGTGCGACGCATCAGCGCCAGCAGTCCGGGCTCGATCGGCCCCCACGGGTCGATCGCGGCGTCCTGCGGCGCGCGGAGCAGTACCGCGTAGTCGCAGCTGGCGCGCAGCGCTTTGACGAGGTTGGCGACAGCGGCTGCGTCCGCGTCGCCGGGCAGCCCGGCGTTCAGCACGCCGAGTCCGGCGGCGCCGCGGATCGCCAGCGGCAGGCCCGCCGCGGCGGCGTCTTGCACGGCGCTGAGCAGTCGGGGCAGCGCGGTCGGCTTCGCGCCGAAGCGCAGACCGATCCCGCCGGCCGGGTCGAACGGGTATTGCCCCCACCACGACGGGGCCTGCTCCAGCACTTCCGCGCCGTGCCCGATGGCGGCGGCCAGCTCGACCGCGCGGTCGTGCGTGGCGGTGGGCCTGCCTTCGAGCTGCGCGCAGACCGTGATCGGCCCGCCTGGTTCGGCCCGGTCGAGTTCGATCGCGGTGGGCATCGCCTGGGAGTGCCGGACGATGTCGGCGGCGGTCGCGGCGCTTTCCGGTTCGTCGGCGGTGACCGTGATCCAGCGGTGCTCGGCGGCGACCGGGTGCAGCCGGAACACGGCTTCGGTGATCACCCCGAGCGTGCCGAAGGAGCCGGTGTAGAGCTTGCCGAGGTCGTAGCCCGCGACGTTCTTCACGACCTTGCCGCCCGCCGTGGTCACCGTGCCGTCGGCCCGCACGACCGTGATGCCGATCAGCAGGTCGCGCACCCCGCCGAAGAGGTGCCGGGACGGCCCTGCGGTTCCGGTCGCGATGATGCCGCCCAGCGTCGCCGTCGGCAGCGGCTGGTCGATCGCCAACTGCTGCCCGGTGGCGCGGGCAGCGCTGTTGACCTCGGCGATCGGCGTCCCGGCCAGGGCGTGCACCACGAGGTCGCCCGCGGCGTGGTCGACGATGCCGCTCGCGGCCGACACGTCGAGCAGCAGGTCCACGGCGTCCGGCGCGCAGCCCCAGCCGAGCTTGCTGCCCGATCCCCTGGGCACCACCCGCAGGCCGTGCTCGGCGGCGATCTTCATCGCCACCGACGTCCGCTCCGTTCCGTCCACGGTGGCCACCCAGTGCGGGCGGACGCCGGACACGGCGTCGGTCTCCGTCGCTTCACGCACGCAATCGGCGCCCAGCGCGGCCACCAGTGCTCCGTGCGCGGCGTCCTTGGTCGTAGTGGGCATCAGAACTGGTCCGCCAATCCCGCTTCGGTCAGTGGGTGCACGCCGCGCCGGGGCCCGGGCACTTCGCCGCAGAGCCTCGGCGTCGGGAAGACCTTGCCCGGGTTGCAGATTCCGACCGGGTCGAAGGCGCAGCGCACGCATTGCATGGTGTCCAGGTCATCGGCGGTGAACATCCGGCCCATGTACTTGACCTTGTCCGCGCCGACCCCGTGCTCGCCGGTGATGGAGCCGCCGTGCTCGATGCACAGGTCGAGGATCGCGCCGGAGACCGCTTCGGCGCGCTCGTTCGCGCCCGGCTCGGCATCGTCGAAGAGCACCAGCGGGTGCAGGTTCCCGTCTCCGGCGTGGAAGACGTTGGCGACCCGCACGCCCGATTCGGCGGACAGCCTGGCGATCCGGCCGAGCACCTCGGGCAGCGCAGTCCGCGGGATCACCCCGTCCTGCACGATGTAGTCGGGGCTGATGCGGCCCACCGCGGCGAACGCGGACTTGCGGCCCTTCCAGATCATCGCGCGTTCGTGATCATCGGCTGCGACCCGGATTTCGAACGCGCCGTGCGCCTCGCAGTGCCGCTTCACCTCGGTGAAGGTGTGCTCGACATCGGCCGCGGGGCCGTCGAGTTCGACGACCAGCACCGCGCCGGCGCCTTCCGGGTAGCCGCACTGCACGGCCTGTTCTGCGGCTTCGATGGCCAGCGCGTCCATCATCTCGATCGCCGCCGGGGTGACGCCGTCGGCGATGATCGCCGACACCGCCGCGCCCGCCTCGTCGGTGGACGGAAACCCGGCCAGCAGGGTCTGCACCGCTTCGGGTTTGCGCAGCAGCCGCACGGTGATCTTGGTGACCACGCCGAGGGTGCCTTCGCTGCCGATGACGGCGCCCAGCAGGTCGTAGCCTGGGGTTTCCCGCGCGTTGCCGCCGAGTTCGACGATGTCGCCGTCCGGGGTGACGACCTCGAGGGCGAGGATGTGGTTGGTGGTGAAGCCGTACTTCAGGCAGTGCGCGCCGCCGGAGTTCTCCGCGACGTTGCCGCCCACCGAGCAGACCTGCTGGCTGGACGGGTCCGGTGCGAAGTAGTAGCCCTGCGCGGCGACGGCCTTGGTGACGTCGAGGTTGATCACGCCCGGTTCGACGACGGCCCGCTCGTTGGCCAGGTCGATCTCCAGGATCCGCCGCATCTTCGAGGTCACCACGAGCACGCCGGAAGCGTGCGGGAGCGCCCCACCCGACAGTCCGGTGCCGGAACCTCGGGCGACGAACGGGACCTGGTGCTCGGCGCAGGTCCGGATGATCTCCTGGACCTGCTCGGCGGTTTCCGGCAGCACCACCAAGGCCGGCACGACCCGGTAGCTCGCCAGCCCGTCGCATTCGTAGGTGCGCAGCCGCTGCGGGTCGGTGATCACCGCGTTGGGCGGCAGTGCCGCGTGGAACCGCTGCACGACCTGGTCGAGCGCCGGCTCGGTCGCGGTGCTGGTCGACTGCATGCTCAGCCTCCCGGTTACTTCCGTTTTACGGAATGTCCCTTCCGGTCATCGGGAACCCTAGGTTGTTCACAACATAGATACAAGAAGTGGACAAGATGTTCCGCTACCGCGCACAGCACCAGGATCGCCCTCGGCTCCCGCCGTGACCAGGGCAAGGGAACCTTCCTGTCACTCCCACCGCAAGACGAGCCGCCGCCGGGCGAGAAATGACAGGAAGGTTCCCATCCTCACACCCTCCGGGCCGCCGGATGACAGGAAAGTTCCCATGCTCGCACCGCCGCGAATGCCGAGGTCCGGAGGCGAGCGCCGCAGACAACGGGACGAAAGCGGGAGACGTCTCAAAACGAGCGGAACCGAATACTTCTCATCAACGTCGAACGCGACGTAGGGTCGGCAACCAGTCAAATCACGCTGAGGGGAAGTGCCGCAGTGGGTGGCAATCTGCAGATGACGCCCGGGACGCTGACCGAGCACGGCTCCGGCTGCGAGAGCCTCGCCGACAAGTTCGGGCAGCTCTCTCAGCTTCTGGAGCAGGCGCGCACCGACGACCAGTGCTTCGGTCCGATCGGCAACGCCGTCGGCATCAGCGACAAGTACTTCGAAACCCTGCAGGGCTGCCAGGAGAGCGCCCAGAAGGCCCAGCAGTTCCTCACCGAGACCAAGCAGGCCCTCGAAGACACCGTCAAGGACTACGGCGAGACCGAGCAGCAGATCATCGAGATGCTGAACAAGGCCGGAGAGGGGCTCGCAGGATGACCGGCCCGGGGACTTTCACCGAGCTCAACCAGGGCGACTCCACCCGCAAGAACTGGGCCGAGCAGACCCTGACCCGCGGCTCCTCCATCGCCGGCGCCACCTCCGACCTGAAGGACGCGGCCGCCAACACCAACGGCGGCAGCCTCGCCGACGGCTCCGCCGCGCCCGAATGGACCTCCGCGGTCATCGCGGCACGCCAGGAACAGATGGACCTGCTGTCCAATCCCGGCCAGGCGCTGCTGGACAACGGCCTCGGCTTCCTGGTGTCGATCGTGATGACGCCGCTGATCGAGATCGCCGAGCAGGCCATCGGCGACCCCGAGCAGATGCGTGCCACCGGCAAGGGCTGGGAGGACGTCGCGAAGTGGCTCGACTCGGTCGCCGAGCAGGAGCCCCAGCGCGCTGAGGCGACCGCCGGGACGTGGGTCGGCCAGGACGGCGACGCCTTCCGCAAGCAGATGACCGAGTTCGGTGACGGGACCAAGGCCCTGGCGCAGGACGTCCGCGGGCTGAAGGAAACCCTGGACGGCATTGCGGACATGTTCGACATGTTCGTCGAGATGGTCATCAACATCCTCACCGAGCTGATCATCAGCCTGATCGTCCAGTGGCTCGCCGCGCTCGCCGCGTCGTGGATCACCGCGGGCGCCTCGGTGGGCGCGGCCGGTGCGACCACCACCGCGTCGGTCGGCATCACCGGTGGCCGGATCGCCACGCAGGTCGCCAAGATCCAGGCCCAGCTCTTCAAGTGGCTGAAGAAGCTCGAAGAGCTACTCAACAAGATGCGTGGCAAAGGTGGGTTGCAGAAGTTCCTGGCCAACCGGGTGTCCAAGAGCAAGGAGATCACCAACCCGGATGGCACGACGGGCTTCACCTCCAAGACCAGCAACTTGTTCATGGGCCGTCACGGGATGGGGAATACCGGCGAGGAAGCCTTGGCCGCCAACATCGGCGGTAAGGTGATCGGCGAGGCACTCGGCGGAAAAACCAGCCTGGGCAAGGCTGCACTGTCCGGCGTTGTGGAAACCGTCGAAGGACAAGCGGTCAAAGAGATCCCCAAGCAGATGTACGACCAGGCCAACCAGCGGATCAGCGGGCAGCTCTCGCCTGAGGAGAGCAAGGCTGCGCAGGAGAAGGGATTCTCGTGACCTGGCGGGAGCCGCGAGCTGAATGAACCAAGAACACCTGATCCTCAGCGCGCGGTCGTCGTGGTGCGAGCCGGATGAGCCCATCCTTTGGGCGGTTCCCGACCCGTACCACATTCCGTTGTTCGAGGTCGGTGGCCTCGACGAGCACGGCAAGAAGCGTCGCAGCATCGTCACCCGCGCCGCGTTCCAAGTGGGAGCTCTGCCGTTCCGCGTCAACGCGCTGATCAGCTGGGGTGACGAACCCGCCGACGACCGCAGTCAACCCTCGGCTGTGGTGTCGGCACGGGGTGTCGACACACTGGCCGTCCGGATGACGGGTACCGCAGGAGATGCCATCCCCGGGGCACTACCGGGAGTCCTCGTCGCCACACCACAGCGGTTGGCGCTGCTCGAGCTTCCCGAATACCCCGAAGGCTCACTCGACGTCCTGGACAAAGCCATGGACACGGTCATGAAGGTCACCGGCCCGGTCGGCAGGCTCGCGGACGACTTCGCGGGAACCATGAACTCCGCCATCAACGGCAAAGGACGCGCCTTCGACCACAAGGGGCAGACCCGCACTCTCGAAATCGTCGAACGAGCTTGCGTGAAAACGGACCAGATCGTGAACTGCGACGTCGTGCAACGCGAGTTCCGCTGGCTTGGATACGAGAAGGAACACCGCCACCGCCCCTACCTGCGAATCAACTTCGTCGATGGTTCTCGGCTCGATCTCCGGATCCCGGTGAAGACCGATCCGAACCGGGTTCTCGGGCTGGTACGCGGCAATGGGGGCAGCAGTTGGTAGCAACACCGAACGAACTCGCGCAGTTGGCTGCGCAGGGCTGGCTGCGCCAAGGCGAGTCGTTGCACCGGGTCTTCGAACGGCGACCCGGCTTTCTGGCATCCACAGTGGCCGGCAATGTGAAGGCACCGCACATTCCGGTCAACCCCGTTCCGAGGTGCAATCAAGCAGTGCCGGAGGACTACCTCAAGCCGTCGGAGCTCGTAGCGCGAGGCGAGCACCTCGGCGACGAGTGGGTGCATGATCGCGGGGTTCGAGGGTGGGCGACGGCCGCTGCCGGGCGCCAGCTCGCCGTGCAGGTCGCCGACATGCTGACGGCGGGCAACGGCTACGCCTGGTTGATCGCCACCACGCACCGCGCGGCCGTGGTCATCCCGGCCCAATTCGTCGACCAACCGGCAACGCCCCTGGTCACCTGGTGGGAGCAGCCCCCGAACGCGGTACGCGGCATCCGCGACGTGCTGTTGGGGCGAACGTTCTTCGGCGCCCCGTTCGCCTCCATCGACTTCGCCGACGGCTCCAACCTCCTGCTCCGGCAGTGACCCCTCGCCGCAGGCGTCGCGGATGACAGGAAGGTTCCCATGCTGCGGCCCCACTCGGGCCGTGGTGACAGGAAGGTTCCCATGCTCCACGCCGTCGGCAATGGCAGGAAAGTTCCCATGCTGCGCTGCATGCGGGCGGAGTGACGGGCACTCCGGCCGCCGCCGTGGTGGCAGGAAAGTTCCCATGCTTTCGCCGCGTCACAGCTGGGCGAGGGTTTTGATCGACGGCATGGCCGCCTTGCCCAGGCGGTCCACCGCGCGCTGGACGTGATCGCCCGGGTAGCGGAAGCGCAGTTGGTCCGGCACCGCCAGGCCGGTCGTCCTGAACCCGCACAGTCCGGCCGCGACCACCGGCGCCGGGTACGCCGGGCGGCCGTGCAACTTCCGCGCCCACCCCGGCAGCACCGAGTACGCGAGGTGTCCGAGGGGCAGGTAGCCGAGGTTCACCGGCAGCAGCCACCACGGCGCGAACGGCCGGTGCAGGAAGTCGTAGACCAGGTCGGAGTCGGCCGTCCGCTGCAGTTCGGGCCGGATCTGCTCGAAGTACTCCGCCATCGCGCGGGTCGAGCCGGGCACCTCCGCCGGGTCGAGCCCGACGAGGGCGGCCGCCCGGCGCTGTTCGTCGAAGTACCGGTCGAGCTGCGCATCGGTGAGCGGGAATCCCGCGCGCCGCACGACACCGGCGAACGATGCGACCTCGGCGCAATGCACCCAGCGCAGCAGGTCCGGGTCGTCCAAGCGGATCTCGGCGCCGGTTCTCCGATCGGTCGCGCTGAGCGTGCGGTGCACCCGGCGGACCCGTTCGCCCGCGGATTCGGCTTCGGCCGTCGTGCCGTAGGTCGTCGTGGCGACGAAGTTCCCGGTGCGCATCAGGCGTCCCAGCGGGTCTTCCCGGAACCGGGAGTTCTGCACGACGGCCGCCACCGCGCGCGGGTGCAACGCCTGCAGGTAGAGGCTGCAGATCCCGGCGATCCACATCGCCGGGTCGGCGTGCAGCTGCCAGGTCACGGTCTGCGGCCCGAACAATCCCTCGTCGCGCATCCGCCCTTCACCCGCCCAACATCAGCACCGGAACCAGTTGTTCGGCCGAGGTGAGCGAGCCGTGGTGACCGCGCAGCGCGGACTCCCCCGGCTCGATCACCGACCGGATCACCCCGGAATCGCGCATGATCGCCAGCACGTCGCCGATGCGCGGTCGCACCGAGTCGGCGACCACCGGGCCGAACCAGCCCTCGTCGATCGCCTGCTCGCCGGTGAGCACCATGCCACGATCGCCGATCGTCTCCCGCCAGGCGGCGTGCACATCGGCCAGCGCACCGGGCTCGACGTAGATGTGGCGGGCGCGGACCTCGCCGCCGAGGAGCCGGACACCGGCTCGCAATGCCGGGTCGGTGTCGGCGTCGACCGCCTCGCCGGGGTCGATCTCGACCATGCCGTGATCGGCGATCACGGTCAGCACCGCATCGCGCGGGAGGCGTTCGGCCAGCATCGCCACCAGGCGATCGATGACCGTCAGCTGCAGGCGCCACGGCAACGAGCCGGGGCCGTGGACGTGCCCGAGGAAGTCGAGGTGACCGTGGTAGCCGTAGCACAGCGCCGGGCCGTCAGCGCCCAACGCGGCGAGCAGTTCGGCGGCGAGATCGCCCAGGGCGCGCATGCCCCGGAAATCCGCGCCGCGAAAAGCGGCCCTGGTCAGCCCGGTGTTCGCGAATTCCGCAGGCACGACGGTCCGGACGTCGACGCCCGCTGCGGCCGCCCGTTCCAGCATCGTCGGCGTCGGTTGGGCCTGTTCCGGCGGCCACTGGTCGAGCAGGCTCCGACGGCCTCCGGCGGAATCACCCGTCGTGCCGTGGGTTCCCCAGCTCAGCGGGTGCAGCAGGCCGCCCGAGGGCTCGGCGAAGCTGTAGCCGACGAGACCGTGCTCGCCCGCGCACCGGCCGGTGCCCAGCGAGGTGATGCTGGTGACCGTCGTCGTCGGGAAACCGGCCTTCAACGGCGGCGACGTCAGCAGGCCGGCCATGAACGGCGCGTCTTCCGCGTGCTCGCGCAGCAGGTCCCGGCCGAGCCCGTCGATCAGCAACACGCCCGCGGTGCGGCAGGCCGGGAACCCGATGGTGTCGGAGAACCCGGCCACGTCCATCGCGCCGAGCAGCGATGGGAGGACGTCGGGCAGTGCGCGCCCGTCGTCGTCGGGGGCGACGATCCAGTCCATGGCGCCTTGCCTCTCTCGTGGGCGCGTGCGCCCACGACCGTCAGAATCCCATCGCCCGCCCGATGACTTCCTTCATGATCTCGGTGGTGCCGCCGTAGATCGTCTGGATCCGGGAATCCAGGTACGCCTTGGCGACCGGGTATTCCGTCATGTATCCGTAGCCGCCGTGCAGTTGCAGGCAGCGGTCCACGACCCGCTTGTTCAGCTCGCTGAGCCACCACTTGGCCATCGAGGCGTGCTCGTTGTCCAGTTCACCGCGAACGTGGTCCATGACGCAACGATCCGTGAACACCCGGCCGATCTCGACCTCGGTGGCCATCTCCGCCAGCTCGAACCGGATGTGCTGGAACTTGCCGATCGGGCGGCCGAACGCCGTGCGGTCGCGGCAGTAGTCCTTGGTGATGCCCAGGACCTTCTCGGCGGTGGCGGCCGAGGCGACCGCGATCGACAGCCGCTCCTGCGGCAGGTTCTGCATCAGGTAGATGAAGCCCTGCCCTTCCTCGCCGAGCAGGTTGCGCGCCGGCACCCGCACGTCGTTGAAGAACAGCTCCGCGGTGTCCTGCGACTTCTGGCCGATCTTGTCGAGGTTGCGGCCGCGTTCGAAGCCGGGCATGCCGCGCTCCACGACCAGCAGGCTGATGCCTTCATACCCGGCGTCCGGGTCGGTGCGGGCCACCACGATCACCAGGTCGGCGAGGATGCCATTGCTGATGAACGTCTTCTGCCCGTTGAGGACGAAGTGGTCGCCGTCGCGCACCGCCGTGGTGCGGATGCCCTGCAGGTCGCTGCCCGCACCGGGCTCCGTCATGGCGATGGCGGTGATGAGCTCGCCGCTGCAGAACCCGGGCAGCCAGCGCTGCTTCTGCTCGTCGGTGGCCAGCCTGATCAGGTACGGCGCGATGATGTCGTTGTGCAGCGGTGAGCCGAAGCCGGAAATGCCCGCGCCGACGAGTTCCTCGTCGAACACCACGTTGAACCGGAAGTCGTCGACGCCACCGCCGCCGTACTGCTCGTCGACGGCGAAGCCGAGCAGCCCCTGCGCTCCGGCGGCCAACCACGACTCGCGGCTGACGACCCCGGCGGCCTCCCACTCCTCGACGTGCGGCACGAGCTCCTTGTTGACGAAGGTGCGCACCGTCTCGCGGAATGCCTCGTGCTCGGGCTCGAACAATTCCCTGCGCATCGGTTCACGCCTCCTTTCGATGTTCACGCCGGGCGTGAGAGGAAGGGAACTTTCCTGTCACCACGGCCCCAGCCGGACGGAAGGATGGGAACCTTCCTGTCACCGACCGGCGGGGGCGGGTCGCGGTTTCGGGCCCGGGCGCCGGTTGCCGGCGAGTGCGAGGATGGGAACCTTTCTGCCATCCCCCGCCCACGCGGCGAGCGGTCGCGGCGGCGCCGCTCATCGGTCCCTCGAACCGAACGCACCGGATTCGAGCAGTTCCGGCGGGACCTTCCACTCCCGCAGCACCTCCTCGGTGTCCGCGCCCGCCTCGGCGACCGGCCCGGGCGGCGGGTTCGGGGTTCGGCTGAAGCGCGGTGCCGGTGCCGGCTGCAAGACACCGTCGCGTCGCACCAGGGTTTCCCGGGCCGCGACGTGGGGGTGGGTTTCGGCTTCTGCCATGGACAGCACCGGCGCGACGCACGCGTCGGAGCCGGCGAACAGTTCGGCCCACTCCTGCCTGGTTCGCTGCCGGAAGGTTGCGGCGAACCGTTCGCGCAGTGCCGGCCAGTTCGCGGGGTCGTCTCGGTCGGGCACCTCGCCCGCCAGCCCCAGCCGGTCCAGCAGTTCGGCGTAGAACTGCGGCTCCAGCGCGCCGACCGAGACGTATTCGCCGTCGGAGGTTTCGTAGACGTCGTAGTAGGGCGCACCGGTGTCCAGCAGGTTGGTGCCGCGGTCGGTCTTCCAGCCGCCGGTCGACAGGAAGCTGAACAGCATGGTGCCCAGGTGCGCGGCACCGTCCACAATGGCCGCGTCGACGACCTGCCCGCGACCGCTGGTGCGCGCTTCGAGCAGCGCCGCCAGCACACCGACCGCCAGGTACATCGCGCCGCCGCCGAAGTCGCCGAGCAGGTTCGCGGGAACCTGCGGCGGCCCGCCTTCACGGCCGATGGCGTGCAGCATGCCGCCGAGGGAGATGTAGTCGATGTCGTGCCCTGCGGTCGGCGCCAGCGGCCCGTGCTGACCCCAGCCGGTCATCCGTCCGTAGACCAGCTTCGGGTTGACCGCCCAGCACTGCTCCGGCCCCACGCCCAGGCGTTCGGTGACCCCGGGGCGCAGTCCTTCCAGCAGCACGTCCGCCCGCTCGGCCAGCGCCAGCACCGCCTCCGCGCCGCGTTCGTGCTTGAGGTCCACCTGCACCGATCGTTTGCCGCGGTTGAGCAGGTCGGTCTTGCCTCCGGCGGCAGTGGGCCGGTCCACTCTCACCACGTCGGCACCGAGATCGGACAGCAGCATCGCGCAGAACGGGGCCGGCCCGATCCCGGCGAGTTCGACGACTTTGATCCCTGCCAGCGGCCCGCCTGTTCCCGTCACGCCACACCTCTCCGCAGCCTGTGTCACGCACCACAAGTATCGCGACGCAATTAGTGTTACACCGTTGGTGTTACAGCGGTCAAGGCCTTGACCTGCCCCGGAAGACCTGCGTTCGGGGCGGGTCCGAGCAGACATGCATCACAGCACACGGAACACGCACTCGGCTCCCACGCAGCGCTCGCAGTGGTGCCGTCGGCGCGTGGAACGAGACGTCCGATTGCCGCCAGCCCGATGGCACTCCCGCCACAAGGATGGATCGCATGACGGCAACAACCTCGACGCATACCCGGATCGAACCCGGCATCCTCTACTTCGGGACACCGGTAGTGCTGATCTCCACGCTGAACGAAGACGGATCCGCCAACCTCGCCCCGATGTCATCGGCCTTCTGGCTCGGCTGGCGAGGCATGCTCGGGATGAGCGCCCACGCGAAGACCATGCAGAACATGCGGCGGACCGGCGAATGCGTTCTGAACCTGCCGTCCGATTCGCTCGTGTCCGCCGTTGACCGGCTGGCGTTGACCACGGGTTCGGATCCGGTTCCGCCCTACAAGTACGAAAGCGGCTACCGGTCCGAGCACGACAAGTTCGGCCGCGCGGGACTTACGCCGGTCGCCTCCGAAACGGTGTCGCCGCCGCGAGTGGCCGAGTGCCCGGTGGCGATGGAAGCCGTCGTCGAGGCAGAGCACCCGGTGGCCGAGGACGACGAGGCGCAGCGCGGCGGGATCGTGGTCCTCGAGGTGCGCATCCAGCGCGTGCACGTGCACGAGCAGATCCGCATGGAGGGAACCAGCGACCGCATCGACCCGGACGCGTGGCGACCGCTGATCATGAGCTTCCAGAAGTTCTACGGGCTCGGACCGCAGGTGCACCCGTCCAGGCTCGCGCAGATCCCGGAAGGGTTCTACCGCGGCCCGGACATCGAACGAGGACGAGAGGCCCCGACGCTGCGGGTCGGCTAGGACTTCGTGCGGATGGCCTGCTCTCGCGGACGCGAGTGCAGGCCATCCGCACGACCGACCAAGGCCCTGGGCGGACAGCGGGCGGCGGGCACCTTCGGACACCGTGATCAGAACTCGCAAGAACGTCGCCCGACCTGCTTGAACCCAGACAGCCGGGATCACAGCATCGATGAGACACCGTTGGTGTTACAGCGGTCGAGGAGTAACGTTGCGGCCATGCTCCGAACTGCGGACGAAGAGCTCACCATCGACGAACTGGCCGCCCGCGCCGGAGTCACCGTGCGCACCGTCCGGTTCTACTCCTCGCGCGGCCTGCTGCCGCCGCCGCGGCTGCGCGGTCGGCTCGGCCTCTACGGCGGCGACCACCTGGCCCGACTGGACCTGATCCGCGAACTGCAGGCACTCGGCTTCACGCTGTCGGCGATCGAACGCCACCTGGAGCGCATCCCGGCCGATGCCTCGCCGGACGAGCTCGCGCTGCAGCGCGCGCTGATCGCGCCGTGGACGGACGACCACGCCGAGGACTTGGAGCGCCACGAGCTCGATCGCCGCGCCGGCCGGCACCTCGACGACCGGCTGGTCGAGCAGCTCATCGAACTCGGAATGCTGCAACGGATTCCGGATTCGACGCGGCTCCGGCTGCCCAGCCCGGCGATGCTGGGCGTCGGCCTGCAGATCCTGGACCTCGACCTGCCGCTGGAAATGCTGTTGCAGGCCAAGGGAATCGTGGAGCGGCACACCGCGCAGATCGCGACCGAGCTGCGCGAACTGTTCGCCGCGAACGTGCTCCGCCCCTACGTCGAGCGCGGCCGACCGGAAGATGAGCGCGAGCGGGTCCGCGCGGCGACCGACCAGTTGCGACCGCTGACCATCCAGGTCCTGGTCAACGGATTCCAGCACGCCGTCAACGACGTGATCCGCGACCACGTCTGAATTGACCGGATCGGGCGGCCGATTCCGGCTTTCGGCGCTGGCCAACGACACCTCCCATGAGGTTTCATCTCGTCGTGACGCATGCCACACCCGAGCATGCGCGGAGGGGAGACCGGATGCGATGAGCGCCTCGGAAGCCTGGGCCACGGCCGCGTCGGAGACGACCATCCCGCAGCTGTTCTCGCGCAACGCCGCGGAGTTCCCGCAGCGCCCTGCGCTCACCGACAACGGGCGCGAGCCGCGCGCCTGGACCTGGGCCGAAGCGCGCCACGAGGTCCACGAGCTGGCCGCCGGGCTCGCGGCATTGGGCTTGCAAGCAGGCCAAACGATGCTGATCATGATGGCGAACCGCGCCGAGCACTGGCTGATCGATGTCGCGGCGACCCACATCGGCGCGGTGCCGAGCACCCTCTACCCCACGCTCAGCCAGGACCAGGTGCACTACATCGCCCAGCACAGCAGGGCCCGGGTCGTCGTGCTCGACGGCGCCGACCAGTTGCGGCGCTGGTCCAAAGTGCTGCGCAACGTGTCCACCATCGAGCACGTCGTGGTGCTGGACGAGGCGGCGATGGTGTCCGCGGATCACCGGTTCCGCACCTGGGAGCGCTTGCGGGTGCTCGGCGGACAGCGCTTGCGCGAAGAACCGGACCTGGTGCAGCGGACGGCGGCGGCAATCGCGCCGGACCACCCGGCCGCGATCCTCTACACCTCCGGCACCACCGGCGAGCAGAAGGGCGTAGTGCTCACGCACCGGAACATCTGCTTCGCGGCGGCAGCGCTGCACCAGATCACGCAGCCTGAGCGGCACGCACCGCGCCTGTGCTACCTGCCGCTGGCGCACATCGCGGAGCGGATGGTCGGGCTCTACGCCGCGATCCACGACGCCGCGCACGTGCACTTCTGCGCCGATCAAAGCCGGATCCTGGCCGCGCTGACCCACGCACGGCCTGCGCTCTTCTTCGGCGTTCCCCGGATTTGGGAGAAGCTCGCCGCAGCGCTCCAGAAGATCCCGGCCGAACAGCGCGCCAACCAGCAGGCGCTGCGCGCCCGCATCGGCTTGGACCGCGCCCTGTGGCCGTCCAGCGGCGCCGCCCCGATCGACACCGGCCTGCTGGAGTTCTTCAGCACGATCGGCTTGGACATCTTCGAGCTCTGGGGCATGACCGAAACCACCGGCTGCGCCACCACCAACTCCGCCGGTGCGCGCCGCCCCGGCACCGTGGGTCGCGCCGTGCCCGGCGTGGAGATCCGCACCGCGCCCGACGGCGAGGTGCTGGTGCGCGGCCCGTTGGTGTGCGCGGGATATCTGCAGCCCGACGGGGTGATCCGGCCGGCCGCCGACGCCGACGGCTGGCTTCGCACCGGCGACGTCGGCGTATTGGACGCCGACGGTTTCCTCACGATCAGCGGCCGGAAGAAGGAGCTGATCATCTCGGCCGGCGGCAAGAACATCGCGCCCACGGCGGTGGAGAACGCGCTCACGGCACATCCGCTGATCGGGCACGCGCTGGCGTTCGGGGATGGCCGCCCGTACCTCGTCGCACTGCTGGTGCTCGACGAGGACACCGCGCCGAAGTGGGCGCGCGAGCGCGGCATCGCCTTCCGGGACCGCGCCGACCTCGCCGCGCATCCCGCGGTCCGGTCCGCAGTGGAGGCCGCGGTGCGGGCCGCGAACGAACGGCTGAACCGGCCCGAACAGGTCAAGCGCTACCGGATTCTCGGCCAGCAGTGGGGCGTCGAAGGCGGCGAGCTGACCCCGACGCTGAAGCTCAAGCGCCGGGTGATCCACGACAAGTACGCCGACATCATCGACCAGCTCTACGGCGACTAACCGGCAGCGCGAGCATGGGAACTTTCCTGTCACCCCGGCCCCGGCAGCGCGAGCATGGGAACCTTCCTGTCACTTCCAGCCCGGTCAGTTGGCAGAAAGGTTCCCCTCCTGTCGTCTGACAGCAAGGGAACCTTTCTGTCACCACGGCTCATGACGGCCGCGAGGATGGGAACCTTCCTGTCATCCGGCCCTGCGGCTTGGCAGCATGGGAACCTTCCTGTCACCGAGGCCCGTGGCGGTCTGAGGCGGGGGCTTTCCGTCACCGTGACGACAAGCCAAGGTTCAGTACTCCGGCGCCTGTCTCGACGCCGCCGGGCGGCTGGTTCCGGTGGCACCAGCCGGCCCGGTGGCGGCCGGTCAGGTCGTCGCGGGTTCCGCTTCGCGGGCCCAGCGGGTCGGTTCTCCGGTGATGCCCAGGCACGCCACCGTGATCAGGGCGCCGATCACCAGGTAGACCGCGATCGGCCAGGACGCTCCGCCGGAGGCGGTCAGCAGTGCCGTCGCCACTACCGGCGACAGCCCGCCGCCCAGCACCGAGCCGCTCTGGTAGCCCAGGGACACGCCGGTGTAGCGGACCTTCGTGGCGAACAGTTCCGCGCAGAACGCCGCCATCGGGCCGAAGACCGCCGCCGAGCCCGCGTATCCCAGCGTCATCGCCAGCACGATCAGCGCCGGGTTCGCGGTGTCCAGCAGCCAGAACATCGGGAACGCGTACAGCGCCAGGAAAAGGCCGCCGCCGAGCATCACCTTGGTGCGGCCGAGCCGGTCGGACAGGTGTGAGAACAGCAGGATTCCGGCGATCTGCGCCGCCGATCCGCACAGGCTGCCGAGCAGCATCACGTCGCGGGTGACGCCGAGCTTCTCCGTTCCGTAGGTCAGCAGGAACGTGGTCAGGATGAAGATGAACGTGTTGAAGCCGAGGTTGACACCCGCCGACAGCACGATCTGCCGCCAGGAGCTGGAGAACGCCTCGGCGACCGGCAGGCGGGCCCGCTGTCCGCGTTCCCGGATCTTCGCGAACTCCGGGCTTTCGGCCAGCCGCAGCCGCACGTACAGGCCGACGCCCACGAGCACCAGGCTCACCAGGAAGGGGATCCGCCAGCCCCAGGTCAGGAACGCGTCGCCGGAGATCGCGGTCGCGCCGGCGAACGCCCCGGTGGCCAGGAACATGCCGCTCGGGGAGCCCAGGAAGGTCCACCCGCCGTACCAGCCGTGGCGGTGCGGCGGCGCGTGCTCGACGGCCATCAGCACCGCACCGCCCTGCTCGCCGCCGAGGAAGAAGCCCTGCACGAGCCGCAGCACCACGAGCATCACCGGCGCCCAGACCCCGACCTGCTGGTAGGTCGGGAGCAGCCCGATCGCTGCCGTGCACACGCCGGTCACGCTCAGCGTGATGACCAGCATCAGCTTGCGGCCCACCACGTCGCCGAAGTGCCCGATGACCGCCGCGCCGAGGGGCCGGGCGAGGAAGCCCGCGCCGAAGGTGGCGAACGCCAGCAACGCCCCCACCCAGGGGTCTCCCGCCGGGAAGAACAGCTTGTTGAACACCACGGCCGCGGCGGTGCCGTAGATCAGAAAGTCGTAGAGCTCGATGGTGTTGCCCACCGCGCTGGCGAACGCCGCCTTGCGCACCGTGGCGGTGTCCGGCCCCGCAGGTACCGTCGCCATCAGGTCTCCCGTCTGTTGCGGACACCGGAGAGCCGCCCGGCGTCACGTGGTTCCGCACCACAATGACCAGTGATCGACAAAAGGTCCACCACCTTATTGAGCAGGGCACCGCTTGTGGGCGACTTCCCGCCCTGCGGGGCAACGCCTTTTCGTGACGGGTCGTGATGGAAACCGGTTCGGGCGAACCACGTTTCAGTGATCCGCCGTCGCATCTGCCGCATTTCGCTCGGCCTCGGCGATAAAGAGAAGCGAATCGTCTGCTTCACCAACCCAGGAGGATTGACGAAATGGCTGCAAAACGGCTCATCGGCCGAACCTTGCTCGCCGCCGCCACGCTGGCCGGCACCGCGCTGGCCCCGGCGCTCGCCCACGCGGAACCCGCGTCGGCCGCGCACGGCAGCATGATTAACCTCTCGGTCCGCGGCGAAGGCCGCGACGACCTCCGGAGCGCGTTCCTGATGTGCGAGCCCGCCGGCGGCTCGCATCCGCACGCGCAAGACGCGTGTTCGGCGCTCAGAGACGTCAACGGCGACTTCAGCCTGCTCAGCACCGGTAACTCCACGTGTCCGCTGGTGTACCGACCGGTGACGCTCACCGCGCAGGGCAGGTGGCAGGGCAAGCCGGTCACCTTCGAGAAGACCTACTCGAACGAATGCGTCGCCGGAGCCGCGACCGGCAAGGTGTTCTCGTTCTGAGGCTGCTGTCGGGCCCCGCCGCGTGCGGGGCCCGACGCGTGCCGTGACCTGCGGAACACGCGCTCTCGCCGTACCGCCGTTCGGGTTACCGTGACCCCATGGCGACCGACCGAGAAGACTGCGATTCGCGATGGCCACGGCGGCTGTACCGGGACGGCTCCGATCCCGACCCGAGGTTCACCCTGGCCAACGAGCGCACCTTCCTGGCGTGGATCCGCACGGCGCTGGCGCTGATGGCCGGTGGCGTCGGCGTCGAGGCGCTGAGCGCGGCCACCGGTCAGCCGAGTCCACTGCGGACCGCGCTGGCGGTCCTGCTGCTGCTCGCCGGAGTGCTTTGCAGCGCAACGGCTTTCACGCGCTGGTGGACCACCGAGCGAGCGCTGCGGCGCGGCCGCCCGCTGCCTGCGCCGCGGCTGGCGCCGGTCCTCGGCTACGGGCTCGGCGCGATCGGCGTGGCCGCCTGCGTGCTCCTGTTCGTGACCGGGTTCTGACGTGACGCGCCCCGACGGGCCCTGGGATCCGGGGCTGCAGGTCGAGCGGACCACCCTCGCGTGGCTTCGCACCGCGCTGGCGTTCGTCGTCGGGATGCTGGTGCTGCTGCGGCTCCTCGCGCACGAGAGCGTCGTCGCGGCAGCGGTTTGTGCCGTGCTCACCCTGCCGCTCGGGCTTGCCATCAGCTGGCTCGTCTGGCACCGGCACCTCCGGGGCGAACGCAGGCTGCATGCCGAGACCTCGCTGCCCGGCGGGGTGCTGCCGGCGGCGGTCGCCGTCTTGGCGGTGCTCGCCGGCAGCTCCGGCCTGCTCTACGTGCTGTTCTCCTGAGTCAGGCGACCCGCAGTTCGATCTCGACGTTGCCGCGGATCGCGTTCGAGTACGGGCAGACCTGGTCCGCAGCGGCGACGAGTTCTTGCGCCTGCTCGCGCGGCACGCCCGGCAGGTCGACGACCAGGCCGACGCTGAGGCCGAATCCGCCGGCGTCGTTGCGGCCGATGCCGACCTGGGCGGTGACCGACGAATCGGCGATGTCGGCCTTGGCGCGGCGCGCCACCACCTGGAGCGCGCCGTGGAAGCACGCCGCGTATCCGGCGGCGAAGAGCTGTTCGGGGTTGGTCACCGCACCGCCCGAGCCGCCCATCTCCTTCGGCACCGCGAGGTCGAGGTCCAGGACGCCGTCCGAGGACCGGGTCCGGCCGTCCCGGCCCGCGCCGGTCGCCGTCGCTTCGGCCGTGTAGAGCACTGTCATCGCTGACCCTCCCGCTTGTCTTCCGCCTGTTGTTGCGCCGCCGAATCCAGGGCGGCCGTCAGGCGTTCCAATGTGGACTTCAGTTGGACGAGCTCGTCGACCTGCAGTCCGGTCGCGGCCACCATCCGGTCCGGGATGCACCGGGCCTGCACCCGCATTTCCGCACCGTCCGCCGTCAGCGCGACCGCCACGGACCGCTCGTCCGCGAAGCTGCGTTGACGTGTGATCAGGCCGCGCGCCTCCAGCCGCTTCAGCAGCGGCGACAAGGTGCCGGAGTCGAGCCGCAGGGCGGCGCCGAGCTCCTTGACCGTCGCCGACTCGTGCTCCCACAGCACCAGCATCACGAGGTACTGCGGGTAAGTGAGCCCGAGCTCTTCCAGGACCGGCCGGTACAGGCCGGTGAACGCCCGCGAAGCGCTGTACAGCGCGAAGCAGACCTGCCGGTCCAACGCCAACCTCGACTCATCCACACGGACAAGGTAGCTCGAAATTCAGTTGTACACAACTTGGTTGTGTACTGCCGATTGTGAGCATGGGAACTTTCCTGTCACCCGCCCCGCCCGCGGCCTGGCTGACAGCATGGGAACTTTCCTGTCACCCCACCCCCACGCAGCGAAGGGCCCTCGCCGCCGGGAGCCGGTGGCGAGGGCCCTTCACCTGCGTCGGATCACTTCTCCAGGCAGAACTCCTTGATCGGGTAGCCGACGTGGCGGTCCTCCGCCGGCAGGTAGCCGAGCAGCCGGTCGCCCGGCTTGAGCTCCGTGCTGTTGAGGACCACGCCGCCCGGACCCAGCACCCGGACGTGCCAGTCGTCCTGCAGGATCAGGTTCACCTGCTGGCCCGTGGTGCTGATCGCCTCGATCGAGATCAGCGGACGGCTCTCGATCTTGACGCGGCCGACCGTGACCACCCGGGTGCGGCCCTTGGTGTCCACCGCGAGCACCTTGCTGCCCGACTTCAGCTCGCTCAGGTAGTTGGTGCGGCCCTGGTGGGACACGGTGTAGGAGTGGATCGCCCCGGCGTTGACCCGGAACGGGCGGGTCGGCATGTACGGCAGCGGGTGCGTTTCGCTGACGCAGAGGATCATGCCCTTGGAGTGGGAGCCGACGAGGATGCCTTCGTCCTCGCGGAAGTAGGTGCAGGTGTCCACGCACGCCCGCTCGCCCATGCCGACGTGCTCGGTGCGCACCACCTCCAGCTCGGTCAGCTCCAGGTCGGCCGAGCCGCCCGCGGACGCCGCGACCAGGTCGGTGGCGTCGCCGACGCGCTGCGGCTTGAGCAGCACGCCGTCCGAGCCGTGCTCCAGGACGCCGAAGACGATCTCGGCCTCCTCCACGTCTTCGACGACCGTGACGATGCTGCCGGAGGCGCCGGCCGCGGCGGCGAGCACGATCTCCAGCGGGATCTTCGTCGGGTCGCGGAACCACAGCACGCTCCACCGCTGGGTGCGCGCCGCCTGGCAGGCGACCTCCAGCGTCGGCGCGTCGACGATCTCCACGAACGGCCCGAACTCGACGCCCGGGTGGCGGGCCGCCAGCACCGCCGGGTCGCCGTGGCGCTCCGGGTCGACGATCACCACGTCCGCCGGCCCCAGGTCGTCGGGCAGCGGTCCGCGCGGCAGCAGCACCTTGCGCACCGTCGGCGGCAGGTCGACCAGTTCGCCGGGCTCGTCGGCCACGATGGCGCTCACCCGCTGGTGCACCGCCTCCTCGACGATGGCGGTCTTGATCTCGGCGTCGACACCTCGGATGTCCAACCACGTCAGTCTCATCACGCGCTCCTCGGTCAGGTCTCGGTGACTGTTGGCGGAACTCGGTTTGCGCAGGCGGTCCCCCGCGCTGGGTGGGGCCGGGCTGGTCAGGAGGCCAGTTCCGGCACCAGGTCGTCGGTGAACTCGCGGGCGGGGTGGATCAGCGCCGCCACCCGGCGGGCCCGCTCCCCGGGGTCCGGGGCCTCGAAGATGTTGCGCCCCATCGCCACGCCTGCCGCGCCTGCGCGCAGCACCCCTTCGACGTGGGCGAGGACCTTCGCTTCGTCGTCGACGCGCGGGCCGCCCGCCGCGACGATCGGCGCGGGGCAGGAGTCCACCACTTCGGCCATGGCCTCGACCGTGCCCGGGTAGACGGTCTTGACCAGGTCCGCGCCCAGATCGGCCGCGAGGGTGGCCGCGTGCGCGACGAGCCGCACGTCGCGCGGGTCGATGATCTGCGGGCCGCGCGGATAGATCATCGCCATCAGCGGCAGGTTCCAGGCGTCGCACGCCTCCGCGACGGCGGCGAGGTCGGCGACCTGGCGGCGTTCCTCCGTCGAACCCAGGTTGACGTGCACGCTCACCGCGTCGGCGCCCAGCCGCAGCGCGGTTTCCACGCTGGCGACGAGGTACTTGGCGTCGGGGTCCGGCGCGTGCGCCGTGCTGGCGCTGAGGTGCACGATCAGCGACATGTTCACGAACGCCGCCGGGTCGATGTAGCGCAGCGCGCCCTTGTGCAGCACGATCGCGTCGACGCCGTTGGCGGCCAGCTGTGGCGTGAGGTTCGCCGGGCCGCCGGGCGTCGGTAACGGGCCATCGGTGACGGAGTGGTCCATCGGCACGAGGAGCAGGCGGTCGTCGCCGTTTCGCGACATCCGCCGGAGCCTCAGCTGCGCGCCGAACGATCGGGTGGTGGACACCGGGTCCTCCTGTTCACGAGGTGGGGACGGGATCGGGGCGGGGTCGGTCCAGTTCGAATTCGTCGTGCAGCGCGGCCACCGCCGCCGCGGTGTGCTCGGCCGGTACCAGCACCGAGACGCGCAACTGGTTGGTGTGCAAGGAGTTCGCGGGCACGCCCAGCTGTTCGAGGGTGCGCAGCACCCGTACGGCGTATTCCGGCCGGGTGAGCATTCCGGTGCCCAGCAAGGAGATCTTGCTGAGTTCGCGCTGCACCGCCACGTCGCGGCCGCCGTTCGGCACGGCCAGTTCCACCTGCCGCCGCACCTGGTGGACGGCGGTGCCGGCGACCGTGAAGCTCAGCGCCGGCCGGTCGTCCGCCCAGGTCACCAGGTCGACCGGGATGACCTGGTCGGCGATGGCGTGCAGCGCCCGGTGCGGGCGTTCCGGGTCGTCGGGGTCGAGCCGGATGGTGAACCGGGCGATGTCCGCGTCGTGGGTGATCGCGGCGACGAAGCCTTCCTTCTCCAGCATGCCGATGGGGCTCCCTCCGGTGATCGTGGTGCCGGGGCGGTCGTGCATGGCGCTCGCCACCAGCAGGGGCACGTTGCGGACCGCGGCGAGTTCCACGGCTCGCGCGTGCAGCACCCGCGCTCCGGCGAAGGCCATCTCGGCCATCAGCGGCGCCGCGATCTCCGGCAGCGGACGCGCCTGCGGAACCAGCCTGGGGTCGGCGGTGTAGACGGCGTCGACGTCTGTGTAGATCTCGCACCGGGCGTCGAGTGCGGCGGCGAGCGCCACCGCGGTCGTGTCGGAGCCGCCACGGCCCAGCGTGAACAGCTCCCCCGTGGTGTCGATGCCCTGGAAGCCGGCGACGACCACGACGGAGCCGCGTTCGAGGTGGGCGCGCACCGCCCGGGTGTCGATGGTGTCGATCAGGGCGGCGCCGTGCGGCCCGGTGGTCCGGATGCCCGCCTGCGCGCCGGTGAGCGAGACGGCTCGGGTGCCCCGGCGGTGCAGGGCGGTGGCCACCAGGGCGGCCGAGGCGACCTCGCCGGTGGCCAGCAGTTGGTCGGTTTCCCGCGGTGCGGGGTGCGGGTGTAGCTGCTTGGCGTCGGCCAGCAGGCGGTCGGTGGTGTCGCCGCGGGCCGAGACGACCGCGACCGTCGGGCGACCGGTCTGCCGGGCGGCGTCGATGCGCTCCGCCACCCGGCGAACGTGTTCGGCGGTGCTCAGCGAGGTGCCGCCGTACTTCTGCACCAATGGTTTCATCGACACCTCATCGCGAGGGGCGCGCCGCAGCCGACGCCGGGACGAAACGTTCTGTCGTGCAACATCTTTCTAATCGACCGCTTCGTCGAGGGGCATCGCGGGAACACGTGATTGTCGTGGTGGCGGGCTGATTTGCCGCGCGATATCACGGAAAGACGTGCTGCGCGGGGCATGCTCGCGGGCGTTGAATCGGGCGGTGCGTTGTCGGCCGGGAGATTCGAGGATGCCGTGCGATCGAGGGGAACTCCGATGCGGATCTGCGTGATCGGTGCGGGCCCGCGGGGCCTGATGGTGCTGGAGCGGATCTGTGCCAACAGCCGCGAACTCGTCGGCCCGGCGGAGCCGGTCGAGGTCCACCTGGTGGATCCGCACGTGGGTGCGGGTGGCCGGGTGTGGTGGACCGGGCAGAGCTCGCTGCTGCTGATGAACACGGTCGCCTCGCAGGTCACCGTGTTCACCGACGACAGCGTGGAGTGCGAGGGGCCCATCCGGCCCGGGCCGAGCCTGCACGAGTGGGCGCGCGCCGATCCGGACGAGGTGCCGCTCGGACCGGACGACTACCCGACGCGCGCCTCGTTCGGCCGCTACCTGGCGTGGTTCCTGGACCACGTGATCGCGACCGCGCCACCCAACGTGACCGTACGGCTGCACGCCGAGACCGCCGTCGCGCTGCAGGACGACGCGCAGCACCAGCGGGTCCGGCTCGCCGACGGCAGCGTGCTGGCCGCGGATGCCGTGGTGCTCGCGCAGGGGCACGTCGACGCCGAGTCCGCCGGTGCGCCGCGCGATCTCGCTGAGTTCGCGCGGCGGTACCGGTTGCGCTACGTGCCGCCGAGCAATCCGTCCGAAGTGGACCTTTCGTCGATCGTCCCTGGCGAGCCGGTCGGGCTTCGCGGTCTGGGCTTGAACTTCTTCGACTACCTGGCGCTGCTGACCGCCGGGCGCGGCGGCCGGTTCGTGCCGGCCGGCGGGAAGCTGCGCTACATCCCCTCCGGCCGCGAGCCGGTGTTGTACGCCGGTTCGCGCCGGGGCGTGCCGTACCAGGCGCGCGGGCGAAACCAGAAGGGCGTGTCGGGGCGGCATGAACCGCTGTTCCTGACGCCGGAGGTGATCGCCGGGCTTCAGCAGCGGGCCGCCGAGGGTGCTGCGCCGGGTTTCCTGGGCGACGTGTGGCCGCTGGTGTCCAAAGAGGTCCGCGCGGTGTACTACACGACCTGGATCGGGCAGCATCGCAGCGCGAGCACCGCCCGGGTCTTCCGCCGGGACTACCTGCGCGCGATCGACGACGAGATCGCCGAGCGCTGGGTGCTGCGCCGCTACGGCGTGCCGCTGGGCGAGTGGTGGGACTGGGACCGGGTGACGCGCCCCTGCGCCGGGCGGGTCTTCGCCGACCGCGACGAGTTCCACGGCTGGTTGCTGGAGCACCTGGAACGCGATCTTGTCGAGGCCGAGCTGGGCAACGTCGCCGGGCCGCTGAAGGCGGCGCTGGACGTGCTGCGGGATCTGCGCAACGAGATCCGGCTGGTCATCGACCACGGCGGGATCGCAGGCGGCTCCTACCGGGACGAGGTGCAGCGCTGGTACACCGGGGAGAACGCGTTCCTGTCGATCGGCCCGCCGGCGCGGCGGATCGCCGAGCTGATCGCGCTGATCGAGGCGGGCGTGGTGCACGTGCTCGGCCCTGGCATGCGGGTGTCGGCCGTGGATGCGTCGTTCGTGGTCTCCGCGCGCGACGTGGCGGCGCCGCCGGTGCCGGTGACGACGCTGATCGAGGCCCGGTTGCCGGAGCCGGACCTGGGGCGTTCTGCCGATCCGCTGCTGAGCTGGCTGCGCCGGACCGGGCAGTGCGTGGCGTACCGGATCGCCGATTCGGACGGTGCTTTCCGGACCGGTGGGCTGGCGGTGACGCGCCGCCCGTACCACCTGATCGACGCCGCCGGCCGGCCGCATCCGCGGCGCTTCGCGTTCGGGGTGCCGACCGAGGCCGTGCACTGGGTGACCGCGGCCGGGGCGCGGCCCGGCGTGAACTCCGTGAGCCTGGCCGACGCGGACAGCGTCGCGCGGGCGTGCCTGTCGGTGCCGCGCAGCGAGCCCGGCCCGCGGCGGGCCGCGTTGTACGCCGACTACCACAATCCGCTCGCCTGGTTGCCGACCAGCGCGCCGCGGCAGGCGCGTGAGGGGGCGGCCCGATGAGCCCCGGGTTGGATGCGGGCCTGCTTTCCCCGGTGTGGGCGGGTACTCCCGTGCACGCCGCGACCTCCGACGGCGCGTGGCTGGCGGCGATGTTGCGGGTGGAGGTGGCGCTGGCTCGGGTGCAGGCGCGGCTCGGGGTGATCCCGGAATCCGCGGTCGCGGTGATCGAGTCGGTGGCGCGGCCGGAGCGGTTCGACCTCGGCGAGCTGGCCGTGCGGGCGCGCGAGGCCGCCAACCCGGTGGTGCCGCTCGTGTCGACGCTGACCTCGCTGGTGGCCGCGGAAAGCCCGGCGGCCGCCGACCACGTGCACCGCGGCTGCACCAGTCAGGACGTGCTGGACACCGCGTCCATGCTGGTCACCAGGCGGGCGCTCGCCGAGATCGAGTCCTGTTTGGACCGTTGCGCGGACGCCTTCGCCGAGCTGGCGGAGCGGCATCGGGACACGCCGATGGCCGGCCGGACGCTGACGCAGCACGCGGTGCCGACGACGTTCGGGCTCAAGGCCGCCGGCTGGCTGGCCGGGGTCGGCGAGGCGCGCCGCCGGGTGCACCGGCTGCGCACCGAGGGGCTGCCGGTGTCCCTCGGCGGCGCGGGCGGCACCGCCGCCGCCTACGCGGCATATGCGCAGGCGGCCACCGGCGCCGATCTCGTGGGCGAGCTCGTCGAGGGCATGGCGGGAGAACTCGGGCTCGCGGTGCCGGCCGTGCCGTGGCACACGCAGCGGGTGCCGCTGGCGGATCTCGGCTGGGCGCTCAGCATCGTCGCCGGGGTGCTGGGCAAGTTCGGCGTGGACGTGCAGGTGCTGTGCCGCACCGAGGTCGGCGAGGCCGCCGAGCCGGGCCCGGCCGGGCGCGGGGCCTCGTCGGCGATGCCGCAGAAGCGCAATCCCGTGCTGTCGACGCTGGTCGTGGCCGCCGCGCGGCAGGTCGCCCCGGCGGCGGGGGTGCTGGCCCAGTGCATGCTCGCCGAGGACGAACGTCCGGCGGGGGCCTGGCATGCCGAGTGGCAGCCGTTGCGGGATTGCCTGCGCGCGGCCGGCGGCGCGGCGCACACTGCCGCCGAACTGGCCGAGGGCCTCGCGGTGTTCCCCGCCAGGATGCTGGAGAACCTGCACCAGACCGGTGGCGCGATCGTCGCCGAGCGGGTCAACGTCGCGCTGGCACCGGTGCTCGGCAAGGCCCGCGCGAAGCAGGTGCTGGCCCGGATCTCGGCCGAGGCCGCCGCCGGGCGCGGCACGTTCGACCAGCTGCTCGCGGGCGCACCCGAGCTCCGGGAGTCCGATGTGGACGCCGAGGCGGTGCGGGAGCTGCTCGCCCCGCAGAACTACCTCGGCGCGGCGTCCTGGTTCGTCACACGCGCCCTCGACGAGTACGCACCACCGTCCGGGTGAAGTTGGCGTTTTCGCGCGAAACCGGCGCTGCCCGTGAGGGCGGGGTGGCGGGTTCTCGCGAAAACCGCACCCCACCACGCTCCCGGAATCCTCCGACGGGGCGGTGACAGGAAACCCTCCTGGAACGACCCGGTCCTCGGGAAGCACCGAAC